>JBJTUH010000082.1:0-18021 GCA_046080605.1 Vampirovibrionales bacterium
AGGCTATCACCAACATTAAAAAATGAGACAGACCAATGACACGTCTACCTACAGAAAAGAAAGCTAAAGAACGCACACGCTTTTATCAAAAGAACCTATTGTCAAACGTCATTCAGTTTCACAAGGCATCAGAAGGGGCGATATTAGCAGAACAAACTCATGATGCTAAACGGTACAACACGCCTCAAGGTCAGCGTGTGCTAAGTTGCTTTTCTCAATGCAATGGTGAATGCGTCAGAAGGCATAACGTTAACCCATTGATAGAAAAGGACATCCTCGTGATATGGTACACTACATGCAACGTAAAGTAAAATAGTGTTCATTACCGTAAAGGGATGAAGGCTCCAAGGAACTGCTGAAAATTGTTTCATTTTTATGATAGGGTGTAACAAGGTCATAAAATGACACAACGTCATAAAATGACACAACGCCTTATCCTTACAATGACTTAGTACGTTTAAGTGTTAATAACTTACTTATACATGCCAGCGTCTTTCACACAGCCATGACCTCCTCTACCACGCACAACACTCCTGCTCAACATCGTGTACAGTATCCTAACGTATACCCTACGGTCACACATACGAGTAAAAACGCACTTGAGGACCCCATACTTTCAGGATTTATTACCCCTGAACATGCCCTTTACGCTATTTATGAAAAGGTCGCTCATAAAGAACGCTTAACCCTTGAAGACGGCTTAAAGCTTTATGAGTCTCATGACTTACTGGCAATTGGGATGCTTGCAGAACTTGCAAGAGTTCAAGCCATGCCTGCCGAAGCAAGCAATCATGTATATTGGGTAAGAAATTATCACATCAATCCTACCAATATTTGTGAAGACCACTGTAAGTTTTGTGCCTTTAAAAAGGGACCAAAGTCTCCGCTTGCCTATAAGCTTTCCGTAGAGCAAGTCTTGGAAGGCATTGAGCGTTACAGCGATAAACACCTCCTGAAAGAGTTTCATATTGTGGCAGGACATTACCATGAAATGAATCTTAGCTACTATGTTTCATTACTGGAAGCCCTTCGGAAGCATTACCCTGAGGTTGGACGTAAAGCGCTAACCGCCGCAGAAATTGCCTATATTGCAAACCTTGATGGGTTAAGCATCGAAGAAACCCTTAAAACACTTCAAGCAGCTGGACTGCAAGCCCTTCCAGGTGGAGGAGCAGAAGTATTTTCAGAACGTGTACGCCAACTCGTATGCCCTGAAAAACTCTCGGGTGAAGCTTGGTGTGATATCCATGGCATGGCACACAGTATGGGCATACGTAGCAATGCCACGATGCTTGCTGGGCTAGGAGAAACCCCTCAGGAGCGTATCGAGCATATCCTAGCTTTGAGAGAACAGCAAGACCGCAGTGGAGGCTTTTACAGCTTTATCCCACTGAATTGTTACTATGACAATACGAGTATGGACCCCTCCTTAGCACTGAGTGGTCTCGAAAACCTGAAAAACTTTGCAGTGGCACGTTTGCTTCTGGATAACTTTCAACATATTAAATCTTTCTGGATTCATATCGGTGAGAAAATCTCTCAAGTAGGGCTTTACTTTGGTGTGAGTGATATTGATGGTACGGTTGTACAAGAGAAAATTGCACACTCAGCAGGCACAGCAACCTCTCAACTTCTCACAGATAAAGCACTAGAGCATCTCATTCGTTCAGCGGGTAGAACCCCGATCGAACGTGACTTGTTTTATCAACCTGTTGTACGATAACGTTGCCAATGACTCTTCGTGAGAACCTCCCTCGATTTTATTTCATGAACCCTATTTAAAAGACGCTTATGTTGTAGGCTTGTTCTATTGCCTTAGATATAGGTTTTTGAGCGTACCTCGCATTGCTTATGACTATGTCAGAGTTTGAACATTCACTGCTGTTCCCCCCTAAAGGTGAGCCTGATGAAATCCTTACCCCTGATGTTGGGTTTCCTGACACACTGGAGGTAGGATACTTTGACTTTCTGAATTGCCTCCCTGTGTATTGGGACATGCTGAAGCTTCGTACCACAACGGAACACCAACGTGCATCCATGGCAGTGTCTCTTCAAGAGCAACTCCATAAGCAGCGCTTTACTCGTCCCGTAGAACAAACGCTTTTCCGAGGCATGCAAGTTCATTGGAGCCACGGTACACCCTCACAGCTTAATAAAAAAGTGTTAGCAGGAGAGCTTGCACTTTCACCCGTATCAAGCTTAGTCTATTTGAAAAACCAAAGCACACTCACACTGTGGCAAGAGCTTGGTATTGCCTCACAACGAGACCAAGTGTTAAGCGTCACACTTTACACACAGGTGCCACCCATCCAATTTAAGCCAGGCATGCGTGTCCTCGTTCCCGATGCCTCTGAAACCTCTATCGCACTTCTGGAATGTATGCTATGTCGTATGATTGCACCTTCTACCAAATGGCGCGATGGTTTTGAAGTCTACCCTCATGGGCAAGGGATGGCACATGTACTACAGGAAGAAGACAAAACACCCATTTTGATGATTGGAGACGAAGCGTTTGCCGCTTACAAGTGGATTGAGCGTCAAAAGCCTCGTACAGGTGCCTCACGATATGTGGGAATCTCCTCAAACCCCACAAAACCATCTGCTTGGAATCCGCTTGATTTAGCATCCTTATGGTACGCCCAAACAAAACTCCCCTTTGTCTTTGGCGTATGGGTCTCTCCGACTACACTCTCTGCAGAAGAGCATCATGCCACAAAAACAGTCGTACACGCTTTGGCACAGTCGTATCAACAATGGCGGGTGCTGTCAAAAGAACAACAACGCTTATTAGTACGTGATGCACTACTTCACAGAGGCATGAACCCAGAACTTACCGATGATACCATGGCATATCTCAATGACATGCTAACCTATAGCCTTTCAACACAGCACATGACAAGCCTAGAACTTTTCGCACGAGAATTAAAAAAACTAGGCTACATTCCCTAAATCTCCGTACACTATACGATGGCATCTATTAACCTGCCGTAAAGAACTACTAGGCAAACAGGCACTTCCTGATGTACCCTAGTAAAGAGTAAGGGTGCGTGCGTAATGACATTAGGTCAGTTTATCATACTGTTTTTACACGCTCTCTTCATGGTTTAAGCACCTCTCTGTAAGGGGTGTTGAACACCCTCCACAGGGATATACTTCCAAGCTACACTCGTTTAAAATATAGTTTCATTATAGTACACCCTTGAATGACATTGAACCACTGAACTTGAATCATGTTTGCAACCTCTCCCTCTTCTCATGAAACACCCAGCACTTGGCACACAGAAACTGTGGCGATTCATGCCCATCAAGCCCCATGCCCTGTTACGGGTGCGGTGGTTCCTCCGTTATTTCAAACCAGTACGTTTGCTCTTGAAGGTATTGCTGGATTAAATCAAGCAGGTTTTTTCTACACTCGTATGGCAAACCCTACCACACAAACCTTGGAAAAAGTGCTGGCAGAACTAGAGCATGGACAATTTGGACTCGCCTTTGCGAGTGGCATGGGTGCCATTCACTGTGCAGTCATGAGTGTGCTTAAGCCCGGAGACCACCTCATCACAGAGGAAAGCATTTACGGTGGTAGCTTTAAACTCTTTGAAAAAATGCTTAAACCTCTCGGGATTGAAGTCTCTTATGTTGACTTACAAGACACGCAAGCCCTACAGCAAGCCGTGAAACCTAATACGAAGCTTTTGTATATTGAAACCCCCACCAATCCTTGCTTAAAGATACATGACCTCAAAGCACTTGTAGCCTTTGCCAAACAGCACGGACTTAAAACCATTGTGGATAACACCATTGCCACGCCTATTTTACAACAACCTCTTACACTCGGGATTGACATGGTTGTACACAGTGTCACCAAGTATATTGCAGGACACTCTGATGTATTGGCAGGTGCCATTATGCTGAATGATGAAGCCCTTTACCCCACCGTTCGTCTTACACAAGAATGTTACGGTGCTACCATTGACCCCTACGCTGCTTGGTTAACCCTGAGAGGGGTACGCACGCTGAAATTACGTGTACGTCAACACTTACGAAATGCCCAACATGTGGCGGAATATCTTCAAACCCATCCTTCAGTTGAGCGTGTCTTCTATCCTGGACTTCCCGAACACCCTGGACACTTGACCGCAAAACATCAAATGCACAAAGGCTTTGGGGGTATTGTTTCGTTTGAGGTCAAGGGCGGACTTGAAGCAGCCACACGCTTCCTAGAACGTATTACCATTTTTACAAATGCCGTGAGTCTTGGAGGGGTTGAGTCATTAACCTGTCACCCTGCACGCACCATGTACCGTTGGGCAAGTGCCGAAATTCGTGAGCGTATTGGTGTCACAGACTCACTCATCCGTCTTTCTATTGGATTAGAACATCCGCAAGACCTGTGCGACGCACTGAATGAAGCGTTATCCTAAAAGAAACGCTTTGAACCTTCATGAATGTTTAGCTGTGTTAGTTTTCCGATCATTTTTCCATGTGTTGTATCACAACACTTCATTTTCTCATGCCGTTACTCACCCACGATTCTAACTCAATAGATGCCACGGAGAACACGCCCTCTTCGCATCTTCATCTTGCCGTCATAGGTCACCCGATTCATCATAGTGTTTCACCTAAGTTACATGCAGGGTTCGCACAAGAAATGAATGCAAGCTCTATTGACGTGTACCATCAAACACTCAAGGTATCCTATGAGGCGGAACACGTCATACCCGACGTATTAGAAGCTTGGTTTGAAGAAGTCAAACACAGCCAACGGCTCCGAGGGTTTAACCTTACACTGCCTCATAAACAAGCCATACTACCTCTGTTGGATACATTAACCCCTGAGGCTGAAGTGCTTGGTGCAGTAAACACCATGGTATTGGATAGAAACACACACACATGGATAGGACATAATACGGATGGCATGGGGGCTTGGCTTGCATTACACCCTACCCTAAGAACCCGCTTACGTTCAGACGATGGACATGCCATTTTCTTAGGAATTGGGGGCAGTGCGAAAGCCGTGGCAAGTACACTCGTTCGAGAAGGTGTCCAACGATTTACCTTGATTGCACGAGACCTCAAAAAAGCAGAAGCCTTCAAACATCATCTACAAGTCGTACAGTGTCATAGTGCCGAACGAGGGGATACCCCCATTAGGGTAGAATTACTGGTTTGGCCTAAAACGGTGAGTATGTGGGTGAGTACGCTTCGTCGCCTTTCAAAAGGAGTACTCATTCAAACAACCCCCATGGGAATGGTGTCCCATGAAGGACAAGACCGCCCGATTCCTCAAGACGCTTGGTTAGAGGCATTTCCGCCTGATACACTTTGTCACGAAAGCTCCCCCCCTGATGTGTTTGACCTGATTTATACCCCACTCACCACAGCACTGATGCACGATGCTAACACAGCAGGTGCCAACATCGTACAACATGGGTTAGGAATGTTGGTATTACAAGGTGCTTTAGCCTTTGAATACTGGACAGGGTATGCACCTCTTGTTTTACAAGATGCTCGCTCAGGTGTATTATATGAAACACACTCACCTGACCCGTGGGAAAAGTATGCTCAGTCCTTGATGGTATAACGACCAGTATCAGGCAACCCATGATAGCACATCATTTAGATGGTTTGTGAAAGTACAGATACATTTTAAAATAAAGATCTAACGGGGCTACCATGCAAACGCTTGAGACTTCACCCACACTTACCCAACCCTCTAACGTTCCATCTGATGCAACACCACTGATGCAACGTACCTCTCAAAAAGGTCGGCGTACACTGCCGCCTATACACACACCAACCCGTAAAGCCTCGTGGACAAAAACAGTTCCTGCAAGGGTTCCCTATATCCAGCAAGCCAATACCACCCAGCGTTCTAAAGCACGCCCTTGGCATTATCGACACCCTCTTTTATTTGGACTAGGTCTTCTGATAGGACTTTTACTGCTTGGTTTTGGCGGATGGCTTGGGTGGACAACATGGGTGACCCCAGAGGGGTCATCACTAAGTCCTGCATTGTTTCATGAAGAAACATTTATGCCAAAAGGACGTTTTACCCCTGACCAGCAATTACAACTCCATACTGTGTTTAGTCTTTTGCAGTCAGTGGTTTCAGACCCAGAAAAACTTACGCCTGAAGTCACACGCACGCTTTTCCATCGTGCTATCCATACCGAATTATCTGATCCAAAAACATGGCATCATATGCTTCGATGTGCAGGGGTTGCCATCGGGACAGACAAACCTCTTTATTTGGGAAGTCAGAAAGTATTGTTTTATCAGCCTACCAGTAACAATCAAGATATCTTGTTAGAAACCTTTTTAGAAGGCAGCCAAGGAACCCTACCTGTGCATGTTGTACTACGTTCTGAAGTAGTAGGGTATCAGGTGTTAGGCTTTTTTCTCAGGGATAACACCCCCGCACTGACCACCTGTTTACAAAGTGGCTAACCCTCATAACGCCCAGGAAGATTCAACGTAGTTGCTAGGCTATGAATATACCAAGCTAAAAGCTCCGATGAAGACTCATAGTCCAAAATATCAGCTTCATGAGGTTTCAAACGTTTAAACCAAGCTTGTTGTCTTTTCGCATATTGCCGTACTTGAATATTAATACGGTCTTGTGCCTCTAACAGAGTAAGCTTACCTGCTAACACTGCCATGAGTTCAGGATAGCCATGGGTTACCCCCAATGCGTGGGCTGTAGCACCATACTGCTGTACCAGTCCTTCCACCTCCTCTAACCAGCCATGGCAAAGCATGGTTTGAGTGCGTGTTTCAATACGTTGCCACAAAGCAGCGCGTTCAGACACGTACAGATTAAACCAATGCGTAGGGTAGCGATAAGCCGTCGTTAAAGTGTCTCGTTGTGGAACACACTTACCTGTGGTTTGAATCACCTCTAAGGCTCTCACCACACGTAAGGTGTCATTCGGATGAAGTTGGCTAGCACGTAGCGGGTCATACTGACAGAGCCGCTCCCATTGTGAAGTACGTCCTTCTGGAGTCAAGGCTTCTTGATGCAGTTTCTGGCGTAGTGTGTCATCAGGTTTTACAGGAGGAATAAGGGAATCACACAAGGCACTTTGTAGATAAAACCCTGTGCCACCCACAAAGATGGGAATAGTCTGAGTACGGTGATAATGAGCTAACCTTTCAGTTGCCCATGTTGCATAGTCTTGAGCCGTAAAAGGACAGGTAGGAGAAACAAGGTCAATCCCTTCATGAACAATCCCCTGTTGTTCCTCTTCAGACGGTTTAGCGGTACCAATCGTTAAGCCCTGATAGACAAGACGAGAATCAGCAGACAAAATCACGACATCAACACCCGATTGTTTCAGCCACTGAGCAAACGCAATACCTAACGCCGTTTTGCCAGTACAGGTAGACCCTACAATCAGAGGGATGCACTGGGTATGTAGCAACTGAGTGGCAAGATAATCTGGCATAACCCCTACCAACGATGCCTGAGAGCGAGCATGTATAACCATACCACTATTATAGCATGCACCAAGGTAAAGGACGCTTCCATGCGGTCATCATGCAGAGAGACGGTACACATGCACGCCACTGAACACCCAAAAACTACCCATGGTGAGTTGTGGTGTCAGCAGGAAGGGTATCGCCCCAACGTTTCGTAATAAACGCATTGCTCGGTTTTTCAATAAGCCAATGTGTCGCATGATGTACGATAGGATCAATAAGCTTCACTAATAAGGGAATAGAGGCAACACCCGCAATAAAGCCTGCCATCGAGGAACGAGGTAACACCTTGGGCTGTTGTAACAAAGTTTTTGCATGATGCAGTGCTTCTTGAGAGAACTGCGTAAAACGGGTCTGATACCCTACAATCTGAGCAACTTCCCCTGGATGAATCACTTGGCGAAGCGGTTTAAAAAGTTGACCCTTTAACCCCTGAGCCTTCAACTGTGCAAAGGCTTCCTCTGTCAAAGGTTTTGCAACTTCAAGTGTCATTCTTGGTAACACTTTAGCAGCATGAGCAGGTGCTTGATGCAACACGTTAGCAAGTGCTTTGCCCCCAAGTGCCTCACCCGTCGGACGAATCAACTTCCGAATGACAAGCGCAGGTAAGTAAAAACTAGCAAAAAACTGAAACACGAATTGTTTTGTGGCTGCTTGAATCCCTCTTGCAGTAGCAACCTCTTGTTTATGAGGGGTTTTAGTGTCTGCCAAACGCTCTTTCGTGGCATAGTATGCCTTTGCCCCTGCATAGCCAGCATCCATCCCACAATAAGCAAGCACGACTTGGTCAGCCAGAGCATCTAGGGTATCTGCCACACCATGATATCGAGGATTATACCGTGTGACTTGGTTAATCGTATCTTGCAAAAGCGTATTTGCCGCGGCTGTCATTTCATTAAAATAGCCCGTATAACGTGCCAAGGTATCCGTAAAGGGGTTTTTACCGTGGGGGTTAATAAGTGGGGTAGGTTGTGGTGACACCGCATGAGTGACCCCAGAGGCAGCAAGAGGAGGTGTCACTGTTGTTAGAGCAGTATTCGTCCCTGAGGGCATTGCCTGAAGGGGTTTGGGCATCACAACCGTAGAGGTCACTTGACTGACTACAGGGCGGGTTTGAAAGGTAGAAACCGTCATAAAATAAAGCCCCTTGATGTACCATGGAGTAAACGGCTTGCTTACGAAGCAACCCAGAAGAAACTATAAGCATCAACGCATGAGACCTAGTATAAATGATAGCGTGTTCCTCATGCGATAACTTCCATGTGCCATCGGGTCATGATGTTACGAACTGTTAACCTAACGTTGTAACCTATGCTACGATAGATACCAAAAGCCCTAGAGTAACCCCTAAGACTGTATGATATCATATTCTTACCTTTCTCACGTTGATAAACCACAAGGAAACATACGCCATGATGGCACGTACCAGTAGCAAACCCTCTCTTCAAGAAACGCCCTCTGACCGTAGTTTTACCGAAGCATCTCAAGCCTTACAACAGGTACTTGAAGCCTTCAGAAAGGGCAATATTCCCTTAGAGGAAGCCATTGCCTTATTTGAAGAAGGCACGCAGGCACTGCATGAATGTCAAAAAGCTCTCGCAAGTGCCGAAGGGAAAATCCAACAGCTTTGTGAAAAAACAGGCATTCCATTTGACCTAGAAGTATAAAAAGCAACGCCGCTCCCCCCCCACTCCCAATAAACCCTACTTCACCTAAGAATGTAACACTTTTGTGACATAGTGTTTTAAGACGCTTTCCCTTGGGTATCATGCTTGTATCGTGTTCTTTTGCTCATGGCACTTCGCCTTGTACCAAAGAACAGCTGATGAATTAGAATAGTCTTTTTTTGATACTTTGCATATCACTGACATACCCAACACAACACGTATAAAGGGGCTTTTACCATGAAGCGTTTACAACACAGGATGATTCAACAAGTTTCCACATGGTGTTTCCTAGGGTTTAGTGCCATGACCTTAGGGGTCGGCTTAAGCATGGCTGGGTTTATCTCAGAAGCACAGGCTGAAACTTACCGTTGGCAAGGGCAATACACCACGACTACCCCCATTGTAAGCAATCAAGCCATTGTCATTAACCCACAATACCCTCAAGGGTGCAGTATGCCTTATGAAGTGCCTCAATTACCTGCCCCTCAAGTCGTGTACCCACCCTGTCAACCTCATACGCCCGTTGTCATGATGACACCTTGCCCTGCGGTACAAACCTATGTACATACCGAAGTATTACCCGTAGAGCCTCGACCTAGAATCATCATCCGAGAGGTAGAACGTGTGGTAGAAGTCCCCAAAATTGTGGAAGTTCCTAAACCTATCGTGAAAACCGTTGTGAAGAAGGTCTATGTTACACGATATGTAACCCCTCGCAAAGGGGTACAGCATCGTCCCGTTAAAAAACACTATGCGAAGCGTTATCATGCACCTGTAAAAAAGGGTTATGCTCACCACGCCAAAGCTCCTACACCCATGGCGGTAACCCCTCCTCCTGCCATGGTGGTACAACCTCCTTGCCAAAACCCTAGGGTTGAGGCTCCTGTATGCGTACAGTGTATGCCCGTACACTGTTACGAATAACGTCATACTCGTAAGCCTTTTGCCCTAACACATCAAACTCCCCCAGTCTGAAAAACAGCTGGGGGAGTCGTTTTTTGTCTTTAAAACCCTTATACGTTTCGGGTTCTAGGAGGCATCGGAGGATGAGGCATGGGGCGCTTTCCTGGAGGAGGAGGGGGCATGCGTCTGTCATCGTCATCCCGAATAGAGACAGAGCCATTATTGGCATACATGGCACTAAATCGATTCGGAGGAGGGGGAGGCAAAGGACGACCACCGTCTCTTAGAGGAGGAGGAAGAGGTCTTCCAGGAGGGCAATCATCTTCACCACCACGAATACGAATCCGAGGAGGAGGTGCCACATCATCACAATCATCCTGAATGACTCTTACGTTAGAAGTAGCATTCGCACCTGATTTTGCCATAGCAAGTGCCAAAATAAGGTCATCGTCATTATTTTTAGCAGGTGCTTGAGGCTTATTCATCATCGACATCGCCATCATCATGAACATCATCATCATGGGCATGCCATTGTTACTGTTGCTAGAAGCCTGCGCTTGAGCCTGTGCATTCACGTTAATGAGTGGTGCAAACAAACTAATCATGTCTGTAAATTGTGGACCACCCACATGCACATTCGGAGGAATGACACCTCCTCGTTGAATCTGTCCGCCTGCAATCACACCTGCAGCAGCCCCTGCGTTAGCACCCGCATTTACGCCACTAATTTGTGTCACACCCATACCAGGTAAAGGAGGCATAGGAGGACGCACACCCGGAGGAAAAGGTAAAGAAGGTAACCCTAACTGACCTGCGGTAGAAATACTTGTAGCCCCTGCGTTAGCACCCGCATTCGCACCAGGGAACCCAAGAAGCCCAGGCAATCCGGGTAAACCTGGGTTTGGCATACCAGGCATAGGTAAAGGAACAGGACCCCCATTAATAGTAGGAGGAGGACTGGGCAAAGGAAGGGGAGGCATATTAGGGGGTAAACCAACAGAGTTCATCATAAAACGTTTCGTATCCTCTCTCTGAAAAACAACAATAAAAAAGTGTGTGTTCACATATAAACAATAGAAAGTGAGCAACTCTCAAATGCCCTACACCCTTCATGATTGCGGGTGGCTCATGATGCCATGCCTTAAAGCCAAGGCGTATCATTCACTATAAGGGGCTTCTCTCTGCACCGATACCCACATAAACACATCCTGTAGGCTTCAATTGCGTTGAGTTCCTGTCTATCCTTCAAAACTGTTACAAATCCAACCGTGGATGTAACAAGAGGGGGCAGGATATGGTGGGGAGTCAGCCATCTTGCACTATCTTCACGTAGGAATCTCCTCTACTTCAGCAGGGGGGCATGGGGGGCTTCTTCAAAAAGGCTCTCACAAACCTCTCAAAAGACATCCCCTTTTCTCAACGATAGAAACCTATCACGCAACACACAGACCTATATAAAAACTAAGAAAAAGAAAGTATCCTTCAGCGTGCAGAAACACCTCTACACACGCATGACTTGATACCAGAAGGGCAAGGGTCTGTTTGACAGAGACGTTTACCCCTCTTCCTAGTTCGGATGTATGACTATAAAACTTTAATAAAGCATCTTCTAAAAGACCGTATGTCTTTCAAAATAGGCTTTCAATGAAGGACGGAGGTTTACACCATTTAAACACTCAGCAAGATGTTTAATATCGCATTTTTGTCTACCACTAGGCTTGTGGGGCAAAAAGGCTTCCAGTACGGTTTGAAAATACTCAAAGTTATCCCTGTCAAGTGCCTGAACGGATTTTTGTTCAAGGCTTAAATACATGCTGTTATAGAGGCTATCAGACAAATTAGGGATACGTTGTATTCCCACTGTGCGTTCAACCGTTTGCATAAGCTCCTTAAAGTGTTTAGGGTGCGTTAAAGCGAGTTGAATCAGTAACCAAGTTTCAAAAGGACTACGGAAGCATACATTTTTAGGGTATACGTTGGTAAGAAAAGTTTTCAACCTGTTAGCGGTAAGCATTTTAGGATGCTGCTTTGCACCTTTAATGAGTTCGTCTACAGTCGCACGTAAATACTTACCTGAATCATTATCAGGACTAAGCTGTTTCAAAGAGGTAAGCCAATAATGAAACTCTGTCTCAGAAAATAATTCAGGATGAATGATGTAATAGTCAACCGTCTTAATATAATAGTTTCGTATTAAATCGTCATGCCTTGGTACATACTGCGAAAAGCTATAGATGAAGAAAGGTTTCAGCTCTTGAAGCTTATTCAAAGGAAAAATAAGGTGAATTGTAGGCTGTAAGAATGCTTTCACATAGTCAGGTAGGGGTTCATGAGGGTTACACGTTACAATGCTCTGCCATAGTACCGTGTCTGCAAAATGAGGGTGATACTCCTCAAGTATGAAGTAATTCCATCCAAACGTTTGGTATAAATAAGAGTGTTGTTCTTTAAGTGTTATCACTTGCTCAAGCTTTGAATGAAGGGTTTCAAAGATACACACTTGTATTTGGTCAGGTACAATAATTTCCTTTTTCAAGGTCTGTTTTAAAAGCTCATATAAATTGAAACATGCCTCAAACACATTTTGTAAGTACACCCTATGGTATCGATCATCAGGCATACCCTTAGTTAAGCCTATTTGCCATAATTTTTCTAAAAATTCTATGAGCTGGTTAAATGTTCCCTCTTCCTCAAAAATACTTTGAGGAACATTTGCCAATACAGACCGATACCAAACATAAAAATCATCAGGTTCTAAACTAGAGTTCGCAAGCCACTCAATCGCTCTTTGAAAACACCACGACCAGTTTTCAGGGGTCACAAGCGAAGTTTGGGTTGCAATCAACTTATCCCAGTTAGCACTACACCAATTTGCTTTTCGATAAACATGAAGAAGCTTACCATACCCTAATACATTACAAACAGATCTTTTTGGTACGGTAACGCATTTATAACGTTTTCCATATACTTGCCTATACCTTGTCAGTGCATCCCAAAAACGTTGAGGGTTCCAGTTTAAACACTCTCTAACACAATCTTCTAACGCCCAATCAAATAATGGCCAGTCACTTTGTTGAGCTTTTTTTACTAGAGCTTGCAATAAAACCTTAATGGGTTGTTGTTCAAGGTTTTGAATTGTTGGTTCATCAAAGGTATTAGGAACAGATCTCATTTCACAACTCTCTGCACTATATGACTCGATAGAGTTGATGAGGGATTGTTCTTCCTCAGTTAAACGAGGAACATAAACCTCACCTACAAGACTGTGGTATTTTTCAATGACTGCTTGCCATAATGCTGAAAACTTATGGGTATAAGTGTCGGTATTTTCAGACTTCTGCACAAGTTTAGCGTAACATACAAACGTTTTTAGCTTATGCTCTAACTGATGAAGGAATTGCTCTAAAGCCTCTTGCGTTTCGGGGAGTTTACTTTTATACCAATCATCATCTAAGTGATCATGTAAAACCCATGTAAAGCAAACTTCAAAATAGCTTTTATTGTTTTCAAAGCAATACTTACGATTATAAAACGTGTAGTAAGCCTTAGCATGAATCAAACACGAAAAATACTTGTCAGCTAATTTTAGTAATTCTTCCTCATCTCTATCATCAAAAGCTTGATGCTTTAACAGCTGCTCTTGACTTAAAAGCAGTATCTTCCAATGTTCCAATAAGCTAGGATTATTTTCGAGTGCTTCTTGTGGACAGCACACTGCATTCGCTATCCCACTTATGAGATTCCTATGCAAATAAAACTTTCTACTATGGTTAGCCTGTGATAGAAGCCACATAAAGGTTTCAGGGTTATGAAGGTTACGAATGAAAATCAAGAGTAATTCCTTTGCCATAGGGTGTAATGGCTTAGAGACCTCGTCAAATGAGGTTGAAAACAGTCGACCATACTCAGAGCTTGGACAAATCCAGTCAGTAATATCAGACCACATACCAGCTTCAGCTTCGTTTTTATACCTACGATTGGTTTTTTTTCTTGTTTCAATACAGCCTTTATACGTCAATGCTTGAAGCAGCCCTAAAGGTAAAGAGTTTTCAGAGTTTAGAGCCTTCCATAAAGAGGTTTGCTTAGAAAGTTTCAGGTCAAAGTCCTGTTTTACTTCCATGTCCTCAGGTGTACCCAGAAGTTTTAACGCATAACGTTGATTTGGTGTAAGTATCCCCTGTTCAGTATCAAACACTTGAAACGCCTGACGCACAAGGTCAAAAAAAGCTTCTCGGCTCATCATACAGGTAGCTCACTCCATGTTGTTAATACGTTCCACATGATATCATACTTCTCAAAGCTCAAAGGTGTAATCCCTTTACGTTGCATACTCTCAGATGCGTTCTGTGTCACCATAGCAAAAGGTTCATTTGCTTTAAATACAGGCATAAGTCTACTTACCAAAGGGTCATTTACACTATAGCCCACAAAACATAGATGATAGCGTTGCATACATTGTAGTAAAAACTGAGTTGCCCAAGCATCATTGATCACTTTTATGTATGCATTTGTAAAATGTGTTTCAGTGTAAACCAATTCATTTTCTGTACTACTCACACCACCATGCAAATACACAAGCTTACCTGTTAAAAACTTTTGAAGATTGTAAGACTCTAAACGTTCTGGCAAATAAACAGGAGTCAAATGTAATGGATGACTCGTAGGATTTTCAAATAGGGGATCAAAGTTAGTGGTAATGATACTTTGAGACGTATTATGAGCTAATTTTAATAATGTTTCATGATGAGGTCTATTCATAACTGTGTGAGTCAAAGACTGCTTAATAAAAGCACGCAGTTGGCTACTACCATACTCTAGATCTAATCTATCAAGTAATAGCTCATAGTTACATTGGTCAAACAAGCGTTTAAACTCGCCTTCTACTAACTGCCATGAAGGACAAAAATAGTTCAGAAGGTATACACATAAAGCTTCAAAAGAGCCATAATAATCTGGTACCCATGGATAATTGGAAACCCCAGCACCACAGAAAAACACAAGCCTTTTCGCTTGGTACGCCTCTAAAAATTCCGTCGGGAAATCACCCGGATGTCGAATAAGTGATAACAAAGCAATGCCTCCAGTTTTAAGGATATGTGTTTAGTTTACCTGTGTGTATTAATTAAAGTTATGTCTTTAAGTATACCATTACCGAATATATACAAGCGTATAAGTTAAGATTTTATTAATAAAAGCCCCTCATGGAAGCATTCAGCCACCAAGAGGGACAAAAAGAGGAAAAGGTATGTACTGCAAAGGTTTGTAGGCAAACGCTTATGGCATCCCCGCAAGAAAAAGGGCTTTTTCTGCTATACGACGTGCCACTAATCCAGGAAGAGGTTTGCCATTGGCAAACGTCCAGCGGTCAAACTGTGCAGCGGCTTCAGCAAGTTTACCTGCATTCAGTAGCCCTCGTAACGTAGAGGTTTCAAAGGCTCCTACGCCCACGTTATAGACAAAACTCAGCAAAGCACCGTATTGTTTTGCGTGCAATACCCCACGTACTAAGGGAAGGAGTGCCTGCAAAAATCGGGTGGCATCTTCCGTCAATAAGGCATCTGCTTGGGCTTGCGTGATAGTCATTCCCATCACGATAGGCTTACCATTCATTTTGGTGGCACCCCAGCCAATGGTAGGTACCCCTGCGGGGCAAACATAAGCTTTTAAACGGCATCCCTCAAAACGTTTTATCACAGGGAGTGCCTCGGCAAGTATCGCCTGACTACTTGGACGGGTCGCCGTCTGTGCGGCAGGAGGAAAAGGAGGCGTTAACCCCGACGGCACAGGAGGACGAGAAGACACCCCTTGCCCTGGTAAAGGAACAGATACCTTCCCCGCAGAGGTAGAAGGTTTCTCGGTGAGTGCTTGCCCAGGAAGTGGCGGTTTTTTAGAAGAAGCCATGGCGGGTTTCCTTTGGGGTCTATGGGAAAGAGAGGTACAGGCTATCACAAGAGGATAGCATCAAAAACACCACACCTCAAAACACGAGATGGTGTTAAGTTTAAACTCACAACTCGCTATGCTTGAGTATACCCTATGAATTAAATCCCTTGAGAGGGACTGATACACTCACCCACTTAAAAACGTACTACCTTATGAGAAGCATCCTCTAAAAAAGCCTTCTCTCTGCTTACATGAAACAGAGAGAAGGCTAAAACACTCGTTAGGAAAAGGACAAAGCCTAGCTTACAGGGCTATTAGCTGCATTCAAAGCAGACCCTGCACGGAACCAAGCGAGTTGCTCTTGAGTTAAGGAATGGTTCATCTGTAAGGTAAAAGAGGCACCGCCTTGAATGGGTAACACTTCTACGGATACAGCCTTACCAGGTGCAAGTGCATCAAGTCCTTTAAAAGTGAGACGGTCTCCTTTTTGTACTCGGGCGTAATCCTCTGAGCGTCCAAAAACCAAGGGTAAAATCCCCTGTTTTTTCAGGTTGGTTTCATGGATACGGGCAAAGCTACGAGCAATAACCACTTTCACGCCCAGCAGACGAGGAGACATCGCAGCGTGTTCACGGCTTGAACCTTCCCCGTAGTTTTCATCGCCTACAATCACGGTACCAAGCCCTTCCGCTTTAAGCCTCATGGCTTCCAACGCCCAAGCAGACGCACCACGTTCAACCCCACAAACCTTCATAGAAACAGGGTTCGCAGGACTTCCTGTTAAGGCATCCACGGCTCCCAAGAGCATGTTATGGCTAATGCCAGACAAATGCCCACGAAGAGGTAACCAGTCACGCCCCGCAGGAGAAATGTGGTCGGTGGTGGTTTGACCTTGCGTTTTTACAAGAATGGGAATCTCTTGATAGGAAGCTAAATCGCAAGGCTCAAAGGGTTTCAAGATTTCAAGCCGCCCACTGGTAGGAGCAATATCAATCGGCGTATGGGCTAAAGAGGCATCAGGTGCCACAAACCCACGCCAAGAAATGACGAATCCTTCCGCAGGAAGGTCATCAGCGGTAGGGGCTTCAAGTGTTTTGCCATCGGCTAAGGTGTCCGTATAAGGGTTAAATGTGGTTTTACCAGAAAGGGCATATGCCATCACTAACTCAGGGCTTCCGATGAAAGAAAGCGTACCCGCATTACCATCATTCCGTTTAGGAAAGTTTCGGTTAAAGCTTGTAATGATAGCATTTACTTGCCCTTGAGGCATATCGGTTCTATCCCAGTTACCGATACAAGGTCCACAAGCATTTGCAAGTACCGTGACCCCTAACGATTCAAACGTTTGGAGTTGACCCGTTTTTTCAATGGTTTCATACACTTGGTTTGACCCTGGGGTAATTAAAAGAGGGGTCGTTAACCCTAGCCCACGTGCTTGAGCCTGACGTGCAAGGTTTGCACAGCGCTCAATATCCTCATAGCTTGAGTTGGTACAGCTACCAATTAAAGTGGCAGAGAAAGTTTCAGGCCAGCCCTCTTGTTTAATTTCTTCCGCAAAAGTGGATAAAGGACGTGCGCGGTCAGGGGAATGAGGCCCCACAATATGCGGCTCAAGGGTTGAAAGGTCAATTTCAATAATTTGGTCGTAGTAGTGTTCAGGATGAGCCAATACATCAGCATCAGGGAGTAAATACTCACGGTGTTTTGTGGCAAGTTCTGCAATATTGCTACGCTCAGTGGCACCAAGGTATTTTGCCATACGTTCATCATATGGGAAAATAGAAGTAGTAGCACCTAACTCCGCCCCCATGTTGGTGATGGTACCTTTTCCTGTACAGCTGATAGAGTCAACCCCTTCACCAAAGTACTCTACAATATGGTTGGTACCGCCTTTGGTGGTTAAAATACCCAGCAAGTGTAAAATCACGTCTTTAGGAGCAGCCCACCCATTGAGTTTTCCTTTTAAGTGAACCCCTATCAGTTTAGGCGCTCTGACTTCCCAGATTAAACCCGCCATGGTCTCAGCGGCATCGGCACCACCCACACCAATAGCGATCATACCGAGTCCACCGGCGTTAACCGTATGACT
>JBJTUH010000083.1:0-35192 GCA_046080605.1 Vampirovibrionales bacterium
ATTGAAGCACTTTTAGCCTTCCCTGTGATTGCGGCGGTGTCTCATTGGCTGAAAACCCCAGAAGCCAGTGTACTGGCTGACTTTTTAGCCTATGCAGGGATTGTATGTGTCTTATGGTACCGTGACATGTGCTATTTGGAAGCACAAAAACCTCTGGCAAAGTCTGAAACGGGACAGCTCACAGACTGAACAGCACCCTACCACCCTCTAGCCAAGCTGTAGGCAAACCTTGCAAGTCAAGATGGTTTAAAAGCCGAACATGTTGGTGTATCATGCTTGCAGTACATTGCATCCACACCCTTACTAGGGAGTTTCTCACCCCATGACACTCAGCCCCCCTTTTTCCAATCCCTCACTCCCCATGCCCACCACACCTGCCATGGCATCTCAAGGAGAAGTTTCATCGCCAACCCATCTACCCCCACAGTGGCATACTGCCCCCTTGGGTGGGCTTGCGTTTGAAAGTCTCTCTGAAAGCCTTTTTGGCGGCACACAAGACAAGCCTTCGGGCTTCACAGACACCCACAGCCTCTACCCCACTCGGTCTACGCTTACCCTTGAGGCTCTCACGGAAGGGCTTAACCCTCAACAGCATCAGGCAGTCACACACGGAGAAGGTGCATTACTTGTCCTAGCAGGGGCGGGTAGCGGTAAAACAAGCGTTCTCACAAAACGGATTGGCTACTTACTTGCACGACCTCATCACCCCGAGCAGGCGTGTAGCCCTTACCAAATTTTGGCAGTCACCTTTACCAATAAAGCAGCCCGAGAAATGCAAGAACGCTTGGGACAGCTTGTAGGAGAAGAAACCGCAAAACGGTTATGGGTAGGTACCTTCCATAGTATTTGTGCCAAAATACTCCGAGGTAGCATCCAACACTACGCCCCTCCCTCAGGAAGACGGTGGGACCAACGGTTTGTGATTTACGATACCGACGATAGCTTAAGTGTCATTAAAGATGCCCTTAAACGGCTTCAACTCGATGATAAAGCCTATCCTCCCCGTATGGTGAAAGACCAAATCAGTCAGTTAAAAAACGTCGGGATGGATGCTCATAGCTTTTCGGCTCAAGCCAAAGGGTATCAAGCCGAGCGTTTAGCAAGCTTATATGACCAATATGAACGCCTCCTCTGTGAAAATAATGCCCTAGACTTTGACGACTTACTGCTTATCACGGTACGTCTATTGATGAACCACCCTGAAACCCTTTCACGGTATCATCAACAGTTTAGGCATGTGTTGGTCGATGAGTTTCAAGACACCAATGCCGTGCAGTATCATCTTATTAAACTGCTCGCTACAGGAGACCCTCAAGCTCAGGCAGGCTTACCCTCTCGTAGCTCTTTAACAGTCGTAGGTGATGTAGACCAATCCATCTACAGCTGGCGAGGTGCCAACTTCCGCATTATTCTAGGGTTTCAAAAAGACTTTGCAGGCTGTGAACTGATTAAATTAGAGCTTAACTATCGCTCCACACAGCATATTCTTGAAGCTGCCAATGCCATTATTGAGCATAACAAAGAACGTTTACCCAAAACGCTTAAAAGCACGCAAGGTAAAGGACACCCCCTTTATCTGTTTGAAGCAACCGATGATTATGCAGAAGCCCAGTTTGTCATTGACCGACTACAAGCCATGTGCCATGACGGCTACACCCCGAATGAGTGTGCCATTTTGTATCGTACCAATGCACAAAGCCGCATGATTGAAGACCTCTTAATGGCACGTGGCATGGCGTATCAGCTCATCGGAGGAATGAAGTTCTATGAACGAAAAGAAATCCGAGACATGATGGCATATCTCACCTTACTGTTTAACCCCGCCGATGCGTACAGTTTAAAGCGTGCCTTGGGCTTTCCTAAGCGAGGCATTGGGAAAACCTCTCTTGAGAAACTTGAGCTTTTAGCCTCTCAGCAAGGGGTGAGTTTATTTGAAGCGATGCGACGCTTACAGCCTGAAGACGGCATTCTGAAAGGCAAACAGTGGATGGCACTCACCCGCTTCATTGAACAAGTCATTGACATGCAAACAGCTTGGGAAAGTGGACGTATCACTCGGGTAGACCAGCTTTTAATGCACATTCGCCAAACCGTCAGCTTTGACGCATCGCTCCGAGAAGACGACCCTACCGAAGCAGAAGACCGCCTAGAGAACGTGGAAGAGTTTATTCAAGTGGCGTTTCAGTTTCATCAAACGTACGACACAGAACCCGATAGTACCCCTGCCGATGCACTAGGAGCCTTTCTTGCAAAAATGGCACTGCTCAGTGACCTTGACCAAGACAACCCCGCCGAACGTATTCAACGCTTTACCCTCATGACGGTACACGCTGCCAAAGGACTTGAGTTTCCCGTCGTCATTCTCACGGGCTTAGAAGAAGGCACCTTCCCGCATCAGCGTTCTCTTGATAAGGAAGACCAAATGGAGGAAGAACGTCGATTGATGTATGTTGCCGTCACTCGTGCCAAGCAACGTTTATTCATGGCTTACGCACGGGCAAGGTATCGTTACGGGGAAATGAAGTATGCCTCACCCAGTCGGTTCTTAAAAGAGATTCCCGCCCCTCTCCTCACGGGACAGTATGCCCTTGACCGCTACGGAGAAGCCACGGCACAAAGTCGCTACGAGTATGATACCGAACGTTCCCGCTACAAACGTGAAAGCGTGTATGATGAAGCCGAATCCTCACGCTTTCAGCGTAAAGGAGAAGGCTCTAGCACCTACGCCTCAGGCCCTAAACGATTTGGTAAAGCAGGCACTTCAAGCCATACAAACTATCAGGGAAAACAAGAACCACGTACTAGCACCCGCACCATAGCCTCTCATACGCCAAGCCAACCCCTCACAACAGAAACCTTTGCCAAAGGTGATCGAGTATGCCATGAAGCCTTCGGAGAAGGCACCATTGACCAACTCATGGGCGTGGCTCCTAAAACCATGTACAGCATTCAGTTTGACCGTGTCTCAGGGAAAAAGCTTATCGACCCCCGTTATACCAAACTCACCCGAGCATAAAGGTACACCTTGACATCCTCTCCTATGAGCTAAAACGCCTCCCTTATCTTGGAGGATACTCACGGCTATGATACGATAACCCTTATGCAAACTATCCGAACCCCTAAACTCGTAGGCTCTCAACAAGCAATCAAGTACTACGCTGCATTCTCTGAAGCATTCGTAGAGGACATTTTATGCTCATTACCCCTAAAAGCTGGCGGTACTATACTAGACCCTTGGAATGGCTCTGGAACCACCACATGCGTTGCACATCGTTTAGGCTTCCATACCATTGGCTATGACTTAAACCCTGCTGTACTGATGCTGGCACAAGCTCGTTTAGCAACCTTGGATGAAGTGACGCAAGCAGAGACCTTACTAAAAAAGCATTTTGACGCAACGGTAAAGAAGCGTTGCACTGTCCCTTTACCACTTCTTCATGATTGGTTTTTACCTCAAAGTGTTAAGGTACTTGAAGCATTAAAAGCCTCTATCATGGCGGCTCAGTACCCCCCAACTCTTCAGGCACTGATAGATACCTCCTTCACAACAGCATTGCGCCAAGCCTTACACGCCTTTAGATCGTCCAACCCTACTTGGATAAAAAAAGCAAAAACCCCGGAAGAGCTTGTTGCACTTGACAAACCCTGCTTTAAAGACCACTGCTTTAATTTTTTGTCACAGCTCAAGAAGTCCCTCTCAACAAGAGAGAGTACACACCCTAAAGCCTCAGCTATCTTAAAGTGTGCAAATTCTCACACTCTTCCCCTCGATCATGAATCTGTTGATGCCATTATTACCTCGCCTCCTTACTGTACACGGATTGATTATGCCATTGCTACCCGAGTAGAACTTGCATGGCTGGGTCTCTCTGAGGAAGCACTCACCCACTTACGCACCCATCTGATTGGTACCCCAACCGTCAAAGGAGCGTTACTTTCCGTTCCTACCATGCCTAATGCAGTGCATGAGCTTTTAGAAACCATTAAACACCATCCATCCAAAGCCTCCTCAGGGTATTACTATAAAACGTATTTACGCTTTTTTATCTCCATGCAACATTCTTTTAAGGAACTCCATCGGGTGCTAAAACCTAAAGGCTCGCTGTGCCTTGTGGTTCAAAACTCTTTTTACAAAGAGATTCCTATTGACCTTTCCAAGTTATTTCAGGCAATGCTTGAACAGGAAGGGTTTGAGTTACTAAACACCCCTCTTACCTACCCTGCCAAAGGACTTAATTTTATTCACGGTCACAAAACCCTTGAGGAGGTTGCACTCACATGTCGGAAAACGGAAGTCTCTTAGACCTCATCAAAGAGAAGCGTACACAAGTACAAATCCAAGCCTATACTTATGATATGAATTGGATTAGCCAAAAGGTACTAGAGGGAGAAATTATCATTCGTCCTAATTATCAACGGTTATTCCAATGGTCAACGGTACAACAATCCCGTTTTATTGAATCGCTCATTTTGAACCTACCCATTCCTCCTCTACATTTTATTGAGCTAGAAGACGAAAGAAGAGAGTTAT
This sequence comes from Vampirovibrionales bacterium, assembly GCA_046080605.1. Classification (GTDB taxonomy): domain Bacteria; phylum Cyanobacteriota; class Vampirovibrionia; order Vampirovibrionales; family JAJTHC01; genus JBJTUH01. The sequence continues at coordinate 4,532 of JBJTUH010000083.1, forward strand.
TAGATGGATTACAGCGTATCTCAAGCTATCTTCACTTTACAAACCAAATGCCTGAAGGGTTTAATGAGCTGATTAAGCGTTTGAACAGTATGAGTCAAAATGAACAAGAAGATGATGAGAAGGAGGATTCTGAAGTTTCGTCTTCTAACGCAAAAGATTCCAAGTCATTAGTTCTTGAAGGATGTGATATTATTCCAGAACTTAACGGAAAAAAGTTTGAAGAATTAGATGATGTAATCAAACGTCGCTTAAAGAATAAAGCGATCGACTTTTATGTGTACACATCTACTAGTAAGTGGATGCGTTACCAGATGTTTACTCGTATGAACGCAGGAGGAGAGACCCTAAACGCACAGCAAATTCGTAATGCTAAAATACGTACCCTCGGAGAGTCATTTATTACTTTTCTTGAAGAGCTATCGAAGGCAGACTATTATGAATGCTTTATCAACAAATTTTTCTCAGACACGTATAAAATCAATCGAAAAATGGAGCGAGAAGAGCATATATTGAGACTTTTAGCGTTTGCCCATGATGCTGAACATTATGACAAAGAGATTGGTAGCTTTTTAGACAACTATCTTGAGAAAGTCACACTTGTTTTAGACGAACCCAGCGAAGCCCCTAAAATTAGCTTTGATATAGAAGATACAAAAAATAAATTTCAACAGACCTGTGAGCTACTATGTGAGCATATTACAGAAAAACCAAAGCTGAACCCAAAAGGAAGAGAATCTAAGTATATCATGGAGTCTATTTTTGTAACAGTCTTTAATCACTTAGACAAGATTACTAGTAATCCTGCCAAGCTTCAAACGTTACAAAATCAATTTGACTCATTACCTCAAGAAGTAATTCATAGTTTTACAGGAGGGGGTAAAAACACCCTTGGCTATTACAATAAACGTATTAATACCATTGAAAAGCTATTGGGTGTTAGATGATGGATGGTTTTTACGGGGCCAAAGAGTCATATGAGTATGAAAAGCTCAAGCTAGAAAGACTCAGTAGCAACTATATCCCTACCGAAACCCTTCCAGAGTATTTAACACTCTTAACGGGGCTTAGACTAAGGTTATTTGAAGGAAGGCTAACATTACACCTCATAGCCTTTGAAGACCTTTGGAAACCTAGATTTCTCCATACGTATAATAAGACAAAGAAAACTAATAAGACAAAGAAAACTGTAGACTTAGATCGAGATGGACTTTCAAACAAAATTGACTACCTCAAAACACTCTATCAAGACCCACTCATGAAAGATACACCAGTTGAAAAATGCTTACGCCCACTACCTGAATTACGAAATAAAATTTTACACGGTAACTTTTTACTTCAAATAAAAGACCAGCACTTATGGCAAAGGATTAATAACTTTTTGAATGCTTTGGAGTCTTCCTTCGAAGGTACTAATGCTAATGCTACAAGCTTAGATGTAAGCTTTATAAGCCAAAGGGATGCCATATCACTCAGTGACGCAATCAAAGATGCCATGGTAAATGATGAGTGTGCATGTTAGAGTAACGGTACGTTTTCATGACACGTTGTTTGCTCTGTTACCCCTGTTTGACCTTATGTGTTTTCTGACATGATGTCCTCCTCTTCTCCTTCTATTGCTGGCGCACACACTTACCCCAACCCAGTGCCTACAGGGACTGTACTACCTGCATTGGTTGCCATTCGTGGGGCGATTACCGTTAAGACAGACACCCCTGAGGCTATTTTTCAAGCTATTCAACACTTACTTACGACACTGCAAGTAGAAAATGGCATTACTCAGCCCGAAACACAGCTTTTACAGGCTTTTTTCTCAGTCACCCCTGACCTTACCAGTGTCTCTGTCGCCAAAGCGGCACGGATGCAAATGCACGGCTGGGATAAAGTTGCCATGATGTGTTTTCAGGAAGCAGAGGTTGAGGGGCTACCGCCTCGGTGCGTCCGAATTTTACTGAATGCCCATGGGGCAAGCCTACCTCAAGGCTGGTGTATGCAGCCCGTTTACCTTGAAGGTGCTAGCGTATTACGTCCTGATTGGCCACCGTCATCATAGCATTTCGTCCTGCGTATTGCTTACCCAACCTTCTACACCCATGATACTGCTTGAAGCCTTTCAGCCTTATTTGCATCAACATTGCCCCCCTTTGCATACCTTAGTCAAACCGCCTCAAACCACCAGTGATGAGGGCGTGCATCAGGTAGCATTACCTATGGGTAAGCAGTATTTAGACCCCAAAAAGCACTTTACCTTAACCCCGCTAGAGTGTTTGCATCGTTGGCTTGTATACTATTTGCTTGTAGATGACCATTACGACCCTCATGACCCTGTGCGGCAAGTCATTCGGTATCATTTTACCTGCATGGCACCCTATCATACCTACTCAGAAACCTCAGAAGAAGCACGTACTCCAGAGCGTTCCTTGTTACCAACAAAGTACCCCAGACCTTTCCACGTACTGTCCGCATTGCCCTTGGTACTGCCCACCCACCCCGAAGCCTCCGAGGTGTTAGGGGAACTTACGCGCTTTTGTGAGCAGTATGAAGCGTGGCAATACCGCCGATTACTCCATATGGCACTGTAAGCGTGTCACAGTTTGAGCAAAAAACCTTTAACCCTCATATAAAAAGGGTTTAGTTTTTCAGGGCTTTGCCGAAGGAATAAGTAGTGTCTAAGTGGGTGCCATCGTTGTGTGTCATTCAGACCCCTTGGACTCCTAAACAAACGACATACTCAAACAAGTTTTACCTAAACGAGCATGCCCCATGCTGATTAGGGTGTTTCTCATACCCCATTGACATAGGATAACCGACCCCATGAAGATACCTGTAAAAAAACAAGGATTCGCACTGGTTGAACTCGCCATCGTGGTTGCGATTGTTGGCGTTATTAGCACAGGCGTATTAATGGCAGGTGCCAACCAAGAACGTCAAAACCTTGATGTCAACGCCCAAACCGTACAGGCAACCTATGCAACCCTACTTCACCAGGCTAGCTTACGTAATGACATGAGTCCTAGTGAAGTGATGGCAGATGCCACCATGCGTACAGGGATGATTACAACCTTACGTAACCGTATTGGTAGTGCCTACAGTAACGGTGCTGGGGTTACATTAACTTGCCCAAGTATTCAGTGTAACCTTACCCTTACCAAAGGGAGTAGTACCAATGTTTATCAATTTGACTTGAACACCATCACGATTGTGAGCAGCAATGGCAGTGCCATTAACCGTCCGTTAAGCGAGTACATGCGCAAATAGCGTTAAGCCTACGAAGATTTTTGCCAGCCAAAGCGACTCACATACACCCCTGCTCCTGTCAGGGCAACCAGTTTACGCCGTACAAGGTAGTTTACATGAGTTGTAATTTTTGTGGCGGGTGCATGGTCGTAGGGTGTACCATCTTTTTGTGTCATGCCCATAGACACTAAATATTGCTTAATTTGCTCGGTAGACGCACGCCCTCCTTGCAGTACAATCGCCTGAAACATGGCATACACTACAGAGTGTTTGTCTCTAAAACTTTGATCCGTCAATGCAAACGCCTCATGAGGCATAAAGGTGGCTGAGGTAAGGTCTTGAGGAATCTCAGGATATTGCTGAAACGGAGGGTCACATTGTGCCACCTGAGGTACTTGGCATGAAGCCGTAGGAAGCACCGTATCGAGCGGTGTAGATAACGTAATACCAAGTTGCTCAGGAGACCAATGCTCGGGAAGGTCGTGCAACGCACCATGAGGTGCCACACACCGTAGTGCACTAAGTAGGGTATGGCATTGTTGCGTACGCTCCATCATATGGGTCATACACGTTGAAAGGGTTTCTCGGGTTTCATGACACTGCTTTAAGAGGTGTTGCATCTGCAAAAAACGATGATGGAGATGTTCCATTAAGGTATAGAGGGCTTCATCTGTACTAACTGTGGGTAGTACAAGCTCTTGTGCTAACGCTTGCAACAGAAGATTCGCCGTTTCAAGCGTCTCTTGAGAGGTTTTCAACGTCTCATCAAGTCCATCCGAAGAGGGTGAAGGAACGGGCATACAGAAACTCCTTTCTTTAGGGTGAGTCCTCTCTTTAGGATAGGTACTAAAGAAAGGTGCAACAAAAAGACCACAGACCTTGTATGATGATACAACGATGGCTGTGGTCTTTTGAAAATGGTGAAACTTAGGTGCAAACGATGAGTGCCTAAGCCTTCAAGTAGGTGTAGGTACAACCTACTTGAAGGCTTACCCCTTACACCACATTAGCGGCAAGTCCATGCCCTACACGCCATTCGTCTGATTCTTCCCCAGAAAGGGTTAAATCTTTTTTATCAAGCACAAGTGCTTCACGAGAGTAGTCTGCCAACTCAAAATCGGGCAACATTTGAATACAATCAACGGGGCAAACCTCAGTACAGTTGCCACAGAAAATACAGCGTCCAATGTCAATGGTAAACCGATCAATGACGGGTTTTTTATTGGCATCACGGTGCATTTCAATTTGAATGAGATCATCACAGGGGCAAACACGGGCACAAGCCTTACACCCTACACAAAGGTCAGAACCATCGCTTTTTGCAAGCAACGCCAAACGTCCGTGAAATCTTGCGTTAAGGTCAGGAAGTACCTCAGGGTATTCCAAGGTAACGGAAGGACGTGCCATGTGTTTAATCACGGTCTGCATTCCACGTCCTAACTCTTTTAACCCATTCCAGACTCGGTTTTCTTTTACCAAGTCTTCTGTATTCATGGCAAGCATCATCATCATCATGTGTGAACTACCTTCCTGCTGTAAGACGCTTGAGGATTTGACTATTTAACAAGTTGGAAGACAAGCGAGCAAAGCCCCAGAAGCCACCCACTGCCACCACGACAAACAAGATGAGCAATCCAAAGTCTTGAAAGCGGTTTAAGACCACAAAGCGTTGGAGAGCCACGACAAAAATATTAATCAAAGACAAGGGAATCAGAAACTTCCAGCTAAATCCCATCAACTGGTCAGGTTTTAGTCGGGGAAGGGTTCCACGAATCCACATAATGACAAAAATAAACAAGTACGTTTTTGTGATAAACCATACCACCATTTCAGTCTGTTTGATGAGTCCTGTCAATGAAGGTAAGTTCAAGGTTTTCTCAAGGGTAGGGCCTATGACATCTGCCATCCAGAAGCCAAAGGGACAACCATACCCGCCCAAGAAGAAGCTAGTCATTAACCCGGCCATCACGAATAAAGCAGCATATTCGGCCAAGAAAAACATGGCAAACTTCATGCCTGAGTACTCGGTATTGTACCCACTCACCAGCTCACTTTCGGCTTCAGGAAGGTCAAAAGGTACACGGTTAATTTCAGCAATGGCAGACACAAAGAAAATCAAGAACGTGGGCAACAACCAAATAATATTCCAAGACCCTGCACCCCAAGCTTGCTGTTGTTTAACCACCTGAGCAATGTCTAAGGAACCTGAAAAAATAGCCAGTGCCAAGACACTTAAAATCAGAGGGATTTCATAACTAATCGCCTGCGCTGCACTACGCATCCCACCTAACAAAGAATACTTGTTGTTGGAAGACCATCCTGCAAGGACCACACCCACCACACTAATGGAAGACAGTGCAAACAGGAATAGCATGCCTGAGGGGACTACAGCCGCAAGAAGGCTATCGCTAAAGGGTAAAAACCCAACCAGTGCAAACACGGGCAAAAAGAACAGCGTAGGGGCAATGGTAAAAAGAAACTTATCTTGACAATCGGTCATGACATCTTCTTTAAATAAAAGCTTCACCCCATCAGCAATGGTATGCCCAAGCCCCAAAGGACCTACACGGTTAGGACCTTTCCGTTGGGTAAGCCATGCAAGAAGCTTACGCTCTAACAGCACCATAAACACCACGGCAGCTTTCGTTACCACGGTAATCATGATGAATACAAGTAAGGCATAAAGTGCGATTTGCCCTGCATCAGGGAAACTTTGCCATAGTTTAACAATGGCATCAATGCCTTGTTTTAAAAGGGTCACAGTATCACTCACGGTAAAACTCGTCCAAATCATCTAAGGTACATAATGAAATCAACATGACAAAAGGCGCCAACCGTTGCACAAAGGCAGTTTATCTATCCACCTCGGGCAGAATGACATCTAAACTCCCAAAAATGGGCATCAGGTCAGGGTAAGGCTTGTGGAACATCAAGCTAGGCAACACAGAAAGGTTTGAGAAAGAAGCACCACGCCACTTAATACGGTAAGCTTTCGGAGAGGCATCAGAAACTATATAGCACCCGAGCATGCCACGAGGCGATTCTACAACCGTCATGCCCTCACCTTTAGCAGGCTTGAAGAGCATCAAGTTCACTTTTTGTCCCCAAGTATTCCAGTCAAAGTTAATATCCTCAACCGTTTTCGGGTCGCCTCCAGCCTTTTTAAGTTCTGCTTTAGCTTCTTCTACGGCTTTGCGATGTTTCTCAACATTGGAAGGCTCACCGCCATAGTCTTTCTTAATACGCTGAATGCCTTGCGTAATTAAACGGAGGCTTTCACGCATTTCAAGCATACGCACTTGGTAACGGTCATAGACATCTCCGTGCGTCAAGACAGGCACCTCAAACTCAAGTTCAGGATACACTCCATAAGGATTTGTTTTACGTAAATCTTGTGCAACCCCTGCTGCACGCAAGCTAGGGCCCGTTACCCCATAGTCAAGGCAGTGCTGTTTATCCATAATCCCTAACCCAACAGTTCTATCAAGAATAATAGGGTTTTTATTGGCAACGGCTTCAAATTCATCAATCCGTCCAGGGAAATAGTCCACAAATTGCTGTACTTGGTCAAGCCATCCTTCAGGGATATCTTTCACAGCCCCTCCAAAACGGAAGTAGTTGTACATCATTCTGGCACCCGTCAGTTCTTCAAAAAGTTTGAAAATCATCTCACGGTCACGAAACGCCCAGAAAAACGGACTGGTTGCCCCAAGGTCAAGTAAAAACGTCCCATACCACAACAAATGAGAGCTGATACGGTTGAGCTCCATACAAATCATACGGACATATTCGGTACGTTTAGGTACCTTGAGGTTTGAAATGCTTTCAATGGTACTCACGTAGGCGTAGTGGTCAAAGAAAGAACTCAAATACTCCACACGGTCAATGGTGGGTTGGTATTGGAAGTAAGTACGGGTTTCCGCCATTTTTTCTTTAGAGCGGTGTAAATACCCGATGATACATTCCATATCACGAACTTCTTCCCCCTTAAGGGTCGTCACTAAACGCAACACCCCGTGGGTGGAAGGGTGCTGAGGTCCAATATTGACAATCAGCTCACCGTCTTGGGCTTCACGGTGAAGCACAGAGGTAACGCCAGGTGCTTGAGAAAGAGTGGGTGCGGAAAGTTCAGGTTGAGAACTCACGGCAGTATCGGTGGCAAACATCATCATAAGAAGCGTATTACATCAAAAAGGGTGACAAACAAGAGCGAAACACGTCACACAGTGAAGCATGAAAACTTGAGCGTATAACTGAACCAAGAAACCTTACATCCTCACACCATACAATGGAAGTGCCTTAGCGTTGGTTCCAAACAAGACGAGGGTCATTTTCTTTGTAATCTTTCCGCAGAGGGTATCCCACCCAATCGGCTGGCATCAAAATACGACGCAAATCGGGATGCCCCTCAAAATGAATCCCAAGCAAGTCATAGGTTTCACGCTCATGCCAGTTTAAGGCTGGGTACACGGGCGTTAAACTAGCAACTTGGTCTGCCTCATCGGCTTGCAGTTTTAACACCACATACCCGTGGGTTTGAAGCGAATAGAAATGGTAGACTGCTTCACGGTGGGTTTTCCAATCCATCCCTGTACAGGAAAGGGCAAGGTCAAAACCACAGGTTTCTTTAAGGATTTGTGCAGCTTTTAAAGCGTCTTGTGAAGCCACTTGGAGCATTTCAACCCCTTTCGCATCGTCACCAAGTGCAACCACACTCGTAACGCCTGCGGTGTGAAGGACCTGTGCCACAGGACCCAAAGGAAGAGGCTCTACTTCAGGCACTTCGGGCGTTGAAGTTGTGTGAGCGGGCTGAGTTGTATCAGAAGAAAGCATCATCATACCATGTGTGAACCTAATGAATCATAAAAAAACGGAAGAGTTTTACCGATTAACATTTGCAAACATCCATAGAGAACATCTAGCCCCTACGAAGCGACCCTCAAAGAGACCCTTGAGGCAAAGGAACGCTTGCTAGGGAGCCACTTGGCTCACGGGACGGAAGGGGATTTTACGCTCGTGGCGGAACTTAATATTTCCACGTACCAGCGTTCCTTCTTGTTTAAGTGCATCAAGGTCATACGCTTCAGTTTGTACCCCCCAGCGTAAGGTTTCAATCCCCTCTGCAGGAAGAAGCACTTCACCGTCCCCCAACATCACACGGGTGCGGTGGCTTTCAGCACGCTTACGACGGTCACGAATAGATTCTTTACGGATTTTTTTCTGTAGCTGAATCAAGGCATCAATCAGTGACTCAGGACGAGGAGGACACCCAGGCACATAGACATCTACGGGAATCAAGCGGTCAACCCCACGCACCACAGAGTAAGAATCATTTTCGTACATCCCACCCGTGACGGTACAAGCCCCCATGGCAATGACGTATTTAGGTTCAGGCATTTGCTCATATAAACGCACCAAGGCAGGTGCCATTTTGTGGGTAATGGTTCCAGCCGTAATAATGAGGTCAGACTGACGAGGGGTTGCACGGAACACTTCCGAACCAAAACGGCTAATATCAAACGTAGAGGCACTGGTAGACATCATTTCAATGCCACAGCAGGAGGTTGCAAACGTCATGGGCCAGATAGAGTTGGAACGTGCCCAATTGTAAACAGCGTCAATGGTTGTGCATAAAATACCACTACTTTCCAAGATGTCTTGGAGTGCGTTAACAACAGCATTCATCATGGTCATCGAACTTTCTGGTCAAAAAACTGGTTTAAAGAATATCGGCATTCAGTGTGATACAGCCCCATGCAGGTCTTTATCAACCACTTGGCTTTCAACGTTCAAAAGGAGACATAAAACCATCATAGCGTACACAGAGGCAGGAAAACACTTAGTGCAAGGGGTTCATGACGAAAACAATACAGTCCTTATTCCCAACGCAATGCGTCTTTCCGCCATGCGTAGACAAGTCCTGCAAATAAAATCCCCACAAAAATCACGACTTCTACCAAACCAAGTAACCCAACTTTGTCTAAGCTTAAAGCCCAAGGGAACAAGAAAATGGTTTCAATGTCAAACAAAATAAACAATAACGCATACAAGTAAAACTTGATGTCAAAGTTAATTCGAGCATCGCCAAAGACAGGCATCCCTGACTCATAGGGCAACATTTTCAGCGGGGTTGGACGCTGGATTTGAACTAACCTAGAAACAATCAGCATGGTAAATGCCAACACACCGCACAAAGCGATGAGATAGAAAAAGAGGGGAAATCCTTGAAGGGCAAATCTCACAGGCGTTAAATCTTTCTGGAATACAGACAGGATGAAGCAAAACATACAGGCGTATCCAGTGTTGTTGAAGACGCTGGCTTTGAGTAAAAGACATGTCATAAAGAAACGGGGAGCACCCCTTTTCCTGACACTTCATCACACAAAGTGAAAAAGCTTGTATGTCTTTTAACGAAGGACGCAAACGCCACCATACACTAAAATTAATGGTATCATATCACAAACACGTACCCTGCACACATCCCCTTTCAAAAGGAACCCTACCTTTAGAGAAAGTTCAAGAGGGAAACGCATACGGAATGGCATCCATGACCGTGGAAACCCCCAAAAGGGTCATACCCGCTTGCGTGAAGGTTTCCAGTAATGCAGGGTCTACATTGACGTTAGGAACGATTGCCGTTGCAAACCCCAGCTGAAGTGCTTCCTTGAGCCGAGAAGCAAGCTGAGGCACGGGACGAATTTCTCCTGTGAGTCCTACTTCCCCTAGTACCAAACAGGCAGGACGAAGTGCCAAGTTTTGCAAACTCCCCACCAAGGCTAAAGCGGTTGCAAGGTCTGCACAAGGCTCTCGAATATCCAGCCCCCCTACAGCGTTCACATAGACATCATGCCGAGAGAAATCCAGTCCGAGTTTTCGCTCTAATACTGCAACAATTTGATGAATCCTGTTCGTTTCTAAGCCATTCACCATCCGCTTGGGGTAGTGATACGCCGTGGCACCCACCAGTGCCTGAAGCTCAACCAGTAGCATGCGTGTTCCTTCAGTGGTACAGGTTGTGACACACCCCGATAAATCTGCGGTAAGCCCATGCGATAAAAACCGTTCACTGGGGTTTTGAATAGGCGTTAAACCTGACTCGCCCATACTAAAGAGTCCTAGCTCTTGCGTGGTACCAAATCGGTTTTTTACACTCCTCAATAAGCGCAAGTCTTGGTAGCGGTCTCCTTCAAAATGCAGTACAGTATCCACCACATGTTCAAGTTGTTTAGGACCTGCAAGCCCCCCTTCTTTGGTGACATGTCCAATCATCACCACACAACAGCCCCCATGCTTGGCAATCTCTTGAAGTTTATGGGCGCAAGCTTTCACTTGATTCGCACTGCTTGGTACACCACTCACCTCACTAGAGGCAATCGCCTGAATACTATCCACAATCAGAATATGTGGCTTAATATGCAAAACCTCTGCCAACAACTGCTCTAAGGCGTGGGTTGCTACCACAAACAGGGTGTTACTGTGTAACAGAGCGGTCACCCCTAAACGGTCACTACGCCCTTTCACCTGTGAGGCGGATTCCTCTGCTGCTAAATACAACACCCTATGTCCTTGGCTGGCAAGCTGCCCTGCCATTTGTAAAGAGAGGGTTGATTTCCCAATCCCAGGTTCTCCGCCAATAAGAATAAAAGCATCAGGGACTAAGCCACCCCCTAAGACACGGTCAAGCTCGGCTAGCCCTGTGGAAAAGCGCACTTGATAAGACCCTTGGGTAATGGCTCCCATTGCCTGTGCGGTACTAGGATAGCGTGCTTGCAATGCGAGATAAGCATCTTCTTCTGACGTGGCATGTAAAGACGGCTCAGACGTTTCATCTTGGTGTGCATGAAGGCGTGGTATCATCACACGTGAGGGACCACTCTCTGTTGAAGATACAGGAGGAGCTTCCACCACCGCTTGTAGCGTACCCCATTGTCCGCACTCAGGACATTTGCCTAAAAGCACAGGACTCATGGCTTCGCACGCACTGCACTGATAGTGCGTTTTCACTTTTGCAAACATAGAGAACGTTCCTCGTCACTCAAAGCAAAGGTAAGTGAGGTCTCTGCCTTTTAGATTGTCCAAAAGGCAGAGACTTTAGGGGTACACGATAGGGTTTAGGTCCCCACGGTCCAACTTGAGAGGTAATGTTGCATTTCGGGCGTTAGGGTATCAATCGTCACACCCATTGCTTGTAGTTTTAAGCGTGCAATATCAGCATCGAGTGCTTCGGGAAGGACATGCACCTCAGAAGTCAAGCGACCACGATGTTTCACAAGGTATTCTGCGGCAAGTGCTTGGTTAGCAAAACTCATATCCATCACACTGGCAGGATGCCCCTCTGCGGCGGCAAGATTCACTAAGCGCCCTTCCGCAACCACATGAATCGTACGACCATTTTTTAAGGTATGAGCCACCACCATCGGACGTACCTCTTGCGTAGACACTGTCATGGCTTGGAGTGCTTCAAGGTTTAACTCAAGGTCAAAATGCCCTGAATTACACACTAAGGCATCATCAGGCATCACGGCAAAATGTGCTTCGTCAATCACATGACGATTCCCCGTCACGGTAATAAACACCTGTCCCACTTTGGCAGCATCCTGCATGGGCATCACCTCAAAGCCATCCATCACGGCTTCCAAAGCTTTTAGTGCATCCACCTCTGTGACGACCACTTTCGCCCCTAATCCTCTGGCACGCATCGCTGTACCACGACCACACCAGCCATAGCCCACGACCACCACTGTTTTACCTGCCAAAAGCCAGTTTGTAGCACGAATGACACCATCAAGGGTGCTTTGTCCTGTACCATAACGGTTGTCAAACATAAACTTGGTTTTAGAGTCGTTCACTGCCATGGCAGGCCATTGTAATGCACCATCTTGCATCATGGCACGCAAGCGAATCACACCCGTCGTTGTTTCTTCTGTACTCCCCACTAAACGTTCAACGAACTGCGGATATTCCTGCACAAGGGTACTCACCACATCGCCCCCATCATCAATAATCAACTCAGGACCTTGAGCAAGTGCCATCCGTAAAAAGCGGTTATAGTCTTCTGTGGTTTCCCCCTTAATGGCATACACTCGAATACCATCATGAACCGCAAGTGCAGCCGCCACATCATCTTGAGTACTCAAAGGGTTAGAAGCAATCAGCGTTAACTCCGCCCCTCCTGCCACTAAAGCACGCCCTAAGTTCGCTGTTTCTTTCGTAACATGTGCACACGCAAGCACCTTTAACCCCTGAAACGGTTTTTCCTTGGCAAAACGTTCAGTGATAAGGTTTAACACAGGCATGTCAGAGGCAGCCCAGGCAATTTGTTTCAGTCCTTGGTCTGCCAAAGCAGGGTTCGCAAGGGCATGGGGTAAAAGGGTATCACAAGCAGGCATAGAAGAAGTGGTAAGCGTCATCATGAGGGTAGAAAGACTCTCGTAAAACAGAAGCGTGTAAGACAAACTCAAGAAACATACTGACATTAAAAAAGCATGTTTGTAGTTTAGCAAAAAGAGAGGCAGCAAAAAAGCAAGCCATATTCCCTAGTCTCAAACCACTGAGGGTTCATCCTTACTTTATCCCCAAAAAATCTCTTCCCTCATACGCCATGCCCACCCTTTCTAAAGTTCCTTTTTTTTCATACACCCCAGCCCCAAGGCGTGCCTCACCCTATACCGTGGAGGTGTCTCCGTCACGAATAGATGCGTTCACCTCGACACATCCCTGTAACGTCAAAGGTCTGTGCCGATGTCGTGAAACACCGTATGAGGTGATGAAATCTCCTGCTTGTAGCGTTTCAATCATTGAGCAAGTGATGTCACCACTACGAACACTCAGCCGATATGTTGCCAGCCTGACTCAACGCATTCCCTTCTTTTACCAAGCCTTAGCGTCTCCCTCGTCTTTGAAAAAAGAATCTCACTGATAAAACGGCCTCTCTACTTTCTTAGTAAAAGTAGAGAGGCCGTTTAAACTATCTTGGGAACCTAGAGCGTGTGCTTAGTACCCAAAATCTTCTTGCATTCTGTAAGGGGCATACGCATCATCAGAGTTTGCACCCACCGTTGCATAACGATGATTGGTGTAAGGTTGAGGCGTAACGGTTTTCAAGACACGGTTAGGGTCTTGGAAATGAATGAGAATGGTGACACCATCAAGTGCCTGCCCAGAAAGATGCTCAATCACTGCTTGAGCTTGTTCAGTGGTTGCCATTTCCACGAAGGCAAACCCACGAGCATAGCCTGTTTCACGATCCACAGGAACTTTCAAGCTAATCAGTTCGCCGTGAGGTAAGAGCAAGTCACGTAACTGTTGCTCGGTCACCATAGGAGCAATATTACGGATGAACAAATGGGGGTTCGCTGCCACTTGCTCATGCTGACGTGCAGGCTGTTTTGCACGGGCATCATCTTGGATTGCCACGAGCATTTCACGCCCTTTTAACATCGTTGCATTCAGCATCTCAATAGCCTGTTGGGCCTCTTCTGGAGTATTCATTTCCACGAAGGCAAACCCTCTGGAACGTCCGTCTTCACGACGCACGGGAACTTTCACAGAAACCACCTGACCCGCTTGAGAGAATAACCCCATAAGGTCTTCTTCAACCACAGACCAACTCAAATTACGGACGAATAATTTAGCATTCATGAGCAAAAACACTCTTTTCAAAACAGAGAGCACAACAAAACAAAAACTACACGCATGTAAGACTTGAAACCGTGGATTGCAGAAAACACATGAGCCATTGCCTTAAACAACAAAAGCCGAAGATAAAGGCATTTTAACGTTGTTTGCTTTCGAGCAGTGAGGTTCAACCTAGCCAAAATAGTCAACACAACGTCACTGTTTTTGAAGCTAGAAACCCACGGATACTTTGCACTAAGTCTTTCGTAGAATCTTATTATACTCTGAGCAAAAAATAATTCATCATGATATATAAAAAGCAACCCATGATTTCCAAATATTTAAGATACTTTTTAGATATATGACGGAATGATGACAAGCCATTCAAAGTACAGTAAAACACTCACAGATTGCTTACGTGTTCAGTATCGTATCACTCAACTGACAAACTTAACCAAGTGTTTTGAAACGCTCAGAGTTTAAGGCAACCAATCAAACCACAAAGACGTAGACAACAAAAAACCTAGAAAATTTCATAATGAAACTTTCTAAACCATTCAGTCAAGCCATTGACCTAAGATTCGAATGCTTTACCCACTGAGGGTTTCAGGATGCAGAGAAACATAGACTCATGACACAAACTGTGCCTATGGTATCTACTGAAGTTATTGTGACACAACCTTAACGTATTCGTAAAGGTTTAACTTTTTATCTCCTACTTTTTAACGAGTAAGCACCCTTCATACAACACACGCCATGCCCCTTACCCCCTGAAGGCGTGTCGCACCTTGAGGGATTTCTTGAAATGCAAAGAATATGGTAAACTGAAGTTCTGTTGATGCCTTCATTCAGTCAGTGAGTCAGCATTCACACGTGTTGCCCATAAAACATCCTTAAGTGACATCATCGTCTAGGTATTTCCCTACACAATAGCATCTTGGTCTTAAAAAACGATGCGGGTCTTTATGCGTACCCTCCCTTGCACACCCCACACAAAAGACGGTTTAACTATGCCTTCGCTTTCTACTGCCCCAGTAACCTCTGAAGCACCTCCGAAGCTTCAAACCCTTGAAAGAGAATCTTCAGAACCCCTTGAAACCCCTCACAGACAATGGCTCAATCACCAAAACACGCTGTACCATAGCGCCACATGGTTGGTGGTAGGTGTATGTATCAGCCATTTCATGATTGACCATTACTCTTCCATGATTACCCCCTTGTTGCCTCAATTGGCACATAAGCTTTCATTTTCTAAAGAGGCAGCAGGAGGACTGATTGCCCTTTCAAGCATAGGGTCTTCTATGTTACAACCCGCATGGGGATGGGGTAGTGAGCAATTAGGCAAGGTGCGTCCGAACTGGATTCCTTTTCTTATCCCTCTTGCTATTTTAATGACAGGGGCATTACTTCCTTGGGTGGTGAACATGCCCAGTTATGCCAGCTTAGCGGTCCTGATTACCTTTGCGTATTTGGGCATTGGGCTTTTCCACCCCGTAGGCACTGCGTTGGTTCATAAGCTCAGTCCTCCTGAGAAAAAAAACTGGTACATGAGTTTGTTTATGTCATCAGGTGTCATGGGCTTTTCCACAGGACCTAAAGTGGTTGCTACCATTATGCAGGGGGGAAACCTTTCCCACGTGGCGTGGTTAAGTGTGTCCTGTTTCCTGATGCTTCCCTTGTTACTTTGGCATAGCTGGAAAACACAACAGCACCTTACGCAACGGATGGCACACGCAAGTCAGGCTTCAGTTTCAGCCCCACAAAACCCCATACCCTCCACCCCTGAAGTGGTGCCAAACAGTCGCCTCAAGCCCGCTTGGCAAGCATTACGCTTTAAACTGAATACATCCTCAGGACGCTGGCTTTTAGCATGCTTATGTTTTAACAACGTATGCCGTACCATGCTACTGGTAGGGTTTGCAACCTTTTTACCTTTTTTATGGACTGAACAACATTTAAATGCCATGCAAATTGCAGATATTTTATTTTACGCCACACTGATCGGAGGACCTCTGGGGATTTTAGGGGGCAAGCTTGCCGATAAATGGCTAGGAGAGCAATGGCTGCTACGTCTCAGTTTTGCCCCTTGTTTATTGCTTATTCCCGTATTACTCACCCAACAAGGCATGACTCACCAAGTAGCCTACTGGATGATGGCAGGATGCTTAAGTGCCAGTATGGGAGCCAATATGGTGATGGCACTTAGACATATTGAAGGCGCACCTAATATTATTTCTGGTATGGTAGCAGGTTGGGCGTTTGGCATTGCAGGGCTATGTATGAAACCTGTAGGTGCTTGGATTGACCTGTATGGTCATACGATTCTGTTCCCCTTTTATCTCTCGATGGCAGTGCTTGGCTTGCTCAGTGTCGATGTATTCCCTCGATTACTTCAGTGGTGTGCCAAACGATTTCCTGAGCATCAAAGTACCCCTGTGTCTTAACCTTCTGCTGCATCACACCCCTTAACACCATGATTGCTCCACTGACCCAAGCGTTGCCATACCCCAAGAAAGGTTCTTGGGGATTCCCCATACTCTATGGTCTCATTGCACTGACATGTTTGGCACACTTGCTCCATGATGCGTCTTCAACCCTATTGGGGGTCTCGCTTCCTGCCTTAAAAGCCCGATGGCACTTTTCAGAGTCGATGATAGGTGCCATCATGGCGGTGTTTAGTGCCAGTGCCTCGATGCTACAACCCTTATGGGGTTGGCTTGCCGATACCGCATGGCTCGATGCTCAAACTCTTTCCCGCCATGGCACAGGGCAATACACTCTGTCTGGATGGCTGGCAGGAGGACTGACCTTAATCGCCCTCTTGCTGACGGCTGGTTTTTTACCATGGATAGGAGCCATCACACCCAACACCCAAGGAGGTTTTACGCTTTTACTCAGCAGTATTGCTCTAGGTGCCTTAGGGGTAGGTATCTTCCATCCTGTAGGTACGTCTTTAATGCACAGCCTAAGCCCTAGCCATCTGCGACACGGTCTCATGAATACCTTTCTTTGTTCAGGAACGCTAGGAGGTGCCTTAGGGGCTTGGGTGTATCCAACCCTCGGCCTACAAGGGCTTCCGCAATGGCTGTGGGTTTGCTTACTCATTCTTCCGCTCTACCTTTGGTATGCTTGGCACATTATTCCCTACGCTCAGAGAAACACCTCTGGTGCCTCCGCCGATACCATCACGAGCAACCCCCTTCCCCTAAATCCTCAGGCAGCAGCTTCCTCTGTCCTGACCTTCTCTAAAACCCAAAAGCTATGGCTACTTGTGGCACTATGGAGCAATAACTTATGCAGAACCACGATGATTTTAGTCATCGCCACTTTTTTACCTTCCGTATGGCGAGAAAGTCATCATTTAAGTGATACCACCATTGCCCATGCCATGATGATGAATGGACTCCTTGCCACCATCACAGGCATCACCCTAGGACGCTGTCTCGACCAACACCCTCACCATGAAACCCCACTGCTTACCTTGTGTTTTTGCATGACGCTTTTCTGTGCCATACCCCTATGCCATAGCCAAGGCATAGGGCATATAGGGCTTTACTGGTTACTGGGTGGGGTACTCAGTGCCAGCGTCGGGGTGAATGTTGTGATGGGGCTACGCACGCTGCAAGGTCATAGCAATGTGGTGTCTGGGGTCATTGGAGGGTGGGCGTTTGGTCTGTCAGGACTCCTCATGTACCCCGTAGGGTGGTGGATGGAACATGAAGGTGTCATGCCAGTGATGCAAACCCTACTGATAGGGTCTTCAGTGCTTGGACTCCTCAGCTTGGGATGGTTCCCGTGGTTATTAAAACGGTATCAACACACACCATCAAACCCACCTGTAAGGAATTGAAAGGCAACCCGCCTTCTCTCGTTGGTGGTTGTAAAAGGGTGTGATACAATCAACTGAACGTTTCTTTGCCTTACGCTTGTTGATATGCTCCCTTTTTTGCTCTCTGTTTTTTTGGAAAGAACACCCTTTCATGCGGATAGGTTTTTCTTTACGCCCGTTATATACCCAATGCTTCCTACCGAAACACTGTCTTCCGTGTTCCTTGGCGGTAGCATGGATGTATCTGCTTTTGATAGGTGGGATAGAAGCAAACCATACCAGCTACGCACAAGTACCTGTGCCTCAAGGGGTAAGGGCAAGGCAAGCCACTTCAGAAGAAGTCCTGAGCCTCAAACCACCTACTGAACCACAAGGGGTATCCGTCTCACGTTCGTCGTCCTCCTCCGAAGAGCGTATTGAGTGGTCTCCCTCAGTGAAGAAAGCCAACGTGGTTTCCGAGCCAACCCCTCCCACTCGCCCTGATGCGAAAGCCCTGACACTTGAGTTATTCCCCTCTCATAAAGTACCCTCTCTGGCACGGCGTGCCAGTCCTCTAGGGCCCAACTGTAGCCCACGCTACTCAGAGGCATTATGTGTGTTTGAAGTCACCCAAGGGGCTACCACGTTTATGGGTGTGAAGGTCTCGCCGTATGACCCCGTCCAAGTACACCCTGTGGTTGTGGCACCGAATGCCTCTGGTTTGAAAACCCTACCTCAGCTTGGAGAACATACCGAAGCACTTGCCTTGATTAACGGTGGGTATTACGACCGTAGTCGTGGTACCTCGATGTCTTGGATTGTTCAACAAGGTGAAGTCATGGCAAATCCTTCTACACATCCAGTGCTAGGCAGTGATACCTTTCCTTGGAAAAAGGCTGTTTTAAATCGGAGTGAATGGCGTGCCATGTCTTGCACCCTTCAAGGAAGCAAAACCAAGCCTCAAATTCGCCATACCATTGCAAGACACTTCGACCCTCTTCCCTCTGGCTGTACGCTCCTTCATGCCGTAGGAGGAGGACCTCAGTTATTACCTCTCCTTACCCAAGAAGAAGAAGCCTTCTGGATTGTTGACCCTAAAACAAACAAAATCCTCCGAGATGCCATTGGTGCCAAACAGCCCAATGCAAGAACAGGGGTGGGGATACTTCCTGATGGTACGCTGCTACTTACCATTGCAATGAAAGACCCTCACTCAGGTAAAGGAGGCGTGAGCCTCGCAGGATTTGCCTCGTGGTTTTTAGCCCAAGGATGCGTTCAAGCCTTAAATCTTGATGGCGGAAGCTCCACGGCATTATGGCTCTCCGAAGAAGTAGCCCCCACAGATTATACCCCCTCAAGCTACCAAGAATCTTCTACCATTGCACCAGCGTCCTCCTCGGTTCAAGCACTGACCTATCAACCAAGTGCAGGAGCAAGGCTTTTTGTCGGGAAACCTCTTGCAGATGGGTCTCGCTCAGGCGTAAGGTTACAATCAGGGTTAGGAGTTTTCCCCCTTGAACCTAGTGAGTTTCTCCCCTAATTCCCCCTCTTTTATCACAATGCTTTATACGTTTTACTAACCCTACTCAAGGAACCCTTCTCTATGACGCATCCCCTTTTTGAACACCCTGGCTTTAAAAGTATTTCTCATGAAACCCTTGAGACACTCCTGAAAGAAGCCCAAGAGCATCAGCGTGACCTGCAACTGGTAGACGTACGCACCATGAATGAAGTCATCGCACTGGGTGCCATTCCTAATGCACGTGTCATTCCCCTGCATGAACTACCCTCTTCTGTCACCTCGCTAGAACCTGAAAAATTGGTGGTGGTCTATTGTCAGCATGGTGTACGTAGCCTAGAGGCTTCAGCTTACCTCCTTCTCAACCAAAACTTTCAACAGGTATGGAGTTTAGCAGAAGGGTTTGCAACCTCTCCCCATAACCCACATCCAGAACCTTCACCTGTATAGGTTTTGAGACCATGTCCATTCAAGTACTTGGTGTAGACCTGATTCATCTTCGCCGTATAGAACGGGGCATAGAACGCTTTGGTACCAAGTGGCTCCGAACGTTTCTCACCTTTGAAGAGCTGTGGGACTGCCTTCCTTTACAACAACGCACACCCTACGGACTCAGCTTCCCCCACACCTCCCCTGACCTATGCCCTCAGTTGGTTGAAGCAACCTATCATACGTGGCCGAAGGAAAGTTTACGGCGGGTGGCAGGTAAAATAGCGGTCAAGGAAGCTCTGTCCAAAGCACTTGGCACGGGTCTGTGCGGACTTGGCTACCAAGACGGGATTCGCTGGCAAGACATTCAAGTATTACCCGAGTCTATCACAGTACGTCGCCCCTGCCTTACACTCACAGGAAAAGCCCTGACGGCACAGGCCCAACAAGGCATTACTCGATGGCTTGCAAGTATCACGCATGATGAAGGACTCATCTACGCCCAAGTGATTGGCATCAGCCATACCTCATAGAGAGCTTTAAGGGGTTTGTTCAAGATAGGTCTTTACGGCGTGGAGGTCACGAAGGGTCAAGGCCCTAGGAGCATTTTCCGCTAAACTATGTTGCCTCAACAAATACGACGGATGAAACACCGTCATGATATGCCCACGCACCTTAGGAGATTGCATCCATAACCCACGCACTTTAGAAATAGGGATTTTTTCTTGAAATAACCAATAAAACGCCGTAGACCCCACTAAAACAATCACATCAGGATTCACAAGGCGAATCTGTTCCAATAAATAGTCTCCACAGGCTTGTAATTGTTCAGGCACAGGGGTGGCATTCCCAGGGGGACGACACTTCAACGTATTCGCAATATACACATTCGGTGGCACTGACGCACTGGCAGACGTATCTCGGTATAGCCCAACGTGTGCCATCATTTCTGTCAGTAATTTCCCTGCTCTTCCCACAAAAGGTTTCCCCGTGAGGTCTTCTTGCTCTCCTGGTGCCTCTCCAATGAACATCACACGTGCTTCAGGGGCACCATCAGCAAATACCGTTTGCGTACGAGTGTCGCACAAGCTACACCGACGGCATTGACGCACTTCTTCTTGGAGTGTTTCTAAAGCAAGACGGGTTTCAGGGGCAAGCAATCGACTAAACAAGTTGGTGTTCCTCGCACCCAATATAGCCAATCGTCTCAAGTAAGGGCATAGGCACCTCATAGGTTCCTAATAAGGCCCAAGCGGCAGTTTCTATAATATGGGCTTGCAGAAATTGCCCTACCAAATAATTCGTACAACGTGCCACTGCCTCAGGGGGTAACGGGCGAGACGTTTGAGGGTCAATCAAATCGAAATTGACCACTTTATTTTGAGGGGTTCGTCCCATCAAACGGTTTGGGTTCCGTCGGCTGGGGCCTTCTACAAGCAGCGTCACTTGGGTCTGTGCATACATGGCGTTTTGTTTGGCAGACTCTTCCGTAATAACAGCATTTAAACGTTGTAAGCGTTCTTGTTTTTCTTCCTCGCTCACCACACCCTCACCTCGATGCTCCCAAATCCCTGCGGGAGTTTGTTTTCTTGGCGAATAGGCTGCCGTGTTTGCAGCATGTTTTCTAGCACGCCCCACAGAATACAGTGTGTCTTGGAAATGGGCTTCTGTTTCTCCAGGGAAGCCTACAATATAATCGCCCGTCACCGCTACATTCGGAATGCGGTCATAGATTTTGTCCACCAAGGCATAGTAAGCGTCAGCGGTATAGCCCCGCTTCATTCGGGTCAGTATTTCTGTACTTCCCGCCTGCATCGGAATATGAATATAGGGCATCACATTAGGAAGAGTCGCAATGGCTTCAATGATTTTATCCGAGAGGTCAAGCGGATGGCTCGTCATAAAGCGGATACGCTCTACCCCTGAAATCTGGCTCACTGCGTGGAATAAGTCTGCAAGGTCATAAGAACGGTTGGTAAAGTCCTTACCGTAAGCATCCACTGTTTGCCCTAACAGGGTAAACTCTTTATATCCTTGACTGGCAAGGGTGCGTACCTCTTCTATAATAGACTCTGGGGAGCGGCTAATCTGACGACCACGAGTATAAGGCACCACACAATAGGTACAAAAGTAGTCGCACCCTTCAATAATCGTGACCCACGCTGAGGCATGGCTTTTACGGACGGCAGTAATATCTGAAAAATAGTCATAGGTACTCCCCTCACGCTGGCGGTCTACCGCAAGCACATGGGTTTCTCCTGCATCAAACAACCGACGAACCAACCGAGGAAGCTCATGAATATTCTGAGTCCCAAAGACAAGGTCAACGTATTTGGCACGTTCAAACACATCTTCCTTGGTTTGCTGTGCCACGCAGCCTGCCATGGCAATTTTCACATGAGGGTTGTCTTTTTTGAGCTTCCCCCAACGCCCTAAGTAACTGTAGGCTTTTCCTTCGGCATTGTCTCGGATTTGACAGGTATTGAGAATCATGAGGTCTGCTTCTGTTTTATCTTCGGTAGGCACAAACCCTTCTCGTGCAAGAAGCCCTAACATGAGTTCACTGTCTGAAACGTTCATTTGACACCCTAGGGTTTCAACATACACCTTACGGGGACGGCTCATCCCCTCTTCACGTAATCCATCCTCTTGAGAAAGTGAGGTCAGGGAGGCGTTAGGTGAGGGGTGAAGCTGTGTCATCGTTTGAAGGGTATCCTAATGAAGTACGTTCTACGAATGAAAGATGAAACATGAAGGCAAAGAAACAAGAGAAAACACTGACACCCAAGGGATAAGTCATCCGCCATGGGGCGTTTAATACGAGGCATTGAGGCTCTATCCCATGGAAGCGGAGCGTGTCAGGAGGCTAACCGTATGCCTTTATGGTACACTAAACAGGGTAAAATCATAAAGGTGCCTGTTCACCTCTCTGCTTTCCTGTAAACGTTGCTCCGCTCCTTCCTGTTTTAAAAGGGTATCGCTGTTATGTTAAGCCAAACACTTGCATCACCTTCTGCGTCCATGTCTTCTCATCGTGTGGTGTATCCTTTTGGCACCTCAGGCTATCGGAGCAATCTGGAAGAAGGGTTTAATGATGCCGTCGTGTTTCAGCTCACACGTGCCGTCTGCGATATTCTTATTCAGGATGCCCATACCCAAGCCAGTCGTGGTGAAACCCCTCGCACGGTTTTGGTTATCGGAGGAGACACCCGAGAAAAAACCCGTACCTTTTTACCCAAGGTTGCCCTATGGGCTCAACAGGCTGGGTTAGATGTGGTGATAATCACCCAACCCATCCCCACCCCCATGCTGGCGTATGCGGCAACCTACTTACATGAGGTTTGCCCAACATTTACACAGGCTCAATCCGCTGGGGCCATTTTGCTCACGGCAAGTCACAACCCTTGGGAGTATGGCGGGTTTAACGTCCTCACCCATGAAGGGGCTGTGGCACCCAGCCATTTTTCCAAACGCCTTGAAGCACTCCAAGCGACCCCCGAAAACCTCACCTTACAACGAGACACCTGCCATGTGTCTCATGTGGCAATGATGCACGAAATAGATCCCACCCAAGCCTATTTGGCTCATATCCAAACCCGTTTAGGACTTGATTTTCAAAAAGTCTTCTCGCCTGTACAGGAAACCCTCCACGTCGTTTATGACGGACTCCGTGGGGCAGGGCATCACTGTTTCCCTGAAATACTCAAGCAGTTTGGTTTACCCGTGGTCGCACTCGACACCCATACCGAAGGTACCATGCCCAATCCTACCCCTGACCGTCTGGCTCCCGTGGGAGAAGCCCTGCGTGCCATGGCAGGTCGTACGGCAAAGCCTGAACTCGTGGTAGGGCTTGCGAATGATGGCGATGCAGACCGCTTTGGCATCCTAGATGAACATGGTACCGTTTTAGATAATAACGATGTTCTGTTACTCGTCCTTGAGGCACTACGTGCGATGCTCACGGCAGAGGACACCGAAGGGGCTACCTTGTGCGTCTCACAAGCCACCTCTGGCAGATTGTTTCAGCGTGCCGAGCAACTGGGCTACACCGCCCAAGCCACACCCGTTGGGTTTAAATATGTGGCTCAAGCCATTCAAAGTGCTGAACGTCCTGTCTTACTTGCAGGGGAAAGCTCAGGCGGACTCACGGTACTGCGTCATGTCCCTGAAAAAGATGGTATTCTTGCCAATTTGCTTATTTTAGCCTTGGTTGCCCTTGAACAAAAACCTTTATCTCAGATTCTTACCACCTTAAAAGCCTCTTTACGCACCACCTGCTTTATTGAGCATGTCTACCATATTGAAGGCGGCAAAGGCTATGTCCAACAATGGGCAGCGTGCCTTGAACCTACAGTCACTCATGAAACCCTGTCTAAAAGCATGGGTAAAGCCTTGAATGCGGAACGTACGGAAGCACATCGACACTATTTAACCACCACATTTGACACCGCCGATGGGGCGAAACTGTTCTTTGAAGATGGTAGCTGGCTACTATGCCGTGCCAGTGGTACCGAGCCTGTGTTGCGTATTTACGCCGAAGGCGTAGGAGAAACCTCACATGCAGCCCATGAGGATGCCCTTGCCATGCTTCATGCCGCAGCAGACTTCTTACACCTAGATGTTACCACCGCCAAAGACCACTAAATCTATGATACTTGGTTTCAAGCAAGGATATTAAGATTACAATGATGCGATTATTTCAAGAGTTAACCGAACATGAAAAGCAATTTTACATTGACACCTGCCAACATTTATTAAAGCTGGGTACGGAGTCAAATTTCTGTGAGTTTAAAACAAACTTGAATGATGGCACTAAAATAGGACAAACCATTTCAGCCCTTTCTAATGCTGTAGCCCTTCATCCTGAACGCCCCAAAGCGTATATGATATGGGGTGTCAGTGATGAAGGAAAGTTGGTAGGCACAAAGTTTGACCCCACTAAAACCAAGCCTCTGTTAGAGCCTTGGCTTAATTCATTATTAAGCCCTCCATTATCCTATACATTCACCGAAGTGTATTGTGATCAGGATAGGCTGATACTGTTGGAAGTTGAACCTGCACAAACAAGTCCAACCCTTTTTAAGGGGACAAGCTACATTAAAATTGGCACCGCTAACAAGCCTCTCAATGAGTTTTCAGTACAGGAAAAAGCCCTTTGGGAGGCACTTAAAACAACACCCTTTGAACTACGTATTGCTAAACCCATGGTAAACGCCAAGGATATTGCACAATATCTTGACTTGGATAAATACTTTGAGAGAAGAAAGTGCCCTCTTGTTCCTTCTCTTACGGAACGTTTAAGCTATTTAGAAGCCGATAGACTTATTAAAAAAGTAAATGCAGACACCTACCATATTTTAAACTTAGGTGCACTTTTATTTGCGAAAGACCTTGAAAACTTTGACTCACTGGCTCGAAAAAAAATAAGACTTCTTGTCTATGAGGGGGATAATAACCTTCATGCGCAAACAGACATTATCATTGATTCAGGTTATGCCTTGGCATCAGAAAAACTTATGAATTACCTAGAAATGCTTCCTGCTAGAGAACGGATTGAATCTATTTTCCGAAAAACACTAAAATATCCAGAGATTGCTTTAAGAGAGCTTGCTATCAATGCTTTACTTCACCAAGATTTCACGATTCAAGCAATCGCGCCAAAAATTGAAGTATTTAATCATAGAATAGAGTTTACCAATGCAGGTAGTCCTCTGGAACCAGACTGTGAACGTCTTGTTGACAGAGCTGCAATGTCACGTAATGAAAAGCTTGTGGATATGGCACGTAAAATCGGATTATGTGAGGATCGAGGGGTAGGCTTAGACCGTGTAGTTCACGAAACAGAAATTCATCAATTACCTGCTCCTGTGTTTTATGCAGAGCCACACCGCTACACCAAAGTCACTTTATACAGTTATAAAGACTTTCGTACCCTTTCTTCCAAAGAAAAAATCAATATCTGCTATTATCACGCTGTCATTTCGTTGCTACAAGGTAGTGAAATGACAAACACCTCACTAAGAGAACGCTTTGGTTTAGCATCTCGTTATAGCTCAACCGTGTCAAGGGTGATTCAGCAAGCAATGAAGGATAAAAAAATTGCAATAAAAGACCACTCTGTAGGTAAGCGTGCAAAATCTTATCTTCCTTATTTCGCAGTACAACCCTCCTAAAGCATAAAAAAATCTGTCTATGCCACACGACCCCATTTACGCCCTGCTACACCTTGATGTCTCTCAAAGTACCCCCCATACGCCTTGGTGGATGCTTTCTCCTATCACGTGGGAAGCCATTTTACGTATTACATGGGCAGGACTGATGGGGGCTATTGTAGGACTTGAACGACAGCTCAAGCAACAATCTGCAGGGTTACGCACCCACATGCTTGTTGCGATGGGGGCTGCCGTGTTTATGATTTTATCGCTTTACCCTTTAACCCCTTTAGGGGCAGACCCCGCTGAGTCTTTCAAGCAAGACCCTGCACGTATTGCAGCCCAGATTGTCACGGGGATTGGTTTTATCGGTGGGGGTGCTGTGTTACGTTCAGGCAGTAGTATTAAAGGGGTTACAACCGCCGCAAGTTTATGGCTCATGGGAGCCGTGGGCATGGTAGCAGGAAATGGTGGCTTCTTTCTATCGTTATGTATTTCACTGCTTGGGTTA
Organism: Vampirovibrionales bacterium; assembly: GCA_046080605.1. Lineage (GTDB taxonomy): Bacteria > Cyanobacteriota > Vampirovibrionia > Vampirovibrionales > JAJTHC01 > JBJTUH01. Next base: position 30,802 of record JBJTUH010000083.1, read on the forward strand.
CTCATTTTAAGAGGCGTTGGCGATTTAGAAACACGTTATAACCTCAAGGCAAGTACCAGTGGTTTGGTGCAAGAGCTTGTGATACAACTCCCTGACCTTTCTGCCAATGAGTTCCAAAGCTGGTTTGAAACGACCTTCTCAGACCTTATTTTGGAAAAAAGCCTTTCGTGGGTCACCCCCAACACCCATGACACAACCTTAGACCATCAAGCCCATACCCATCACCCTGACATTCAACCCGCAACTGCTCGTACAGAATTGCGGTATCTGGTACTTCCACCTGTGCCTCGGAGACGTGCCGTGAGCTACTGGCGTGAACACTTCAGAGCCTATCCAGAAATCTATCAACTCTCTATCCGCTGGATTGAAGCCGACACCTAAAGCCTTCTTCTCATCTGATGCCTCTAGGTATTTGTCACGGATGTAACGTATTGTATCAATCAGAGAAACCTACGCAATCTTTCCCTATGTGCTGTGTTCATTACACTATGAATACGATGCCATGATAATTTATACCCCTTCATAATGATGTACCTAAGGCTTGCGTAATGTTTGTGTCCCCTATGCGTCAAGGCCCAAGGTTCATACCCGTGGTACATCTGATTTATCATTAACATAAAACAAGAAGCCCCTTTTACTTCTCAACAAAGTAAAAGGGGCTTCTTCATGAAAAAAATACCCAATACGTCAAGGATACTACTGGCGCTTCATATAAAAATAGCCACGTAACCAATCAGACTCAAGGTCAGGAAGTTTTTCCCAGAAAATATCGAGAAGTTCTTCTTTTTTAAACTGCTTTACCAAGTCAAGCACAAGTGTCTTAACATCCACCGTTTGCATGAGGTCTTCACCCTCAAGTAAAGCTTCTAATTCTTCACGTTTCACGGTATATTAGGACCTTTCTATCACCACTTAACCGTACTACACGCTGTGAGCTATGCTTACAAGAAAGTCCATCAGCTTATAGTTTCATTACATACATTACACAAGTGTCACTTGTGTTTATCGTACCACAAATGCCATCAACCTATCAGGTTTATGGTCGGGAGTCATCCCTTCATCACGAATCATCTCGTGGTATGCAAAGGTGATAAAAAGGCGATACATCACACATAATCAAAGGTATGCTATCTTAGGAGAGATGTATCATTATTATCTTTCAATAGGCTGAAAAAGCGATGATTTCAGCAAGAAAGTCCCTTATTCAGACGATACACCCTAATTTCTACGGCGCTTCCCGTGACGTACATGGGCTTGAATACTGGGTAATACCTCTGAAGCGATAGTCTCTTGAGAGGGGGCAACGGTTACGGTCTCATCAGAAAGGGGGGCTTCAAAGCAAACCTCAAGTTGCACATCAGAAGGCTCAAGGGTTAAGTAACGGCTTAACACATCATACATATCTTGTTGGATACGAGCCTGCACTTCCTCGGTGAGTTGTTCTCGGTCACTCTCTAACACGATACGCAAGCGGTCAAAGGCAATGCGTCTTGCAGCCTCTGAGCGTTCTCGTTTTTGCCATAAACGTTGCTCATCCGAGGGGGAACCTTGAGACGCTTGCCCTTGGACAAGCCCTGTTTGAATACTTTCTTGTATTTTATGAGACACTTCGGTGAGTGCTTGTTTGGTCAATCCTGTAAAGCGGTGTAACTCATTCATAGATCGTTTGGAAATAGCATCTCGGTTATGCCAAAGCTGATTGAGTTGGTCACCCACAAACTGAATAGAACGCTGAACGCTTTCTTTCGTGAGAAGCTCCTTGGGTTCATCCACCACCACAGAAGAAGCTACAGAGGGTAACACAGCCTCGGGGGGGGTCATATGTTGCACCACACTCTGGGTTACATGGGTGACACTGGAAGAGTCTTGGGAAGAGTCCATAGCAGAAAGCGTCTCCTCATTCACATCGGAAAGCTGAGAAGCATGAGAAGAAGAAGCATCAGTGTCAGAAGGGGAAGCAAACATCATCATGTGGAAAGTACCGTCATGTTATATCCTACAGAGTGCAAGACGCATCAAATACAGAAGGGTGTCTTTTCTATTTTAAACTGATACCAAGGAATGGACAAGACAAGAGGGTGCCAAGTCATTTTCACACACACCTAGGTTATTTCTTTTTACGAGAGAAGAAATGGCGTAATTTATCCAACCAAGTCGATTCCTTTGACATTAAATCAAGCAGTGGCACATCTTCGCCTGCAATGCGTCGTGCAATGTTACGATATGCCTGCCCTGCCATGGAGGCTTCATCTAATACCACAGGCTCGCCTCGGTTGGTTGAAATAATAATATCACTGTCTTCAGGAATCACGCCCAGCAAATTGATGGCAAGAATGTCTAGCACATCTTCAATTGCCATCATGTCATTGGCTTCAATCAGCTGTGGTCGCACTCTATTGACCACTAAACGATACTGCGTGACCGTTTCACGGGCTTCTAATAACCCAATCACACGGTCAGCGTCCCGCACACTTGACATTTCAGGCGTACAAACGACAATCGCTTCCGACGCTGCGGAAATAGCATTCTGAAACCCTTGCTCAATCCCTGCAGGGCAATCCAGTAAAATAAAATCATAGAGCTGTTTCAGCTGATGGCATAAGTCTAGCATTTGAGATTCCGTAATAGCAGACTTATCCCGTGTTTGAGCGGCAGGCAATAACATCAACCCCGGTAAACGTTTGTCTTTCACCAGTGCTTGATGTAACTTACAGCGTCCTTCCACCACATCCACCAAATTATACACAATGCGGTTTTCCAGCCCCATCAAAATATCAAGGTTCCGAAGCCCAATATCAGTGTCTACCATCACCACGGAATAGCCTAAACGTGCAAGCCCTGTACCAATATTTGCCGTAGTGGTTGTTTTACCCACCCCTCCCTTACCCGAGGTCACCACAAGCACCCGTCCTGTAGGGCGTTGGTCAAGGGTTTCTAATGTAGGAAGGCTTGCCACAGGGGTACTCGGCAAGCTGGCAGTTGTCAGCTCAGGTAAAGCCGTGTCTGCTTGACTCACCAACTCTGACAAGCTCACGTCTGTTAAGCTTACTTCCTTGTCCTGCAAGGGTTCTTCCTGTGTCGTCAACGTCACAAGAGAGACCTGCTGTACAGTCTCATCGGTCTCATCAGGGGTGGAAACCTCAGGTAAGGTCTGTGAGGGGGCAAGTTTTTCAGGACGTGAAGGCTCCGTCACAGAGGCTAACCCCGACGGCGTAGCCAGTAAAGAACCCTCTGAGGAAGTATCAGAAACCTCAAGGTTCTCCTCAGTGTGAGCAGCAGCCTCGGTCAAGCCAAGGGCTTCTTCTTCCACAGAAGAAGATGGCACACTCAACGGTGCATGAGAGACCGACGAAACCTCATGCGAGGAGGAAGAGGAGGAAGAAGAGCGATTAGCAAACATCGTTTTAAGAGCGAACCTCTCTCAATGTTAAAGAAGACTGGACATTCACACAGAAAAAACCTGTATGGTACATACTTTTTTAAGTCACTCATAGCACTGGCACTTATTGAGTGCGTAAACAGTTCTATTGTAAAGGCTTGTAAAGACTCTTGCAAGTACATACCCAAGTAAAAACAAGCTTGTTACACTGTTTGTAACAAAGTCAATCAAGGAACCCCAGCCCCATCCATGCTTTCTATGCGTCGCATCGACGGTTCTTGTGTGTTACGTGAGACGGTATCGCCGTTGACCTAAAAGTATGCTACAGTATAAAAAGGACAGGAACACTGTCTTTTGAAAGGTTATTCACCTTTTAATGCTGAAGACCCTTTTGTATTGGCTTATCTAGCCTTGTATGATTACCTGTATGGTTTGTTTTAAAGCATTTTTCCATGGTTTTCTCTGCATTCTCTCCTGAACCCATTAGCACCCTCTCTGAGTCAGCCATTGCAAGCTTTCAGCTTAAAAAAGCCGTGTATCCAGGCACCTTTGACCCTTTCACCTGCGGGCATCTTGACCTTGTCACTCGTACCCTTGATATGTACCCTCACGTGATTGTTGCCGTCGCCTCAAATGAGGAAAAAAAGCCCTTGTTCTCACTGCAAGAACGCTTGAACTTGGTGCAAACCGCCCTGAAAGCACACCTGCGTCCCGACCAATATGAACGTGTGGAAGTGGTGGATTTCCAAGGTTTACTGGTTGATATGGTACAAGCCTGTGGTGCCAGTGTGATTGTAAGAGGGTTACGTGCCATCAGTGACTTTGAGTACGAATTCAGAATGGCACAAATGAACAAACGCCTCGCCCCGTCTGTTGAAACGGTGTTCATGATGGCAAGCCTAGAATACCAATTTTTAAATGCAACGGTGGTCAAACAAGTGGCATGCTTAGGGGGCGATGTGACTGAGCTTGTTCCCGAGTGCGTACTAGAAGCTTTAAAGCATGCCTGCCC
>JBJTUH010000084.1:0-7744 GCA_046080605.1 Vampirovibrionales bacterium
TTTGGGCAGTTCATACAAGTCATACAATAGAGCCTTTCTTGGATAAATAAGCTCTATTCTATATTAAACATTCATAAATAACACTCTCTTTAAAGGTACTTCCTTCACCTCTCACCATGTCTGTGATAATAAGGTGTTCCAGTAGCTTTTGACTTGACCCATGCAAATCGCCCAGTACGATGGTTTCTCCGTGCTTTAGCTGACTTAAGCGACCGTTATACCTTACAGGGTGGCTGAGTAAAGAAACCTGATGTGTTCGTGGACCTGTAAGTTTCTGGTGTTGGTTAAGGGTATAGTGAGTGAGGGTGTAGGGTAGTACGGTGCCAGTTATAATGCTAAGTTTGCTTGAGCGGTGGGTTTCAGTAGAAGGCTTACAGGGGATTGATTCAGCAGGATGGTAGGTATTGGGTGATGAAGTAAGGGTGCTTGAAAGGGGAGTTTTAAGGGTAACAGGCTTTTTTGTGGTCGTATTTACGAGGGTTGTATAAGGTTTAGGACTCGATAATGTGATGTGCATAAAAACATAAGGCTTTCTTGATGAGGGTTTAAGAAGCACATAAGTAGAGATACTGGCATGTTGACAGGTTCCTTATCATGTTTGCCATGCCAAAGGTACCCTATACAGCCTTTTACGAGGTAGGTTAAGGTGAGCCTATAAATGATAGGGAAAATGCTCAACACCCTAGAGGTTGCTGAGTTTTGTGGATGGATTGATGTATGTGATTCAGTCAAAAGTAATGTAGCATACGGAGCTTGTTTATTGCAATATTGTTTCGATTATGCTTCTGCACGGCATGGCTTTTCTGGTAGGGGTGGTGTATGAGTGCTTCGCTTAACTCTTCCATTGCCCTAGGCTGAGGTGCTAAGAAGGGGTGTCAGCTTAGTATATTCAAGGTATAATGAACGGTGTGGTGCAATGGTTAGACAGACAATACACTCCTCTCCGAAGGGTGCTTTGTCTTGATGCAGTATAAGTTTCTACACCCCCTATTTTTCTCAAGCTTACCCCTGTGAGTGCCAAGGATATCCTTTCTTATGATGATGAGTGGTTTTTCTCTACTCCCCAAAGACAATACATTTTTTCAGATTTTTCATCAAGCTTCTGCTTATAATATGACGATGTGGCAAGCTCTGATGCATGCACCTGAGGGGCAACTCACAGAGGAAGAGGCTCAGCAACTTTTACTGGCAAAACTTGAAGACTTGCTGCTTCATCAAGACCAGTTTTTATCAGAAGCGTATCATCAATTGGCGGCTTCTTTTGTGACACCCTTTGAAAGAGAGGACATGGTCACGATTTTAGAGTCGTTGCGTCAATTGTCTCTCATCGCCTATCAGGAGCATCAAGTCCTCTCAAAAGCCTTACGTGCTTCCTCGGAGAAAGACCAAGAGGCTTGGCACCTTATTGTGAAAACGTGTGATGCCTTATGTAATAAACTTGCTCATTTAACGGGTGCAACCCCCTTCACAGAAGAAACCTTATTACTGATGGGGCATGTACAACACTTAGAGCTGACACGTCCGTCGTGTCCCCAAGTGATAGAGGCACTTCAAGCTTACAGAGCAGTGGCTGCACAGTTATTGAAATTGGTACTCAAACACTTATAAACGATAGCGGCAAAAGACGTTTCTTTTGCTAAGACACATGTAAACTTTTGTTACGCAAGGCTTGGTTTTTCGCTTACGCCTCTGGCACCTTTCTGCATTGAGGCGTATTATACTGAGTATGGGATGATTCAATTTGAATGGATTTTTTTCTTACTTGCCTTGGGGTTTTGCGGAGATTACTTTACGTATGCAGTCTATCGCCTATTTATCTTCGCATCACGGTGTAGGGTCTCAGCGTTCACGGCGTTCTTCTGAGGGAGGGGTGTCTCGTCTCTCTGCTCGTTTTGGAGAAACACCTGTGGGTGAGCGTGCTTCTCATGCAGTGCAGGAAGTACCTGTGCAGAAAGCCTCTCAGGTGCCTCGCTCAGCTCAACGTATGGGGTCTTGGGTTGAAAGGCATCAGCAAGGCGTTCAGGTATTAGGGAAGCATATGTTGGATAACTGGATGCTTATTAAACATCCCTCAGCCCCTTTATCTTTTAAGGCACTTGCTGCCAGTAAGTTTGCCTTAAATGTATTCGGCATTTTGACTGCCATTCATGGGGGATTCCTCGTAATGCCCGCTTTTTGGGCGTATGTTGGCGGTGTCCTTCAGGGGGTGCATCTTCCTTTGCTGTCTCGGCTTCCCAAGTTACCTCATGAGTTACCTAGTATGACAAGTTTTTCCTCTCTGAAGGGGAAGCTTCCCCTTCCTAAGTTTCCTTCTGCGTCTTTACCTTTTCTCACAAAACTCAAGTAATTGCTTTTTGTAACCTTTTTAAGTTTAAGTGGAACGTGCCTTAAAGATTCTTGTTTAAAGTGTTTTTGTACTCGTTGTTACGTGTTCAATGACATATGTTTAATGGATGGTTGTTACTCGTGTTGAAAGTATGATAAGCCCATGACTTTACGCTCTGCTCCGACTTTACAAATTGCTTCAGGTATGTCCCGTGCTTCCGTGAAGCCTATGCGTTTTGGAACCCATGATACAGATACTGAGACGACCGTTCAGGGACACACTGAACTGAAGTCAGCGAAGGATGTTGCGGCATTAAAACAAAGCTCGAAACGTCATGACGTTGAGCGACATGCCTCGAAAGAGAAAGTAACGCCTCCTATTACGGCTTTCACTAAAAACATGATTCATCGTCATACCAATGGTATGAAGTCTATTTTAGGGTATCTAGGTAAAGCGACGGCTATCTTGGAAGATAAGGAAACTGACCTCCCCAATAAGATGATTACAGGCATTGGCTTGCTCTTAGACCTTGTGGGTGTATTGTCTCTGCCCGTACCCTTTTTACATGGTGCTGTGATTTTATCTCCTGCTTTCTGGAGTTATGCTTCTGGGTTTGTCCAAAATCCAAATAAAGTGGTTTTGGCACATAAGCGCTAAGCCTTTCCTGAATACAGAGAAAGAAAGTCAGTCAGGCTTCAAACGTAGAAGTAAACTGACTTTCTTTGGTTTCTAAGGCTCTCTTCTGAGAGAGTCTTCACAGAATAAATGTCTTCTGTTATGGTAGGAAAGTACAAAGAATAAAACCTGTGTGTCTTATGTTGTCGTTGTTTATCAGTGGGTCTCCCTTATCATGCTACTTGATACTTTAACTGCCATCTCTGAGCGTCGTTCTGTGAAACATTACGACCCCTCTTTTTCAATGCCCGATGGTGATAAGCGTGCCATCCTTGAGCAGGCTTTACTTTCGCCTACGTCGTTTAATATTCAAAACTGGCGGTTTGTGTTAGTAGAAGATGCTCAAAAGCGTAGTGCCATTCAGGCTGCCGCTTGGGGACAAGCGCAAGTCACTGAAGCAAGTATGCTGGTGCTTGTATGTGCGGATTTACACGCCCATGCACAAGACCCTAGCCGCTACTGGCGGAATGCTCCTCAAGCTGTGCAGGAGCGTATTGTACCTATGATTGGTCATTTTTACCAAGGCAATGACTTACTTCAACGTGATGAAGCTATGCGTTCTGTTGGGTTAGCCTCTCAAACAATAATGCTTGCTGCCAAAGCCATGGGGTATGATAGTTGCCCGATGATTGGATTTGATCCTCAGAAGGTGGGTGAAATTATCAATCTTCCTGAGCATTATGTCATTGGGATGATGATTACCATTGGGAAGGCTGCAAAACCTGCTCAACCTCGTGGTGGGCAACTTTCCTACGAGGAAGTGGTGTGTTTAAACGCATTTGCGTAATGCGATAAACTGAGCGTTACCAATCATTCGTACGTTAAAACCTCTCTTCTCCGTTATCATGTCGTGTAGAAGAGAGGTTTTTTGTGGGGAGTCTACTATGGCTTGATGAAACGTGCTTTGTGTATCAAGTATGCTTCATTTAGAATAGAACTTAAGGATGGGTATATGGCTTGATGACCCGTCAAGATAGTATTTTGTGCTTTTAAGAGACGTTGAGCATGTATCATACGTTGAATGCTTTGTTATAAAGGAGTTTTTTTATCATGTCTATCACCTCGTCGATGACGGTTCCTGCTTGGAAGCCTTTGCATCCTACCATTCAGCCTAATGGAGAGCATCAGTACCCTAAGGCATCTTTCCACTATGTAAATGACGTGCCTTTAAAAAATCAAGATGGCACTTACAATGCTGTCATTGAAATTGCTGCGGGGCATACTGCCAAAGTTGAAACAGGAAAAGATGGTCATTTTAAACATGACCATAAAAATGGTAAGCCCAGATTTATTAACTTCTTACCTTATCCTGCAGATTATGGGTACTTACCTCAAACGTGGAGTGACCCTCAGCGTAAAGACCATGCGGGACACTTTGGAGATGGCGACCCTATTGATACTGTGGTGCTGAATGCACACCCTCAAGCCACGGGTACCGTGCAGAAAGTACGTGTCATTGGTGGACTAGAGTTTGTGGATAACAATGAGCGTGATACCAAAATTATTGCCGTACCTGTTGAGGAGGCTTCTCCGTTTAAAGGCGTAGAGACGATTCAAGAACTCTATAAAAACTTTGCGGGTACCATTGAAATGCTTTCTATGTGGTTTGCTCACTACAAGAATACTCGAGAGGGTGTTTATGTAAAAGGCATGCTCACACGTGAGGAGGCTGAAAAAGCTTTAGAGGAAGCCCATGGCGATTGGCACCATTCACCCTATAAACACTTTGACCATAAAGCGTAGTGTGGCTTTCTGCTTGTAAACGAGGTTGGGGCGGTGTATAAGCCGCCCTTAACCATGTCATCTCTCTCCAGCCTTCCCTCTAACGCCTCTTTTTTGCATTGTCGCTTCTTAATGAAACAATAATGTGTTAAGCATTTTAAACAAAACGTTTGAATATTATGTATTTTTATAGGTAAAATAAACATTACCGTTTTATTTCCTCAGCAAACGCTCTGTATACAGCTCTCCTATCATGAAGTTGTTATACGTTGCAAAGCTCTTTGGAAAGCTCTTTGGTTTGACAAGGTTGCACCAAGTGATGCTTTCATAAAGTAGCTAACGACGAAGAGTGTTTTTCCGTCCTTGACAAACGGGTGTGACACTTTTGTATGAAGCATGTCATTCCTAGAGTTCCTACTTTGTCCTGTGTGCTTAACGATTCTTTCAATACGCTTATAGTTTAAGTTGACGTATTGCGAGTCACGTGAAACATCTCTGGTGTGGTAACGTGTTATTGACTCTACCTTGCTTGGAGTATCTTTCAGGGTTCTGTGGTGTTCTGTGTGTTGTCCATGATGTATCATAGGTTGCTCTCTTTCTTTGTAACCCTTCTGTCTCACATTATATAAAAGAACTATTCTATGCTAGCTATCGAACTTTCCACCGCTCAAGATGCTGCTTTAGCCTCTTATAAACCTGGTTTAGAGGGTGTTGTCGCAGGAAAAACAACTGTGGGTAGTGTTGACCCTAAGGGCATTACGCTGCTTTACCGTGGGTATGACGTGCAAACCCTCGTGAATCAGCAAGCTTCCTATGAGGAAGTGGCGTATTTGTTGATTTACGGTACCTTGCCTACAGCAACCGAGTTATCTGTCTTTGAAGAAGAACTCAAGTACCATCGTTCTATTTCAAATGCCATGATGGATATGTTAGAGCATCTGCCTTCTCATGTTCATTTAATGGATCAGTTAAAAGCGACAGTTGCTATGCTTTCTGTCTTGGATGTTGCCTCCAAAAGCTATGACTCTCGTTTAGAAGAAAATCAATCTGAAGCCCTTCGTTTAGTGGCAAAAGTTCCTACCATTGTGGCAGCTATTACACGTCGTAAAATGGGTTTACCCATCATGAAACCCTCTAAAGATAAGGGGCATGCCGCAAACTTCTTGTACATGCTCACAGGGGAAGAGCCTTCTCAGGCTGCGGTTCGTGCCATGAATGCGGTACTCATCGTGTATGCTGAGCATGGGTTTAATGCGTCAACCTTTACGGCTCGTGTTGCAGCTTCTACGTTGTCGGATATGAACTCAAGCATTACAGCAGCCATTGGTGCTTTAAAAGGACCCTTACATGGGGGTGCCAATGAAGCTGCAATGAAGATGCTCCTTGAAATTGGGGATGTAGAGCAAGCCGAGCATTGGATGCGTCGTGCCATTGCTGAAAAACGTTTAATTATGGGCTTCGGACACCGTCAATACAAACATGGTGACCCTCGAGCCAGAATCCTTCAGGAGCTTGCTGTGGATGTTGCACAGCATGTGAAAAACATGAAATGGATTGAAATGTCTGAGGTATGTGCCAAGGTAATGAAGGAGGAAAAAAACCTTCATCCTAACGTAGACTTTCCTATTGCGTATATCTTTTACATGTTAGGATTGCCTATTGAGTGTTATACCCCTATCTTTGCGGTAGGACGTATGGCAGGATGGACTGCTCATGTGATTGAGCAACATCAGAACAATCGTTTAATTCGTCCTGATGCCATTTATGAAGGTGCTGTTGATGTGCCTTTTGTGCCTGTGGCACAGCGTGGCTAGGTTTTCTCTTCAGACTTGAGAAAAAACCTCAAGCCTATCCACACTTTAACCATTAAGCCCCTGTTTTCTATCGTTGAGAAAACAGGGGCTTAGTATTGAGGTTTCATAAACACCTTAGGACATTACTAAAACGATGCTAGCACTAGTAGCAAGACCGAAACCGAGAACTCACATTACACTTTACGCTTCTATAGGCAGGTGATTTAGACTCTTTTGAGGTTTTACTTTGGGTGGGGTGTTCTACAAAAACAAGGGCTTGGTCTTCTGTTTCAGTAGGAAGCGTGACCATGGTTCTTTGTTGTTGGGTACTTGGCTTTAGGGTTGCCTCACCCATGGGTTGAGTGGTTTCAGCTTGGGCGAATGACACAAGTGTTACGCCTACTAGGCTTACGAGACTTAATGCTAAAAATTTAGCGTCTCGGATAACGTGAGAAACATACAGAGAGATAGGGTGAGACATTGCAAGAATACTTTCCAAAAAAGCTGTAAAGTAGTGTGTGGCATACTACCATAGACTACTTCAAATAAAACCACAAAGGGGCTGTAAAATGCTATGTCTCTCATAGCGGACTCGTTTAAACACATGAGTTTAGCATGTGTTTCATGAAGGGTCGTTTGGACATCGAGTATACTGACACTTTAGTACAGTATGCTGAAAAATTGTGCCACTTTTATGGACTAATGTTCCCTGCAATACTTTGGTTTATCTATGTGAGCTTGAAAAGGATAGCACCTTATGATGATGTATCGTAAACTTCAGAAGTTTGTGTACCCTGCGACGCAGTGGATGAATACGATGAGCTACTTACAGAAGTTTGGGGCTGTTTTAGTTGTTTTTGGGTTTGTTGTGGTGCCTCCGTTTATGAATTTTTATCAAGAAACGTCTAAAGAGCTTGCCTTTACAGCTCAAGAGCTGCAAGGCACAAAGTTTCTACAGCAATTGAATAAATTGACTGAGCATGTTTCTAGTCATCAATCTGATGCTGCTAAAGCACTGGTAGAGACCATGGAAAAAAATAATGATGTTGACCGAGACCCTCTCTCAATGGCATCAAGTTTAGGTGCTATGAAGTCAAGCCTTACCTCAGGTACGCCGTATCAACAAACCCAAAAGCTATTAAATACCTACGATGAGCTGATGATGCGTTCTAACTTGTTGCTAGAGCCTGCGAAAAGCTCGCACTTGTTGGTGTATATCACAGGAAAT
>JBJTUH010000085.1:0-3155 GCA_046080605.1 Vampirovibrionales bacterium
TGAGCCTATGCGTGGGTGGCATTGCCTTAGCATGGTGTTTCACACCCCCTACCCTGAGTTCTCCGAAGATACACCACACCCTGATGCTGAAAGGATGGCAAGTGAGACCCTATGTCCATCCTGCAACCATTGAAGCCCTACGTCATCCAGCTGAGTCAAAGCGTATTGCTCAATTTTATACCTCTCACACCGTTCAAAAAAAGCGTGTTGCCACCTACACCCATCCCCCCGTATTTCTTGTTTTCCCAGAGGAAGGGGCGTTTGTTTCCCCTCTTTACAGTAGCCATCCGCTAGAAGTGTCTGGGAATGAAGCCTCTCATGGTGCAGTTGAACAGGTCTCTACTCAAGATAAAACGTTCGCCACTTGGACTCACAGCTTGCATGATGAAAAACAAGCTCCAGTACAAGCCATCATGTCAGGTGCGTACGGTGTAAGCATGACAGACTCACTCCAAACAAGTACATGGCAACACTACAACAGTGTGGTCATGCTCCATAAAAACACACTGCAATGGTCCACCAAGAAATACCTTGTCCCTTTTGGCGAAACATGGATAGGCATGCCTCGTCCTATGTGGGTACAGTGGGGCAATCGTCTCTTGGCATTGGTACGTTTATTAGGGGTTCCCTTGCCTGAAAAGCTCTCATGTGATACGCTTTTTCCGCTTAGTTTCACCTCTCGTCGTAGACTAGAGATTCCAACGTTCACCCTTCCCTATCCTTACCCTAATAAGCATCCTCATGAACCACTGAAGTTACAGGCACTGGTTTGTTTTGAACTCCTCCACCCTCAAGCGTTTAAAACACTTTGGGAACAGTCTGCCTTACAGAAAACAACAGCATTGCATGCAGAAAAGACAGATGCCTTGGTAAACGTGAGTAACCTCGGATGGTTCCATCAGCAACCTAAAATGCACGGACAGTTTTTAAAACACACGTATTGGCTTGCCTATAGTTTAAGTCAACCCATCATTATGAGTAATAATGATGGGTTTTCAGGTATCATTACACCCAACGAGAAAGGCTTTCAATCGCCTTAGCACGTGCAGCTTCTACACCAATGGCATGCGTTCCTTCTACCAGGAGAAAGCGAATATCAGTCACACCCAACCAGCTTAAAATACCCTGTAAGTACGAGCTTACAAAGTCTACACTCGCAGCAGGTGTTCCCTCATACACGCCACCCCTGGCACTCACCACATATACGATTTTACCCGCTGGAATGAGTCCTTTAGCACCTTCCTCAGTAAATGCAAAAGTTTTTCCTGCACGAACAATGTGGTCTACCCAAGCTTTCACAGAAGAAGGAATGCCTAAATTATACATGGGAGCTTCAATCACCCAAATATCCGCTTGCATAATTTCATCAACCAAGGTGTCTGACAGCTTGGTACCTTCACACTCAGGACCTCCAAACATCCCTGCAACGGTTTCCCCTGAAATATGAGGAATAGGCTGTGTTGCCAAATCACGAACCGTTAAGCCGCTATGTCCTTGAGCTTGAAGTTTATCTAACAGCACTTGGGCTACGGCACGAGTACTTGACGCATCACCCGACACACTGGAACGAAGATTTAAAATATGAGCCATCATGAAAAATCTAAAGCTTTCTTTACACAACAAATAAAAGGGGTATTGAGAACAGTACGCATCGCAACACTTGGTGCTTCTGTCGTTTTTGACACAAAACACAAGGATACTTACGAGCATACCTGTTTCTACCATACGCTAGGATGCACTTTGTACAATGAGCGTTAAGGAAGTCTTCAGAAAGGCAACACACCAGCCTATAGGGTTCCTTATGATTGAAGGAAAAAGGCACCCTATGCCATAATGGCATAGCATCGCTCTCTATCGTACTGTTGCTTACTGCTAGGACATTATTTTCATGGTTTTCTCTTCTTCTTGGTTGTATCGCTTGTGTTTCTCTCTGGTAGGCTTGGTATTACTATGGGAAAGTGCCTCATGGCAAGTCCATAGTGAGAGAACCTCTGAAAACATACTAACTTCAACGACTCTCCCCAAAGCATCCAGCACCCCAAGCGTTCCCACACCTTTTGAGTTCCAAAGCTCTCCATTAGCCTTCCAATGTGAAGCCCACCATACCTGTGTCACGCTTTTACTGCTCAATGATGTGTACCAAGCCTATCCTAGCTCACCCGCCATGGCGGGTACGTTAGCACGTGCCAGTGTTGCCATTGAAGCATTTCGTCGTCAGGTACCCCATGTGGCGTTTGTGTTTGCAGGAGATTTGCTGTCACCCAGTTTGCCCTCTTACTACACCCATGGCAGCCACATGATAGAAGCAATGAATCAGTTGCACCCTCTGGTAGCAACGTTAGGCAACCATGAATTTGATTTTGGGACAGAAGTGATGGAGACACAAATCGCCCATGCGTCATTCCCATGGCTTGCTGCAAACTTAGTCGTCCCTTCAGGGGTATCGACCCATATCAAGCCTTGGCTCCTAACAACCTTAGGAGGAAAAAAGGTGTTGTTTTACGGGCTACTCACTGAGGAAACCAATACTGGCTCTAAAATCAATCAAGGCTACCTTGTGACACCCGCTGTAGCTTATGCTCAAAAAAATCTTCCCCCCTTAGTGAAAAAGCTTAAACCAGAGGTCGTCATTGCCTTAACCCATCTCTCTTTAGCAGAAGATAAGCGTCTTGCTCGAGAAGTGCCAGACATTGACATCATTCTCGGGGGACACGACCACGACCAAGTGCTTGAGGTCATACCTTCAGGCAAACAATCAAAAACCATCCCCATTCTCAAAATGGACAGTGACGCTAAAACCTTAGGACGCTTACAGCTACAAATACCTTCCTCGTCTTACCAGAAACATCGTAGTATCGGATGGCAATATCAGGCGTATAGCCTTCAGCACACTCCCATTGACGAAGCTTTCATGGCAACGTTACAGAAACAATTAAGTCCTCATATTCAACACTTACAAACGCCTGTAGGGAAGTCTCTGGTGGCACTGGATGCCAGACGACAAACCATCCGCCATGAAGAAACCGCTCTTGGAAACTTGATTGCCACTATTATATAACTTCCCCAAAGAACGCCTAATTTATGGACAAGAACAAATAGAAGCCAGAATTAATCAAGATCCAGTTATTTCTCAACAAATTTCTCTTTGGAATCGT
>JBJTUH010000086.1:0-60644 GCA_046080605.1 Vampirovibrionales bacterium
TGAGTGTAATTACACCCACATTGCTTGCATTTATATCGTTGTTTTTGGTTCATGGTACCGTTTTTAGTCGCCTCGGTACAGTGGCATTTCGGGCAATTCATGGCTCTATTATAACATAACTATGTTGAGGCACCAACGCCGAAAAAAGAAATAGATTTTCTGCTAAAGATTCGTCCTCATGCTATTATCACAACTAATTATGATACCTTTCTTGAAAATATTTTTACTGAGTATGAACCTATTATTGGTGAAAAGGTATTAAGAAATCGACATGACTCAATAGGTGAAATATTTAAGATCCATGGCTGTGTTACAGAACCTACAAGTTTAATTATAACTAAGTCAGACTATGATCAGTATTCTAAGAAAAAAAAGTACTTAAGTGCAAAACTTCTTACTTATTTCTTAGAACATCCACTTATCTTTATTGGGTACAGTGTTCAAGATGAAAATATCAAGGCATTACTCAGTGACATTAGTGAAGTTCTTGGAAATACTGGAGAATTAATACGTAACGTATACATTGTATCTTGGAAGAGAAATCCAGAGGATTTACAAAAAAATTTGCAAAAAGAGATACTTATAGATACTGAGTGGGCTAAGTCAATTAGGATTGGAAACATTTCAACAAGTGATTTTCATTGGGTCTATGAAGCATTAGTACCAGATACTCCTCTTGAAAAAGTATCAATGAAAACCCTCAGAGCAATTATGGCTAGGAATGTTCAATTATTTCGTTGTGATATACCAAGGAATACTGTGCAAGTTAACATAAATAAGCTAACAGAAATAAGTGAGTCTGAAGAACAGTATGCTAATGTATTTGGTGTCACCTTACTAGAGAATTCGGGGTCTCATCACCTACAGCATCCTTATACTCTAACTCAGGTTGCTAACAAATTAGGTCTAGAAAATTGGAGTGCTGCAGACAAGTTAATAAAAAAAATAGAAAGTACCAAAGATACTAATATCAAGAATAGCGATAATAAATATCATCAACGTATAGGTACAGGTACAAAGGACAGTTCTTGCGTTCATAAGTATTCTGATGATTGTGTGGTGCTTCTGAGAAAAGTATTGAACGCTCAACCATATGAAATACAACTCCCCAGATTATAAGCAAAACCTTAACTAGCAAGTGGAGGGTGTTATTTGGTGTTTCTTTTGGCATAAACTATAGAGATATCCTTTTGTTTTCTACTGTCATAGCGTCTCGTATAGTACCAGAGAATCTTATGAGTCAATCCTCCTACAAAGACTATTACAAAATGCTTGGCGTTTCTCGTCAAGCCTCCGAAAAAGAGATTAAAGCTGCATTCCGTAAACTTGCCAAAAAATACCATCCTGACGTAAACCCTCAAGCCTCTGACAAGTTTAAAGAGGTCAATGAAGCCTATGAAGTGCTTTCAGATACGGAGAAACGCCAGAAATATGACCAGTTTGGGCAGTACTATCAACAGCACCAATCAGGGGCAGGGGGTGGATTCCCTCAGGGTGGGGGCTTTGATTTTTCAGACATTCTTCGCCAATTTGGCGGACAAGCGGGCATGGGTGGAGGCTTCCCTGGGGGACATGGCGGCAGTGGCTTCTCAGACTTTTTTGAGATGCTCTTTGGCAATGCCGGAGGACACCCCGCACAGCATCAGCATCGTGCAGGCTACCAAGCCCAGCAAGCCTATTCACAAACCCGCCATGGACACCAGGCTCACCACGCCCACGCTCAAGCGGTACAGCCTCAAGATACACAACAAACCGTGCCACTCCCTTTGCATTTTTTCCTTGAAGGCGGGAAACTTCAAATCAGAAGTGTGGCAACTGGTGAAATGCACGAGGTGACCATTCCACCAAGGCTTACTCCAGGACATCGGATGAGGCTCAAACACCAAGGACAAATGAGTGCCTCAGGACAACGAGGGCATCTTGTTTTGATGCTTCAAGCAGTCCCTCATGCGGTATTTCAAGTGGAAGATACCTATCATCTTGTAAGAGAGGTTGAAGTGTCTTGGCTAAAACTCTTACTTGGTGGGGCGTTACAAGTGGAAACACTGGAAGGCAAGCAGATTGAAATCCCTTTACCACAAGGAGCCTCTATTCAAAAACGCATTCGTTTGAAGGGACTAGGACTCTACAAAACCCAACAAGGTAGTGAACGAGGCGACCTGTATTTGAAGCTTATCCCTGTGTTTCCCACACGGCTTACCTCAGAGCAACAGCATGCCTTAGAACAACTTCAGGGATTATTTTGACGCATCTGTTATAGTCATAAGCTTTGTGTTCAAGTACCGTAACAAGAAGGCATCTAGGCTAAGGTGTCCTCCTCCTACCATGGCAAGATGAGCCGTGCTTGCCAAAATGACCAAGGGGTACTCAAACCCTCCATCACGTGCAAACAGTCCACCCGAGAGGTGTACCACTAAAATAGCCACCACCATGGTGGAGGCAACCATCACAGCACCCAAACGTGTGAATAGCCCTAGGGTAAGGAGTATCCCTCCACCTGCTTCTGTCAGACCTGCCATGAGGGCTTGGAATGACGCTGGCTGTAGCCCCAGTTCAGCAAATTGTTTTGTGGTTTCGGGCAGCCCTCCACCTCCAAACGTCCCAAAAAGCTTATCAAGCCCATGGGCAATAAACACCATGCCTATGGCAAGACGTATGATAAGTAAGCCTATAGAAGAAAAACGCTGTGTGAGCTGTGTGAAACGTGCCACAAACGATAATAAAAAAGTCAACATCAGGATACCCTTTTTCTAACAAGCCAGAGCTACCACTGTAAACACAACCAACCCGTTTCTGACAAAACGGTTATAGTCAAACCGCTACGTTGTCCCTTATACTATAGCAATCATGCTATGAGAATGATGTTAGCTAGCTAACATCGTTTCAACCTCCATTACTCCTACAATGAGGCGAACCACATTCATATGAACACTTGGTATGTACAACACACTCAACTCACCGAACGACTCTCTGATGCAGAGCAAAGCCTATTCAAAACAGAGGGACTCGTGAAAATACTGGAAAAAGGACAATTTTTTCTACCCTCAGAAAGTGAGTACCCTGAAGGTATCCACATCATACTTAAAGGCTATGCAAAACTACTTACCATGAACATGGAAGGTAAACGCTTTGCCATCTCGATTATGCAGCCTGGTGATTTTTTAGGACAACTCATTAAAGAGCCATCCGCACCCTCACAGGAACCTATACAGAACGAAGACTTTTTAGAGATGATGACGACAACCCATCTTTTATGTGTGAAGAAAGACACCTTTCAGCGGGTTGTCACCGAAAATCCACAACTATGTATTCATGTATTACAGATGTTACAAGGCAAAACACAGGTATTTCATCGGAAGCTGTCTGACCTTCTATTTAAAGATGTCCACGCACGCATTGCTCAACTATTTTTGGATCTCACTTTTACGCATGGCAAGGAGTGTCCCTATGCCTTTGGATTAAAACGAGATTTACGGTTAAAGCATCATGAAATTGCAGAGCTAGTAGGTGCTTCACGTCCTGTGACCTCAATGACACTCAACCAGTTTTTAAAACAAGACCTCATTCATAAACATGATGGGCTGATTTGCTTAAATAACATTCAAGGACTCCAACACGTGGCTCAACGGGGTGCCGTTGCCATGCCTATTGAAATGTACGCCTCTAAAGCTTCAATGAAACATGTGTATCCAGCCTAAATCCTCCTTAGGGATTTTGTTAGCTACCTAACAGCTTTTTTGTCTGAGAACTTCTATGCTATCCATGTTGGTATGAAAGAAAGTCACACCTGAGCTTCACCAACTTATTGTGTATCACGTGATTGCTTAAAGGAATCTGTTTGTCATGTTGTATAAATCTCTCGGATTATTTTCTGTTTTAGCATTATTACTTTCCGCTCAAGTAGCTCAAGCTTCTAGTAGTTCAAGCGCTTTGTTTGAACTTCAAGAAGTTCCTCATCTGTCCAATACCCATAGCACCCTCATTGCAGCGAAATGTGGCTCAGGTGCCTGCGGCAGCACCAGCAAATCAGACAGTGCTAAGGCACATGCTTGCGGGGCTAAAAATAAAAAAGGCAAGCACAGTACCCAGTGTGGCTCTAAGCAAAAAAAGGGTGATCATCCTCAACAGTGCGGTTCCAAGCAAAAGGAACAGCAGTGTGGTTCTCAAAGTAAAAAAGAAACCAACTAGGTCTAATACTTGAAGCCCTATGCTTCAGCCAAGCGTTCAAAGTACAACCTTTTGAGCGCTTGTGCCTTTTACTTAAAGGTAGTCTCTCTCATGTACTCTAGATTTTTAAACACACTACAACATTTACCAAGATTAGGCTTTGGTCTTGGATTTAAGGAAACATACGGCAACGATCTTTTGCACCTAGCTGATGACACAGAATGGTCTCATCAAGTCGATTGGCTTGAAATTATTAGCGAAAATTATTTCAAGCCATCACACCATAGCCTTCAGCAACTACAGGCACTGCTTGAGGTTGGCTTCCCCATCATTCCGCACGGCGTTAATTTATCCTTAGGGAGCGTTACGCCTCTGAATACTGACTATCTTAAACATTTAGAAGCGCTTTTTACCCTCACGGAGCCTCTCTGGTTTAGTGATCATCTTTGCTTCTCCTCCTACGGAGGGCATCATGCGAATGACCTTTTACCCCTCCCTATCAATGAGGAAAGTGCCGAGCAGTGCATCAAGAACATTTTGTATGTCAAAGAACGGTTTGACATCCCTTTTCTGGTAGAGCATGTTTCAACCTACATCGAAATGTGTGAACCAGGGTGGAACGAAGCCTCTTGGATAAGATATATTGTACAAGAAGCAGATTGTGGTTTATTACTTGACCTCAACAATGTCTTCGTGAATACCCAAAATCATGGTGGCGATGCCTACCAATATATTCATGCACTACCACTAGAACATGTCGTGGAAATCCATATGGCAGGTCATTTAAAAACCAAAGACCTCCTCATAGATACGCATGGAGAACCCATCTGTGATGAGGTTTTTAGTCTTTTTTCTTATGCCCTCCCTCGATGCAAAAACCTTAAAGGCGTGCTGCTTGAACGAGATTCCCACCTGCCCAACTTTGAAGCCCTTTTAGCAGAATTGGCACAGCTGAGAATACTCCACTTAGAAAGCTGTACTTAGAATATCACCCCGATGACATCCTTTACTTTAGCACTGTATCAAAAACTGTGGCTCAGTTTGGCATTAGATCCTGATGCAGAAGACACTATCCTCAAAAACATCACAAGCTTTCAGACATGGCTACAAACCCAGCCCTATCTTGAAGCACACTTCATAGAGGCATGTTTAACCATTCCTCTTGTAAGGTGGCAACAGTATGCCTTTATGGTCAAAGCGAACCTAGAAGATACATTGAAAAGCGTTTATCCTTACACGTTTCAGCTATTAGGGGATGAAACAAACGCCGTCATTCGACATTACCTTTTAACCTACCCTCCAACACACTACCTTTTTCTTGATTGCGTGGAAGCCTTTCCTGAAAGCCTCCAACAAAAAGAACCACGCCTCTTACATATGCCTTATTTAAAAGACCTTGCCCGCTACGAATGGGCAGAAGCGTGGCTACTGAAACAAACTCCTACCCTCCACCTAACACCCATGCCTGATGCTGTTGAAGCATTTGAGAATTGCATTCCTAAACTTAACCCTCACCATTATGTACTCAGTAGTGAATATAATATACCCGCCATCGTGGCAGAGCTTCAAGCAAGACAGAACATGCATGAAGATAAGCCTATCTCTATTCACGTATTTGAACGAGTCTTCAATGATATGAGCTGTGCAACACCTCTTTGGATCTACCTTGATACACAAGGCACATGTCGGTTTTATACCATGAATGCTTTGGTATTAAAGTTTCTCACCTCAGTCAAAGATAACCCCACTCTGTCTTATTTACAGCATTTTAAAGCAGTCTTGGGCTTGACCGTCTACGAGGAAAACACGCAACTGGCATGTATGAACCTCATAACCTCTTTAAAGACCAATGATATTTTACTGTAGTGAGGTTTCACCTGCTATCGTGCTTTATGATAGAATACGAGGGTAAAAAGTATACTCGCCATAGTATGTACGCCCTTTTTTCTGCACATTATCACACACCTATCCCCCTATACCTAATCCCAGACACCCATGACCAAGCGTGCCATTCTTCTTGTGAACCTAGGTGGGCCCGACTCGCTAGACGCTGTCCGCCCGTTTTTATATCAGCTGTTCTCTGACCCTGATATTTTTCAATTTCCTATGGGGTTTATCACCCAGAAGCTTTTTGCATGGATGGTGTCAAGTCGTCGTTATAAGGCAGCACAGGAAAACTATCAAGCCATTGGCGGACGTTCTCCTATTTTGCCTCTGACACAAGCACAAGCGGATGCGTTAGCCTCTGTCCTGCATACAACCCCTGGTTATGAGGGGGTAAAGGTCTATGTTGCCATGCGTTACTGGCACCCTTTCACCGCTGAAGTGGTTGCCCAGATGGCACAAGATGGCATAGAAGATATTTTAATGCTTCCTTTATATCCACAATTCAGTTTTACAACCACAGGTTCTTCACTGAATGAATTAAAACGCTGTCTTAAAAAAGTACCACACTTTACGCCTCGCATTCGTGTCGTGGGACACTACTATCAGCACCCGAGTTATCTTGCAGCACTGGCTGAGACCATTCAAGAGGGTCTTTCACGAGGTCAGTGGTCTGTCCCAGAAAAAGACGTAAGGATTCTATTTTCAGCCCATAGTTTACCCAGAAGCTTCATCTCAAAACGGAAAGACCCCTATCAACGTCACATTGAGACCACATGTCAAGCAGTGATGCACCATGCCTTTCCAGAACATACGTGGGATTTAGCCTATCAAAGTAAAGTAGGTAAATTGGTATGGCTTGGGCCTCAAACCGATGGGATGTTGGCATATTATCGTGCGAAAGAGATAGATAATATTTTAATTGTGCCTGTGGCGTTTGTATCGGACCATGTGGAAACCCTCTGTGAGATTGACCAAGAGTATATTCCTGAAGCACATCATTTAGGGCTATGCCATGTGGAACGATGCCCTTCATTGAACAGTCGTCCTACCTTTATCCATGCCTTAAAAACCATTCTCATGGAGAAAGACGTTAAACAAGGCATCTTCCCTACATCATCTGACACTTTTATCCCTCAAGCTGCGACACCTCATGCACACCCAGCCCTTACCCCAAGCACGGTTTGACCTACAAAGCGATTATGCTCCGGCGGGTGACCAACCACAAGCCATTGCGACCCTTATTCAGGCACTCCAAACCCCTGAACCTAAAGGACACCCTGAGAACAAGCGTGTGACACTTCTTGGTGTGACGGGGTCAGGGAAAACGTTTACCATGGCACATACGATTGCAAGCCTGCAACGTCCTACGCTGATTCTCGCTCATAATAAAACGCTGGCTGCCCAACTTTACAATGAAATGCAAGGATTTTTCCCTCATAATAAAGTCGCCTATTTTATTAGTTACTATGATTACTATCGTCCTGAGGCCTATATTCCTCGGACAGATACCTTTATTGAGAAAACGGCTCAGGTGAATGATGAAATCGACCGATTGCGTCACTTGGCAACAAGGGCTTTATTTGAACGACGAGATGTTATTATTGTGGCAAGTGTGAGCTGTATTTACGGATTAGGGATTCCTGAAAATTATCTTCAAGCCTCGGTGATTTTTGAGCTCAACGATGAGATTAACCGTGAGGAACTCTTAAGCCAACTGGTACGTATGGCCTACGTACGGGTAGAAAACCCGTTGCTTGAAAGAACCCACTTCAGAGTGCGAGGCGATGTCATTGACATTTTCCCTGCGGACGAAGAGCGTATTTTACGGTTAACCTTTTGGGATACGACCCTTGAAAGCCTCTGCTTTTTAGAAGCACACTCGGGCAAAGTGCTTGAAAGTATGCAACAGTATATGCTGGTACCTGCCGTTCACTTTGTGACCCCTGAAGAAGAACAAGCCCGTGTGGTGGAAGACATTAAACAGGAACTAGAACAACGGCTAAAAGAACTCCACAGTGAGGGACTTGAGCTTGAAGCACGTCGCTTAGAAACACGGGTTCTTCGTGACCTTGAAATGATGAAAGAGCTTGGGTACTGTAACGGGATTGAAAACTACAGCCGTATTATTGAAGGTCGGCTGCCAGGAACACCCCCTAAAACGTTGCTGGATTACTTCCCCGACGATTTTTTACTGATGATTGACGAAAGCCATATTACGGTTTCACAAGTACGGGGCATGTACCACGGGGATGTTTCTCGTAAAGAGACCCTTGTAAAATATGGGTTTAGGCTTCCGTGTGCCAAAGATAACCGACCCCTAAACTTTGATGAGTTTTGGCATCGTGTGGGGGACACCGTCTTTATTTCAGCCACACCTAACGCTTTTGAGCTAGAACAAAGTAGTACCGTGGCGGAACAAGTGATTCGCCCCACGGGTCTGCTTGACCCTCTCATTGAAATCCATCCCACGGAGGGACAAATTGATACCCTCATGCAAGCCATTCAGGCAACCCTTGCCACACAAGCAAGGGTACTGATTACCACACTAACTAAACGCATGGCTGAAGACCTCAGTGCCTATTTACAGGAAATGGGCATCAAGGTGCAGTATCTCCATAGCGATGTCAAGCCTCTTGAGCGTATTGAAATTATTCGTGACCTACGCCTAGGACGTTTTGAAGTGCTGGTAGGAGTAAACCTTTTAAGAGAAGGGCTTGACCTGCCTGAAGTGGCATTGGTTGCGATTATGGATGCGGATAAAGAAGGATTTTTACGCTCTAGTGCTAGCCTTATTCAAACCATTGGACGTGCCGCACGTAATGCGGCAGGGAAAGTTCTGCTTTTTGCCGATAGTATCACAGACAGCATGCACACTGCCATTGACGAAACCAAACGGCGGCGTGCCTTACAAGAAGCATTCAATACCCGCCATGGCATTACGCCTAAAACCATTTTAAAGCCGCTCTCAAATGGCTTACTTGAGATGCTTTCAGAAAGTTCTCAAACGGGCAATAGCTCTCTGGATAAACCTTCAACCAAAACCCAAAAAGCACCGTCACCTCAAGTGCTGATTCAAACATTAGTGAAAGAAGCTCAAGCCAGTGGGAATCCTACACTGATTCAAGAAACCCGTGAACAGCTTGAGCAAGCCATGAAAGAAGCTGCCAAAAACCTAGAGTTTGAGCAAGCTGCCATGCTACGAGATGCATGGCAAGCCCTCGGTTAAGCAGTACCCACGAATTTACTGTTTTGGCAGAGGCTGCACACGCTCGTGACTCATGGCAGTAATTTGCTCATCCCAACGTAACACAAGGGTATGATACTGCTTTTTAAAGCGTTGCCAGTGAGGCCATAGCTTTTCAATCCGTGCCAAACGACTTGGGAGCGTGTCATCCAGTACGCCCAAGTCCACACGGAAGCCATCTACCGTTTCAAACCATACGGTTTGCTCCTGTGCCTCATAATGTAGCGTACGAACAGGAATAGGCGTTAGGCGCTCCCACTGTTGCAGGGTTTGGTAAAGACGCTCCAACACTGTATGGTGTTGCTGTTGCCATGCCCTTAAGTGCTGTAATGATTCCATATAAGTGCTAGAAATGTTACCAGACGCTACCCGAGAGGAATGACTTGTTGCCCCAGAAACCCATTGCCACAAAGGCTGAGACCAGCCCATGAGTGACGCAAACATAGAAACCGTAGGTTTTGGTGACCCTAACGCCTGTGTTTTATGATTGGCTTGTCTGTGACCATGCCATACCAAGACAGGTAACCCCTGTACTTTCTGGGAGGGAACCCCTAAGGTATTGAAAAAGAGTGACTCAGTGGCGGGTGTATACGCCATGGCAGGTGCGTGTAACTGTTGGGCTAACACAGGCTGATAGGTTGTGGTTAGCCAACTTGCAGGAAGAGGTGTATCACCTTGATACACTAATTTGACCCATAAAGGCGGACTTTCAAACATGACATGCCACTTCCACACCCAAGAAGTTCTCCCACGCAGGGCTGGGGGAAGACTCGCACCAAACAGCAGGCGTTTTTGCAATGAGACCGACTGAATATGAGGGAAAATCTGTTGTATTTTTTGAGTCACTTGAGAACGCACTTGAGCAGCACTGGCGTAAAAGGGTGCTTTTTGCGCCTGAGTGATTACAGGGTGGAGGAGTGCCTCAAGTTGCTGTGGAGAAGCAACACCTAAGGGGTCAAGTACCCACCATTGCGGTAACGTATTACACCACTGTCCCAAGGTGTTCAAGGCATAGAGTAAACCCACCACACAGCCAAGACGCATCCACTGGCGTAGTCTTTGACACTGTGTCCGACGTTGTTTCATACGGCGTTTTAGTTGCCATGACCACACCTGCACCTTGCCTTGCGTTCGTGTGTGTAGGGGTAAAGCAATCTCATCGTCATTAGAAGGGTGTGGTAGAATCACCTCAGGTAATATGCAATGTTCAAACGTGAGTCCGTCCAGCACATGTGGTTCTGAAGAAGAGGCTTGTGGGGCATTTTGCACGAAGGTCTCACCCTGAGGAAGAGACATTGGCTCTGTAGCATCTGTAGGAAGTGTTGCACACTGGCTGCTCTCTTGAGGGGTTTCAAGAGAAGCGTGATCGGATACAGGCTCTGGCAGACGAGAAGAAATAGGAACCGACATAAACCGTGTCAAGGCAACAATAGAGGGATAAAGCACGTCATGAACAAACACACGACAGGGCGTTACACAGGGCATCAAACGGAAGAGGGCGGGTTAAAAAGCATGACATGACTGTTTTAAGTAGTATACCTTGGTTTCGTCTCATTAGGCTATGATTTATTTTTATCCTGCCTCACCATACCCCCTCCCCCTAAGCATACTGAACTTTGAGCAAACCCTTGACGCATGAAGTACACTCATACCCCACCCCTGAACCAAAGAAACCTATTCCCTTCCATCAAACCCCAACACTCAAGTACATTAGAGCATCCTAGGATGCTAATTCCGAAAGATACCCTACCGTTTATCAAGGTTCACGGGTCGTTCACGCACTCCCTGTTGCAATGTGACACACACACTCAGATAGATTTGCCGTATACTAAAAAGATAGTTGCAAGGGTATGAAAACCTTCCTTCCTCCTCCTCCCTTCCAAACGTTTTGTTTTTTAGAATCGTACAAGGTACCTCCTATGCAGGCTTGCTCCTCTTTGATTACTACGTCTATGGCTGGTGTATGTGTTTCTTCTAGACAAGGCTACTGGAAACCTGTGCTTGTCATAGTGCTATGTGCCGTTTTAGGAAGTTTTGGGCTAACAGAAAGCCACGCAAGCTTATGGCACAAAAAACTTAGCGAAAAGGCAAAGCAGAAGGTTGAAACCCTACAACGTAAAGACACACAGAAAGTTCCGCTTGGACTAAGTATTCAGGGCAGTACCCCTCTACAAGGGTTTCATCCCTTGAATCAACAAAAATGGATTCTGCTTAAAGGAATACCTGAAGCCTTGGGGGTACAAGCCCAACAGAGGGTGCAAGGGTTGAGTCAGCTTACCCTTGTCGTGACTGACCCTACATGGGTAGACCCTCTAGGGCTTGACCGCATTAAGGTTTTATTGCGTACCCAACCTGGTCCTGTGGCAGGTAACCGCATGCTATGGCGGGCAGATGTTTCAAGCTTAAAGCAAGAAGGCACGTTTCAATGGCAATTGTTACTAGGACAAAAAGCCCTTGCCACAGGTTCACTCACCATTGACACAGGCATTTACTGGCAAACCTTAAAAGTGGCACTCCAAAGCTTTTACTACCAGCAGCTTGGCACCAATATTACCTTGCCCCTTGCAAGCTTAAATCAAGCAAAACAAGAAGCCACGTTACGTCAACGTATAAAGCCTCTTCATTATCCCGCCTTATGGCCTCGTCAATATGACCCCATTGCAGGGGAGGCTTTGCTTGCCCGTATACCTGAAGGGTGGTGCGTACCCGTGAATAGTCCCAAGCTCACGCAACAGTACACCCTACAAGACTGCTGGCAGGAAAACGCTTCTCAAAAAGCCCTAGAGGAAAGCCTTTCATGGCTTTTACTCGCCTATCAACTTAATCCTAGTACGCATGCACGCTTAGGCATTGACTTACCGTTGAGTATGTTAGAAACTTACGGCTCAAAGAAAACGCCTGAATGGCTCATTGTCATGGCACCTGCCATATACCAGCTTGCCACTGTTTCAAACCAAGGTACGTCCAACCAAGACGCATCCTCTGTATTGAGTCTGTATCAAAGCTTAATGAACCCCTACGACACACTTAAGGTGGCTCGCCTTGGACGGTTTCAAGGAAGCTCGTTAGAAAGTCTATGGCAAACGGTACAAACAGCCGTACCACAAAGCTCTGAAGAAGCGTTATATACCTTCGTACAAGAACGGTTTAGTCGCCAAACTACTGGAAAAGTGAATCATCGGATGCTCTTGCAACAAGGCATCTTACAAGGCTTCTCATTATTAAATGCCTTGAACCAAAGCCCTGATGGAAGCACGCTCAGTAGCGACCAGTTTGCGCAATGGCAGACATTGGCAGCTCTGTACGATGCCATAACAGGACACAATGCCCAACAGCTTAGTATGGTGTCAGGATGGGGACAAGATTGGCAACAGCAGGTCTCCTCAAAACAAGGTGCTATTCAGTATCCACATTTACTCACGCAACACCCCTTTACCCACGCATGGCAAGCCAGTATCCCGGGCCTGTTACAACCTACAGAAGACACGCACACGACGCTACGGGCAACACCACAACTGCAAGCACAATGGGTCTTTTTTCTTGCCCTCATGAACCGCCTCAATGAAGTCATGCTGACCCGCCATGGTGTCCTCTCTTCAGAACGAAAAGGGTTATTTGGACGATAGCCCCGAACGTTTCATTGATAGGGCTTCGTTTACGGGTGCTACATCCGTCGACAATAAACTCCAAAGGGTAGAACCCCACCACTGCCCATGATGCCAATATGTATCGCGCATACTGCCTTCTTGAGTAAACCCAGCGGTTCGATACAAGGCTTCTTTTTGCGTATCTAACGTATAGACTTCTGCCCATAGCCGATGCAAGTTAAGTTCGTGGAAAGCGTAAGCGATTAAGTGCTTGAGTGCCTCAGGGGCATAGTGCGTGTCAATATTCAAATGCTCATACCCTATGTAAATAGAAAGTTCTGCAGCACGATGCACCCAATGAATAGGTACCAGTCCGCATGCTCCTATCAACGGAGCATCGGGAAGGTCTTCTGCCACAATCCCCCACATACTGATGTGCGTGTTACGGCACGCCTGCTCTTGAAACCAAGTGTCTTGCATCGTGGTGTTTAACGCTCGGTATTCTCGAAAATACTGACGTAATGAAGGCTCATTGCGCCATGCCTGCAAGCGTGGAAGATCTTCAGGCTCCAAGGCACGTAAACGAACATGCGAAGAGACGCTTTGAGATGCCTGATACCGCACTTGATTTTCTCCTTGAGGTTCAGGATGTTTGGGTGATGGTGCCATCAGTAAATATTCCCTAAGTAGGATAGGACAAATGCAAAACTAGAGTATACTAGAGAAATGAGTGTATGTCATATCGTTAAAGAGTGTAGGTTTGTTTGTTCGTTTGTCTCAGTGCTTGCTATGAGTGTCATTGTATGCTTTCTTCTGACTCTTTTTCTTCTAGCTCCGAAGTGTCTTTATCTTTTGCACCTTCTCATACTGCTTTAGGGGTCGCTTCACTTAATGAGCAAGAACAGTTCTGGCATGGCGAATTCGGTACACACTACGTAGAGAGAAACCTTCCTGAAGTATACCTTGCAAGTAACGTGGCACTTTTTAGTAGCATTTTTAAAGGAAAAACACCCCCTCAACATTTACTAGAATGGGGTGCCAATGCTGGACAAAACTTGCACGCCATTCGTACACTATTTCCCCATGTCACCTTATCCGCCTGTGAAATTAACCCTAAAGCTTTGCAGTGTCTTCAAGAGAGCCTCCCTGAGGTCACCCTCTACCCTCACTCTTTCAGAGAGCCTCTTCCCTTGGGGACGGAACGCCCTGATTGGCTCCTGTGTAAGCTTGTACTGATTCATCAGCCGCCAGAGATTCTACCTCGCCTTTATCAGCATATGCTGACACAAAGCGAACGCTACATTTGTATTGCAGAGTACTACCATCCCACCCCCGTAGAGGTGACCTACCGAGGACACGAAGGCAAACTATTCAAACGAGACTTTGCAGGGGAGCTACTATCCTATGCCCATCGTCACGGCTACCCCTCGCTTGAACTCATCGACTACGGGTTTGTGTACCGTGGAGATCCCAACTTTCCACAAGATGATATTACATGGTTTGTGCTTAAGAAGTAGGAAATCTCCTATTTTTTAAGCCATTGCTTCACAGCATCATCAGGAATTTTATCAAGCAGGAGTGCAAGCCCTCCTGCCATCAGACCAGAAACCACTAATACCACAAACCACATCATGGCAAAGCTTAATACCGCAGGTTTATCCCAATGGGCTTGCGTCAGTACCAATGCGTAAGCACCTTCTCGGGTGCCTAGCCCTCCTAAACTCAGAGGAATGACACTGGCGATGGCGGCCAAGCCGTAGGCAGAAAACAGGGTGGTTAAAGACGTAGAATAAGCAACAAAGCCTTGATAAAGCAGCCAATGAATCAAGACATTAAACCCTTGAACTACAACCGAAAGCCCTAGCGCTTTAAAAAAGTCTGTCATGGAAGGCTGCAATGCTGTATCGGGATACCACTGTGCCAGTTTAGGGCGAACCCAAGCACCATAAAGCAGAAATGTCCCTACAACCCCTAGTAAACTCAAAAGAGAAAGCCCATGGACGATCCAAGCATAATGCCCTAAAAGTTGCTGAGAGGCGGTATCAATACACAGGCATAATGACATCATCCAAGCCAGTACCGCAAACCCCAAAAGTCTGTCTAACAAGACTAACACCGCTGAAAATGCTTTAAGATGGCGTGTCGTTTTTAGTTTTGTCCAAGCCGCTTGCCATAATTTTGACATCGGATGCCCTACCCCTGAAGGTATCGCATGTACGTTGTCTTTTACAGGAGAGGTTTGCTCAGGGTACTGAGCCTTAGCCAGTACGGAAGAAAGTCTCCAAACACGTACAAGGTCTCCACCCACAGCACCTGGTAGGCATAAATTAAAGAAAGTACCCCACAGATACGTCTTAAACAAATAGAATACCGAAAGAGAGGTATCTTCTACCCCCACCATAGTGGCAAGTCGTTTCCAACGCCAAGCACTAAACCACTGGGATATCAAGTACAAACTTGCCCATACGGGTACCCAAGGAAGCAGTGACACGGGAACCTTTGAAATAATCTCTGCAGGAGAGCTTTCTAACGTTGCCAGTAACACCACCACCACGCCAAGACTAAAAAGTGCCTTGGCACACACAATCCATACCCCTTGTTTTTGTTGTTGAGCTTGGTCTTCAGCACTGTGTAACCATTCTGAAGCCTCACTTTGAGGGGGAATATAATAAGCAATTTTAGGGTGGTCTTGGGTTATGGCATGAGAAGAAGGAGAAGCCGCCGTTGCCTGAAACACAGAGGCATCTGCCGAAGCGGAAGGCATAAACTGGGGTTCTTGATGGTCATCCAAAGGAGACCAAGACAAGCTCTGAGAAGGGCGAAAGAACGGGGATGAACCCTCAAGACGGGCAAACATAAAGCCAGTTCCTAAAAGTGAAAGCCAAGCACACGACAGAATGACATGGTTAAAAGCCTAGTAATGTTCTTACACGATAAATCGGCTTATTCTGAGATTCATGATAGGTTCTTACCTGAATCTCAGCCAAAAGACCGGTACAAATAAGCTGAACACTCGAAAGTGCCATCATACAGGCACATAAAAGCAAAGGACGCTGCCCAATAGAAGCACCTGAGAGTTTACACACAAACAAATAGCCAAGGATGCCCATCGACACAAGTAACAGCCCAAACCCTAGACGACCAAAAAGATGCAGAGGACGTGTCCAAAAACGTTTCATCATCACAACCGTCATGAGGTCAAGTACGACCTTCGCCGTACGAGATAAATTATATTTACTGACCCCAAATTGTCTGGCACGATGAGACACAGGCCATTCTAAAATTCTGGCACCTTCCATGGCTGCTAAGGCTGGAATAAAGCGATGCATTTCCCCGTACATAGAAAGGTCTTTTGCAATTTCAGCACGGTACACCTTGAGAGAGCATCCATAATCATGAAGATAAACCCCCGTAAGCCAAGCAATGAGGCGATTGGCAAGCCATGAGGGGAGCTTTCTTGAAATCGCTGCATCCTGTCTGCCCTGGCGCCATCCTGCCACTACATCTAAATGGTTATGTTCCAACTGTTCTAGCATTTTAAGTGCATCATGAGGATTGTTTTGCAAGTCGCCATCTAGGGTAACAAAGTATTTCCCTGTTGCATAGGCAAACCCAGCAGCCATCGCCGCAGTCTGACCATAATTACGGCGCATCTCAACCACTTTCAGTATGGGGTACTGTTGTGTCGCCTGTTTCAATCTAAGATAAGTGTCGTCCGTTGACCCGTCATCCACAACGACCATTTCAAAGGAACGCCCTGTAATAACCCCTGCATCATAAAGCTGAGATAACATGGGAAGGACGTTATCTTCCTCATTCATCATGGGAATGATGTAAGAAACTTCAGGACATTCAACACTGGAAACTGACGACTGATTCACCATAGTAAGCCTTTTTAATGAACGCTAACACAAACCTGTTGCACCACTCACACCCTTCACTAAAGCATTAAAGTCACATGGTTGTAAGCCCTTACCCTTTGTTGAGTTTAGAGGCTACAAGGTGCCTAGCCGCGCACTGAACCAGCATAAACTTACGCCCTTCATATACCTGCTGAACATCTAAAGCGTTCTGTGCCTTGAGTAACGCCACCAAATGAGGGTGACGACGTTTTAAAACGACCCAAATGACCTTACGTGCTTGGGCATAAGCAACGAGCTGGGGTAAAGCTTCCATTTGAAACTCTTTGACAGGGTGCTGATGATAAAACAACAAGGCAGGTTTCAAGGTGTCTAAGCTCACAAGAGATGCCTTAGGACGAGAAGCCATATAGGCTAAAATAGTGTCAAAATCAGCTTGGTTCACGGCTACAAGATGTGGCAATAACACAAACCGATACCCCAATGCGACAATTATCATCAAGCGTACTCCACTGCCTATCGCTTGCATCACAAACGTTTTATAGTTTGTGACATGGTGAAGCGTCACCCATATAACAAGCACGGGAGGGATGCACCATTGTAGCAAGAGTGCCAAAGGGTAAGGAGGTACCAACACCTGATTAAACAGGGTGTTGACCTCAGAAGGTAATGATGCGTCAGCATGACCCACCCAAAAAGAGGCAGCCCACAGAACCACCAAAAGAAGAGGGATACCCCATGTGTCTTGAAAAGCTTGAAAGCGGACAAGCCAACGAGGAGGTACTTGATAGTGTGTCCACTCAGAGAGCATCCAGCCTATTACGACAGACCAAGCTGCCATGCCTGGCAAAAGATAGGTAAGCAGTTTCGTTTTTGCTGCTGTAAAAAACAGAAACACAAGCATAAACCACCCTAACGCCATCCAGACCATTGGTGGAATTCTGCGTAGTGCTTCCTCAGACTGTTGGACTACGCCAGAGGTCACAGGAGGGGTAGAAGCACCTCTTAGTGCTTGTAGTAAGTGTGTCAATGTTGCGAAGGCAATAGGAACCCAAGGAAACAACCCAATCAATGCCACAGGGATGTAAAACCACCAAGGAGAGGCATGAGAAGACACCACACTTTTGAAACGTACGATATTATGAAAAAAAAGCTTTTCCCAAAAGAGAGGTCCCGTTTTTTGAGCAGCCAATAAAAACCAAGGACTACTTAATACCAATACACAAACACCAAAAACCAAGAGCTGTAATGCCCAAGGCTTGAAAAAACCCCGAGTATCAGACCATCCTACTCGCCATGCGTCACGCCAGGTACTAGAAGATGTGACCTTCATCACAAGGGTAGGCAATAAGACCCCCCACCCTAAGGCGGCAAGCCCTGGTAAAGCAAGTGCAACAGGTCCCTTTGTCATCACCCCGAGTACAGCACACCCCAAAGCAAGCCCCCATGGTTGCCACACTTTCAGAGAGCGTTCTAAAAGCGAGAGGGGTTCCTTAGAAAGAGATTGCGTTTCCGTGTAAGCTTGCCATAAAAACAAGGTTGTCAACCACATCCATGTAGCAAGTGTCATATCGGTCATTGACATACTCCCCAACACAAGCATGATGAGCATCGTCAGATGCACCAATGTCGTAAAAATAGCGGGGAGATCGCCTAACTCTTTTCGCACCACCCATGCGGTGGCAAACACTGATAGCCCAAGCATCAAGACACAGGGTAAACGAGCCGCCCACCCTGTGATGCCAAAAAGACAATAGCTCGCCATTTGAAGCCAGTAGAATAAAATGGGTTTATCAAACCGTACCTTATCGTTAAACCACGGTACAATCCAATCGCCTCGATGTAACATCTCTAGGGAAGCCTGTGCATACCTTGGCTCATCCACATCCAGCAAAGGTGCATGACCTAAACCAAGCCAATAGAGAACCCCCCATAGTAAAAGCCCTATCAGCACCAAAGTCAAAAGAGAGATACGAGAGGAATCAGAGGCACGAGATAGCATCATAGGTTCAACAGAAGCACCAAGCTAACAGACTGATAACACACGACGCAAGACCAAACCATAGCATGACCACAAGGGCATTACGGCTTACCACAGAGAAAGAAGAAAAACATCACAGGAATACGTTTTATAAGGTATCATAAAAGTACCTTTAATAAGAGGACAGTTAAAAACGTGTGTGACGTTCATACTTCTGTTTCTCACATCTTCCCTCGCCCTAACCGCTTCGCTGTAAATGCCCAAAGAAAGTTACACCCATGATGTCATTTGATGTTTTTCATGATGCGACACCCGTTCCATTTACAGCCTCTCTTATCAAGACTTTGCGATTTTACAAAATGCATGGTTTAGGGAATGACTTTGTGATGGTGGATGCCATGCAACTCCCACATAACACTCAAGCCTCTTTACGACACCCAGAAAGTATGGCTGTATTGAGTCGTGCGGTCTGTCATCGGCACTTTGGTATTGGTGCAGATGGGTGTATTTTGGTGTCTCAGCTCTCTGATGAGTTATACCCTTTTTACCTTTATCATAACCAAGATGGGACACCAGGAGGGATGTGCGGTAATGGGATTCGATGCTTTGCACATTACGTCATGGAAGCAGGCTATTTAAAAGAAGCCAAAGCCCATCACCCTTACACATGGTGCTGTCAAACGCCTGTCGGAGAAAAACGATTGTCTCACCTTGAAGGGGACATGTCTCCGATGATTCAAGTCAACATGGGAGTACCCGTTCTTGAGCCATCACTGATTCCCTTTAACCCCGAGAGTGCTGGAACCCAAGCTTGTACA
Organism: Vampirovibrionales bacterium; assembly: GCA_046080605.1. Taxonomy (GTDB): domain Bacteria; phylum Cyanobacteriota; class Vampirovibrionia; order Vampirovibrionales; family JAJTHC01; genus JBJTUH01. Next base: position 19,545 of record JBJTUH010000086.1, read on the forward strand.
AGCCTCGCAAAAAATGCCTATGACATTACCCTTACCGCACCTCAAGTCATAGGTCACTCAGAGGCGTTCACCCTACGCATACAATGCGTCTCTATGGGAAATCCTCACGGCATTCTGTGGTACCATTTACTTCCAGAAACCCTCCAATCGTCATGGGATACCCTTGTGACAACACTGGGGCCTCTGCTTGAAGTGCATCCCAGTTTTCCTCAAAAAGCCAATATCTCTTTTGCACGTTACCACGACGAGCATACAGTGAGTCTTGCCGTATGGGAGCGAGGATGTGGACCAACACTTGCTTGTGGTACAGGGGCTTGTGCCACCGTGGTGTCTGGCATGCTCCAAGGGGTCTTAAAAGACGATGTGCATGTCCGTTTACCTGGAGGCTCTTTACACATTCAATGGCATCCACTCAATGCAGCTCCTGTGATTATGACAGGTACTGCTACCATGGTAGGGGAAGTCATACCACATACTTCATTCATTGACCAATTTCTATACTAGTACCCCTCTTGCTTCATACGTTTATTATTGCTCATTTTAGTCATGGGTTTCAGGCTATGTCTTTTTCAACCTTTGTGCGTACATTGATTTCTTTACTCAAAACGCATGGATTCTACCGAGTCAGTCGTGCTTCTCTGTTTGTTCTCGTCATGATAGGCGTGTTAGGGTGTGGGGTCAGTGGCATCCACCCACAAACACTCGCAGTGTCTGAGACTCAAGCATCTCCCAGTAGCTCCTCACCCTCTTTTGCCACCGCTTGGTTTCAGCATACCACCCACCTCCGTGAGGCGTTACAGGGTAAGTCTTGGAGCATTCGCTTTGACGGCATGGTTGAGCGGGAAGATGGTATCTTATACGTTCCTGTGTTACCTGTCATTCCGAGTGTGGCAGACCGTAAACACCCTGAACGAGCCTTAGAACGCTTCTCATTTGGTGAAGTCATGGATAGTGTACCCTCCTCAGAAGGCATCATTGCCTTTCAGTCAGGAGCCTATTTACTACAACTCATTCCCACCAGTTCTGGTAAGTGGACACTACCAAGAGCAGCCCGCTATCCCGAGGCCCTCAAAGCAGGCTTAGTGTGGCCTGATGTCATCTTACCTGAAAATCTCAGTATCCCTGTAGAACTCCAAACCCTATTTGCCCCCCTACTGAGTCCATTTAACGACACGCCTGATTCGACGGAAAGCCCTTCTTCCACGTCGTTTTCTGCAAACATCGCCAAACAAGGTGAGTTTAAGGAATGCGTCGTATTCGGACACGGACTCTCTCCTGCGACAAGTGTCATGTATCGTTTAAGCTGCCACGCTCAAAGCGTTACCACATCTGCTTTTACAGCACCTGAGGTTCTCTTTCAGCAAGCATTCTCAGGGGGAATGCCTTTGCTAGGCTTCTCACACCCTTACACCACAGGAAACCTCACACGCTTTGAGCTGCTCACACACCCTACCCGTCTTAGTAAAGTGACGCTTTCGCCTCAAGACGGTACCGCAACGTCAAACCAGCAACAAGAAACCTTATTGGCGTTTTTACCTCAAGGGATGTCATGGATCTCACACCCATCCATGAACGTGGAGAAACAGACGCAAGGATGGCTCATGATACCTCACCCTACTGAGCATTATGCCGTACTCTATCATCCTGAAAGCCTCCGAAACGAAGGCCGTATTGACTTCCCTGAAACGGCACACCCTAGTCATACCATCCTGCAACACGGTGCTTGGCTATGGATTGCCGATGCAGAAAAAGCGGTTGTCTATGAGTATCACTATTCACAAAAAAGCTCAGTAACACAAGAACTATCCGCATGGCAACTTACTCGGTTACTCCCTGGGGTTACACGTGCCAGTCACCTACAGCTTGTACGTCATGCTGAACATCCCTACCCATACCTTGCAATGAGTGCCAAAAGCCATGGGCTTCTTCGTTGGGTCTACTTACCCACGGGAAAAAGTGCTGGTGAGACCCTTGTTCAAGCGGGAGGACAGCAGGTCAAACAAGCTTGGGTTCAAAACGATACCCTACACGTCCTAGTAGAAACACCTGCCTCTCTTGCACATGCCCCCGAGTATAGTATTCAAGCGTGTGGCATGGTTGTAGCACCTGCTACAAGACAATCTTCCGAGACCCTACCAAACACACCTTCTAAACCCAAAGCAAGACCTTGGTGGAAACGGGCCGTTTCACAGATTCCTACACCCGTAGAAGATACTTATCTACCTCGTAGCTCATGGCAATGTCAGGTACAAACAGGAATAACGCTCCCCAGTCGTCCTTTGTTGTGGAGTCAGCTTTCCCCTAGCCATCCCTTAAACCAGGCACAGTCTCCTCAAGGACTATGGCTCGGTTTTTCAACACGAGGGGTCACCACCACAGACCAAACGCAACTTATGTACCTTCCTTTTAAGTACTTAGGAAATCACACCTCAGAAGGTCAGTCAGCTCAAGAGACAGCACTGCAAGAATGGTTCATTCCTGAATTACTCCTTATGCCGAGTTTCCTTGGCACACCTTCCAAATAAGACACTTTTTATTGTCCTGTTTTTAAAGTAACGGAACGCATCATGCTCTCTTCGCTTTCTTCATCCTCTATCGTTCGGGCTGGACTCGTTCAACATCATCACCCCATTCACGGTGATGAACCCTGCGAAACACACTATCACCATAGCATTCAAGCTCATGAAGGGTATCTTGAACAAGCCTCTAACGCAGGGGTTCATATTGTGTGCTTTCAAGAGTTATTTACTGGACCCTATTTTGCACCCTCACAAGACAGCAAATGGTTTAATCTCACGGAACGCCTACCCGAAGGACGTACGGTGCAGTGGGGAAAAGCGATGGCAAAACAGTACCAAATGGTACTCATTTTACCTGTGTTTGAGGAGGCAAAAGCCCCTGGGTTTTACTACAACACGGCGGTTGTGATAGATTCCGATGGAACCTATTTAGGTAAATATCGCAAACACCATATTCCTCAAGTTGCTGGATTCTGGGAAAAATACTTTTTCAAACCAGGCAGTGAGGGTTTCCCCGTTTTTGAAACCGCAGTAGGCACGGTCGGTTTGTTTATCTGCTACGATAGGCATTTTCCTGAATGTGCCAGAGCTTTAGCACTTCATGGTGCGACGATGGCATTTAATCCCTCCGCAACAGTCGCAGGTCTCTCAGAGAGTTTATGGAAAAAGGAACAAGTCGCTCAGGCCATTGCCAATGGGATGTATATTGGTGCTGTCAATCGTGTCGGACAAGAACAGCCTTGGAACATAGGTCATTTTTACGGTAGCTCCTATGTGGTAAACCCATGGGGTGATATTATCGCTGAAGGCTCTCGAGAAGAAAGTCAGCTAGTAGTGGCTGATATGGACATGAATGTTGTACGGGAAGCAAGGCAACAATGGCAGTTTTTCCGTGACCGCCGTCCTGAAAGTTACCAGCCTTTACTCCTTTCCTAGCAGGTGATGGAAGTCACGATTTTACGAGACGAAACGCCTTGCTTTATACAAAGCAAGGCGTTAAACGCTCAGGTACCATGGATGATGTTGCTAGTCTTCCCAATAAAAACAACATTGGGTTGGCGTTTCGTAGACGCATGTTTTATAGATTTCTGGAATGGTTTGCTTCATACGATGATAGATATACTTGCACAGATACTCGCTTGAAGGACTTTCTCCGTTAATACATGGATTTTCATTCAAATCTGTATGGTCAAGGTCATTCATGATTTCTCGTAAAGAAGCTTTCAACACCTTATAATCGATCGAAACATTCGCCACATCGAGTGTGGCTTTTCTAGCCCAAACTCTTACTACAAAGTTATGACCATGAGGGTTTTCACATTTTCCTTCGTAGTTTAACAGGTGATGAGCTGCTGAAAACATGCTCTCAATCATTACTTCATACATCATTTTGGGGGTTATCCTTAAGCTTGATACAACAAAGGCACCACAAGGTGAGTGATGGTTTCGTATGAAACAGTTTCTGTCTCCCAGCACATCATGGGGTTTGCGTGAGGGTTCCCTTTCATCATAAAAAAAACATGATAAAACCCCTACCTCCAATCCTTCAAAAACCCTTAACGTATCTCTCTACACAACACACGGTAGCTTTCATCAAGAAAGCCGTTTTTCTATGTTACTCAGAAAAACGGCTTATCTCTGTAAGGTAGGCTGTGGCACAAAAATTAAGATTGAATATCCAATCGCTGAAACATATACCCTACCCCTCGTGCTGTAAGAATGAGTTCTGGGTTCGCAAGATCCGTTTCTAATTTGGCTCTTAAACGACTCACATGCACATCCACCACACGAGTATCAATTTTTTGGTCAGGAGGGAACGACCATACATGTTGCAAAATAGCGGCACGAGTAAAGGGTTGCCCAGCATTACTTAACAATAGCTCTAACAGATTAAACTCCATACCTGTTAAGCGAATACGCTCATTTTTACGAAAAACTTGTCGCTTCTGGGTATCAATACGAAGGTGTCCCACTGTAATCATGTGAGAAGATCGTTTCGGAGACGCAATAGACGCAGCAGTACCTCCTGCCATATCAGCGGATAACTCGGAAGCCTCAAAGGAAGTTCTGGCGGCAGGAGTCGTTTCAAGCGCAACTTCTATCGCATGCCCTGTACCCTGTTCAACAGGTACTCCCTCCTGTAGCGTCTGGCTATTACGCCTTGTTTCAACACGACGTAATACTGATTTCACACGAGCTTCTAACTCTTTGGGGCTAAAAGGTTTAATGACATAATCGTCTGCTCCCATTTCCAAACCACTCACCCGCTCGTTCACATCTCCCAGTGCCGTCAAAATGATGATAGGAACATCACTTTGAAGACGGATTTCCCGTGTAACAGCATAACCATCCACTTTGGGCATCATAATATCAAGCACAATAATATCAGGTTGAAACTGAGCATAAACCTGCAAGGCTTCTTCGCCATCGCCAGCCACAGCCGTATCATATCCTAGCATTTTAAAACGAGTTTCTAAAATACGACGAATACTGGCTTCATCGTCTACAATGAGTATTTTCTTCCCATGGGCATTCCCACGCTCGAAAAATCCAGACATCATCATTGGCTGACTCATACTACGAGCTCCCAAGCTTTCACGACGAATGTCAAATGAAGCATGTTCCAGTGTTACAAGGGTCGTCAACATCTTACGTCATAGATACCAAATGATTCATAAACTACAGCGTGTAGGCTCTGCAAGCAAAACATCAACACAGGTTTAGTATATTCTATGACTACGTTCACACCACGCCTTATAAAGTACACGTGTGGCATTCAGTGTAAACGAAAGATTTCCTTGTTAAGTTAGAACTTTCTTTAAGACCCTTTTCTGTAACACATCCATACTACCAAAGTGTACAAGCGTTTATCACCACGGCATTGGCACATAACGTTACAAAAAGGAAGACCGCTTCATTTAACAGGACACAAAACGTTACAAAGAAGACTTCGTTACATTATGTTAAAACATGTAGACCCGAAAGTCATAGATTCATTTAAACAAATGAGCTAAACCTTCCATAATTGTAACAGAAGAAGCTTTCCAATAAAGCAACAGATTTGCAAAAATAAATCAATAAATCGTCTCAAACCCTTACACCGAGGCGATTTAAAGAGGCATAAAAAGCCATGATATATTTTACACTTTGTTACAAAAACGACACAGTTTCTTTTAAAAGAACTATTTGTATATGTTTCTCTGTTCATTCATACTGAAAGCGTGGGATAACCCTCAATCAAACCCACCTCTATTCTTCGGTACGTTTTATATGGTTTTACGTTATATGGCTTTAAGGCTTCAGTGTTTTAGGCACGACGAGTGATTCTCCTTAAAAGCCTTTTTATCTCACTTTTCAGACTTAGGGATAGACCTTGGAACATCTTCTTGGATACTATCCACATAACGATACAACGACTCTTGAAAAGCAGGAATCATTTTTAAAAGCAACCGTTCACTCATTCCATAAAAATTGCAACACAAAGGGGGTGTTGTTCCCATGACTGCTTTTACACCCGTTTCTTCTTCAGTGAATCTTGAAACGCAAACACGAAAGTCCCCATTATACTCATCTTTGGCCTTACCTGCCATGAGTACGAGAGCCTCTTTTGCAGGAGAAGCTCTACTGTATCAGTCTCTAAAAAGCACCCCTCAAACACACTCGTTTTCTGCATCCTCATTACCTAAAGAAGAAACCGCACTCCTCCAGCAGGTGAGTACCCCTGTGATGCCCCCCACTATGGCACACACCTCTTTCTTGCCCACGGATGCTTTTACACCCAGTACACCTACTAACGCAATCGCTCATGCCACCATACAACCAAACGTCTACACAGGTGTGACCTCTGCAGAAGCAACCCACCGAGACGCTTCTCTCCCTATACACGCCTTATCAGAGCATACTGGGCAAGCATCCATCCCAGGGTTTCAGTCTCTACCCCAGGGGTACATCCCCATTCTAGTCCCCTCACAGAGCCTCTCGCTTCTGGTTTCAGCACTTCATGAACACACTCAAAGCTCTGTCCAAAACGCATCTTCTAAAGAAGCAGCTCACCTCTCTGAGGACAGTCCTTCAGACTCAGAAGTGAATCACACAGAAGAAGACTCTGTATCTTCCTCCAGAAGTGATGCCAAACACTTACATCAAAAGAAGGCTTCGTTTGACGAGGAACATGAAGAGGAGGAAGTACAGGAAACCTATGAAAAACCACATGCGTATGACAAAGACAAAACCTCTTCGCAGCACCACTCTAGCCTCAAAGAGAAAATAAGGAAACTACAGCACTCAGAGGAACCCCCGTTACGTCGATTACGTCGATGGATTGGGTACGCTTTGGTGACCACACTTACCACGACCTCAGCCCTTACAGGATTTTCCTTCGGATGGCTCAATCAAAGGTTTCTTATCCCAGATATACTGGAAAAGTTGCCCTTTAAACGAGGACTTAGTGCCCTCAACGGAGCGGTTGTAGCAGGCGGGCTTATGTTTTATGTTGGCAATCAGGTGAGAAAGCTGTTCGGTCTAGCACCTAGCAAAAAAAGACCTCTCTATCTTGATGACCTACTCTATTAGAGACCCATCTGACACGACAAAAAAAGACTTCTACTGTTTTCTAATAAGCCTTGTGGTACCTTGTGAGAAAGTATGCAACGTACTTGATAGAGCGTTCATTTGGTGCTTTCCTTTTTTTTAGGTATGCTTAAACTGATCTAGTGTAGTATCCTACCATTATTATGGTGTTCTAAAGTATGTCTGTTCGCCCTGATGGCTTGTCTTTCGGCGAACTTATCTGTACCTTGACCATGTCCTTCACTGAGAAAGCTTTCATTGAGAGCCTTTTTTTGTGCTTTTCATTACGTAGTAGCACTCACCCTAAGTTTGTCATTGTTGCTCTTGTTCGACTTCACTCTATTCACTCTTTCACTTTGAAGATGGAGGTTCCAACGGATGACCGTTGCCCAAGTTACCCCTCAGGTTGTTGATAATACCAAACCTGCACAACACGCTTTTCCCTACCCTGGTATTCCTGGCACCTCAGATGGTGCGAGTATGGTTGTCCATTGTGAAGTCCGTGGTGCCGAAGCAGGTATTGCTTACCCCATTACGCCTTCTACGGCGATGGGTGTAGGATTTGAACAATATTTCTCTAATGGCTTCACTAATGTCTTTGGCACCCCTATTACGTGGGTACAACCTGAATCAGAACACTCTGCCGCTTCTTCTTGTGAAGGGTTTGCCGTTGCAGGGGGTCGTGTGACCAACTTCACAAGTGGACAAGGGCTTGTGTTGATGAAAGAAGTTCTTTATACCATTTCAGGAAAACGTTTACCGATCGTGTTTCAGATTGGTGCAAGAGCCTTAACCAGTCATTCTCTTAACGTCCATGCTGGACATGATGATATTATGAGTGTGATTGACTGTGGCTGGGGTATGTTATTTGGACAGAACGCCCAAGAAGCTGGTGATTTAAGCCTTATTGCCAGACGTGCAGCTGAAAACTCTTTTACCCCTTTCTTTAATGTACAAGATGGTTTCTTAACCACTCACACCATTGAAAATGTACTATTTCCTGAAGATGAACTCGTCCATGAATTTTTAGGAAATCCTCGTGACAAAATTCGCTCCTTGTTTGACCCTGCTCGCCCATTAATGACAGGAGTTGTGCAAAACCAAGACAGCTACATGCAAGGTAAAATTGCCCAACGCTTTTTCTATGACAAAGTGAAGCCTGCAATCCAAGAAGCATTTGATGCGTTCTATCGCCTCACAGGTCGTCGTTATGACTTTATTCAGTGTACTCAAATGGAAGATGCTGACTATGCCATTATTGCGATGGGTTCTACGTCTGAAACTGCAGTGGCAACTTTAAAACACCTACGTAGTATGGGACATAAAGTAGGGGTTGTGAATGTCACCTGCTTCCGTCCATTCCCTGGGGCTGAAATTGCACGTGCAATTGCCAACTGTAAAGCAGTTGCAGTACTTGAGCGGATGGATGACCCTCTTTCCGAAGACAATCCCTTAACACTCCATATTGAAGCCGCACTTGCAAAAGCAGTCATGGGGGTTGAAGGCTACCCTCATTTAACTCGTCTGCCTTTGGTCACAACAGGGGTTGCCGGTCTGGGAAGTCGTGATGTAACAGCGGGACATATGGTGTCTGTTGTGGAAAATATGGTGAATACGGATCATACACAACGTTTCTTCTCGGTAGGTATTGACCATGCGTCTGCATTACCTGCGATTCCTGAACCCGATGTACGCCCTGCAGATGCGTTTTCCATCCGTGGTCACTCGGTAGGAGGATTTGGCTCTGTCACAACCAACAAAATTATTGCGACCTGTTTGGGCGATATTTTTGGGTTGAAAGTGCAAGCTTCTCCTAAATATGGTTCTGAGAAAAAGGGACTTCCCACAAACACCTACCTCACATGTACCAAAGAAGACCGTATTCGTACGCATAGCGAGCTGATTAACGTTGAGTTTGTCCCCTTAATGGATCCAAGTACTTGGGCAATGGGGAACCCTCTGGTTGGGTTGTCAGAAGGGGGAACCCTCTTCCAGCATACCCGTATCGAAGATCCTCAAGGGTTCTGGAATAGCCTTCCTGATTGGGCAAAGTATTATATCAAGGAACATAACATCCGAGTCTTTGGGGTTGATACGATTCGTATCGCACAAGCCTGTTGTCAATCGGATGATTCTTTGGTGCAACGTTTCCAAGGAATTGTACTCCTCGGTGTGTTTTTACGCTTAACGCCTTTCCAAAAGAATCTTGGATTAAGTAATGAAGCCCTTTTTGAAAAAGTTGAAATCCCCATCAGAAAATATTTCGGCAAACGTGGTGATGCTGTGGTTGCTGACAATATGAAAGCCGTCAAACTCGGCTTCCAAGAGGTTCTTGAAATCCCTCGTGCCATGATGGAAGCAACTCCCGCAGACATCCTTGAGCGTGGTCGTCAAGAGTGGGAAGCAAAAGGTAAAGACACTAACGCCTTCTTTATCTAAAGGTTTTCTTACAAAGAAGAGATTCTCATGAATATGAGACTCTCTTCTTTACATACTCGTTTTTATCGTGTGTGTTCAGTGTTGTATTCTTGGACGCTTTCCTTTTTACTTCTTCCCTGCTTAGGAGTTTTTCTATGATGATGCTCGCGACAGAAGCCACTTCTTCTGCACAACGCAACCCTCGTGACCTTGACCAAGCCTATCCCGAATGGTATGACGCTTCCCGTGCCAAAGAGGTGGTACATGCCTACAATACAGGCTCTGGCTCAAACCAAGTAGCTGATACCTTTGTGGCTCAAAGTATTTTGCCCTCTCATACAGGAGCCTTGCGTGATTTCAGCTATATTGCCCCTGAACTCCCTGAGTTTAACAGTGAAAACTGTGTAGGCTGTATGGATTGCGTCACCAACTGCCCCGATACTGCCATTCTGGGAAAAGTCGTCACCAAAGCAGACCTTGAAGCCAAGTTGGCAAGTGTCACCGACGAAGACCACCGTAGCTACTTAGAAAGTCAGTTTGCAGAAACCGTCAAGTATCACGGACAATTTGAAAAGCGTCGTGCCAAAGATGCTACTATCCCTGAAGGTGCCATGTTTGGTATTTTCATTGACCCTACCAAATGTAAAGGGTGTGGAGAGTGTGTTGAGGTATGTGGCACCCATGAAGCTCTCACCATGATTAAAAAAACACCTGAAAACTTACCTACGTATCAGGATGCGTTTAGTTTCTATCAGGAGTTGCCTGCTTCCCCTGAAACACATATTAGCAAAACGGATATGCGTGATATCATGCTCCGTCCTGGCAATATTAATCAGTATGTAGGCGGTGCTGGTTCATGTATGGGATGTGGAGAAGCCTCGGTCATTCGCCAAGTGATGGGTTTAACACATGACATGGTCGGTGACAAATATGGTATTGTTGCCTCAACAGGCTGTAATACAGTGTATGCCTCCACCTACCCTTATAACCCTTATGCTGCTCCTTGGACAAACTCGCTGTTTGAAAACGGTCCTACCGATGCCATGGGCATTCGTACTTTCTGGGATCAACAAGGACATGATGACTGGGTACTATGGAACATCGGTGGCGATGGTGCCATGATGGATATTGGTTGGAACGCCCTATCTCGGATGCTTGCTTCTGGGATGAACATCAAAGTGTTAGTCCTTGATACCCAAGTGTACTCCAACACAGGCGGGCAGCAGTCAACCTCTTCTTATACAGGGCAAGAGTCTAAAATGGGTGCCCACGGTAAAGCCCATACAGGTAAACATGAGCGTCGAAAAGAGCTGGGTCAGCTCTGCATGATGCACCCTCATGTGTATGTGGCACAAACTATTGGCTCTAATACCACCCACTTCTACAAAGCGATTAAGCGTGCCATTGAGTTTGATGGTCCTGCTGTTGTGATTGTATACACCACATGTCAGCCTGAACATGGTGTGGCAGATAATATGGCTGCTCATCAAGCAAAACTTGCGGTGCAATCTCGTGCATTCCCCGTGTATGTCTATGACCCAGAAGCTGGTCCTACCATTAAAACAAGACTCTCGCTGGTAGGAAACCCTAGCATTGACCGTGACTGGCACAGTGCAAAGAGTACAGAAGGTAGCATGGAACAAGTCGACTTCTTGACTTGGGCAAGAACCGAAGGACGCTTTGCAAAACACTTTGATAAACAAGGCAATCCTAAAACAGAGTCCATTTTGGAAGCTCAAAAAGATCGTCTTGCCAACTGGCGATTGCTGCAAGAGCTTGCAGGTATTGAGAACAAAGACCTCATTCCTTCTAGCTAATCTCTGTGTTAAAGCCCTGCTGTTCTTAAGGCAGGGCTTTTTCTTCTGCATCAAACTCCTGATTCTCTCTCTTCATTCACACGCAACATTTTTTGTTAAGGAACTTCATGATGTCTAACATGCAAGACCTCTCAAACGCTTGTACCCAAACACAACCAAGTATTTCAGCGAAAAATCTCCTGATTGCGCTTCAACCTGTGGTAAAGCAGCATTTACAATCGCCTCGTGGCCTAGCCTCTCAAACACAACAGCAGCTTGCGGATACCTACAACTGCCATGATGAAGCACAAGAAGCCCTTTTCCTTCAAGGGAAAACAGTGCTTAAAGAACCGCTACTCCCCTATGAGTGGGACATCTTGCTTTCCCCTTCTTACACCCCCAGTAAAGAGGAACGTCTACGTTATTTGCTCCCCATGGGCTTAGGACACTGTAGCCCTTTTACGTTGCAACAACTCATTGGCTATGTCACCAGCCAAGGCATTGAGGGCTGTCTGGTACGCCAAGATGGTTCGGAACTACGCTTTCCTTTGCCTGAACCCACCATTGAGGGGTTTATCACAAAGCTTGGATTGCATAAGCCTCTTTGTCCTGAGACAGGTCGCTTATTACTCTCCCATGCAGACTGGAACACCTTAACAGCTTATGACCAGCAAGGGTGCTTATTTGCATTAAGGCAAGACATTTGGCAAAAAACCGAACTTAGACGCAACTTGCTGAAAGAGACACTACTGCCTATCATACTGCAACAACCCGCCTCTACATGGAACCTACTACTCGATACTCTCACAAGTCATGCAACGTCTTATCGTCCAAAATCGTTAGAAGACTTGCTAAAGCAACTCCACAGTGTCAAAGCATCCTGTGAACAAGACCTTGAGCAGGTGACAGCGAGAGGGTTTCATCATGATGAAATCAAAGCAAGGTACCAAGATGAAGAGATTATTGAGCGTTTAGGTCAGAAAAATGTTCAACATCAGTATCAGCATTGGATTCACCAAACAAACCAGCTCCTCAATGTGTTTCAATAACCCCATTTAAGGCTTTCCGCACTACTCTAACCGTTCTTGTAATGCCTCTTGTAAGGAAAGTAATCGGGAGCGGTTTGAGAGGTGTTGCAAATAAAAGTCATTGTAACGAGACACTTCTTCCCAGACTGGCTTCGTTTGATGCTTATTCCGTAAGGTAATAGGATACATCACATCATCAGACTCGTTTTTCTCTTGCGTTACTGATACCATGAGTTCCATTGTTTCTATCTCTGCAAGCTCTTTACGATGAGGCTCAGAGACTATTGCACTCTGGAACGTAGGAGATTTCTGGGTGACTTCCGAACGATGAATCACCATGGGTTCTAATCGTTGTGGCTCCTGTAGCATAATCGCCGTTGTGGGGGTTTCTAGCAAGGGTTCAGCATACGTGAGTGCTATCGATTGATACCCTTGGGAAGCGGGAATAGATACCTTTAAAGGAAAAGCTTTTGCCTCCGTTGTCAAACTATCTGCTTTGACAACCTGAAAGTCTTTATGAGGCGTTTTAGGGGATTGCGTCCCTTGGGTTTGACGTGGCTTTAACCGTGGAAACAACATGGTAAGCTCTTGATAAATCGTGGCTTTAGACCGCTGGGTGGCATGAATGTGATGAGAGGAGCCAGAAGATATGATGCGTGGTTCATCAAATAATTCTTGTCTCACGAACGCATGACCGTGCAGTGCATGTTTCACCAGGTTCTGAGAAAACTGCTTAAAGGTATGCCAAAGCCAAGGTAAGAAAGACCATAGCTTACCCGTGTTTTGTGCCTCCGAAAAAGAAGGCTGTTCGAGTACATACGTTTTAAGTGTGGTATAAGTCGTACGCAAAAATGAATGTATCACCATCATAGACCTCGAAACCCTTAAAAATCACACAACCGTTCAATACTGGTATCTATCACTACTCTCACAATGGTGCATGATAGCAACAGCTTTATGAAAGGGTACACAAGCACACTGTAGGTGCATCACCATAACATTAAGGATAGTCATAACAAAGAATCTCTGAGGTCAGAGGCTTCAAGCCACAGAACTCCACTATTTGTGCGACTTTTACGCTTAAAATACTCCTCTAAACAGAGGGGGGTTATTGAAGAAAGTTCGCCTTACACCCTCTGTTTCCTGTATGATAGCAGTATTACAGCCTTATACGGTATCTTTCAAGTACCGTATGACATTGTATCGTTCTCCCTGTGTCAACCAGAAAGAGGTTTGAAACCATGATGACTGCAACACATGTACAAGTTAAGCAAGTGATTCAAGTGAAAACACTTGTGACATCCTCCTTTAAAAGCCAAGCGACCAAAGACCTTAAAGAAGAGCTTGACCTCATTGAATCGCAAATGATTCAAATTGAAGCCCAGTCAAACGAAGCTCACAAACAACTTGAACAACTTGCCAAAACAGGGCAAAGTGTTCTTGCTCAAATGGAACAACTCAATCAAGAAGTGATTGCTCGTAAACAACAACTTCTTGGACTCAAAATGGAAGTGACCTCACAGCTTTCAGCCATTGAAAAAGCTCAAGAAGGAAGCTATCTGACGACAGGAAACCTTGAAGGGATTGTCACCCTTGCAGTGGGTGACCATTTGTATGACAAAGTTCGTAATACAGAAATCCTCGTCAAAGATGGCATCATTACCTCTATTTTAGGATAAGGCTCTGTTCTCACAGTATTCGCCCTTGCTATGTCCCCATGTTTGCACCCTAAGCTACCCTCTCATGACGCTACCCTCTCACTCCAAACACCTTCCCTTAAAAAGTCTCCCAAGTACCACCTACACGTATGACGAGCTCATCGCCCATCATACTGCCGTGGGTTACGTCCAAGACGCTCATGGGGTTAAGGGAGATATGCACTGGGTCTTTTTTTCAGAGGAGCCACACCACATCTGGAAGAGTCAAACGCCAGTCAAAGTGTGGCTTTGTCCCCGAGCCCCGGGGAAGCATCGTCCTAGTGCTGGTGCAACACCACTAGAGGGCTGGTGGCTAGAAGTAATGGGCTGCCACACGAAGTCCTTAAATCATAAGACCATCGGACATATGAAAGTAAAGGGCATTCAAAACAGAGAAATGGCACTTGCCCTAAAAGGATGCGAGCTTTGGATGCTTGACATCGACCTCAGTGACGCAAAACACTCTGAGACACTTACGAAAGATGCGACAAAAGAGCCGTTGATAGGAGTCGCCGTGCTTTCCCTTCCCCTCTACCAGTACCGAGGACTCAACGTCTACAGCCAAGAAAGCTTTCACACAAAAAAGCCCCCTATTGGATGGGTATCTGAAGTGCTAGAGACAGGAGACGGCACGCAATGTTTTTTAGAGCTTACGAGCATGCTAAATCCTATAGCAGAAGGAACGACTCAAGAAAAACCCCAAGAAAAGCCGCTCATTCCTTTAAATCCTTTGCAAGTGGTTTGCGTTCACCCTCAGGAACGTGCCGTTATTTTGGAAGAAACGCTTTATACTTGGTTACTCAGTCTATGGGAAGACCGTCATCCTGAGTCACTCTCCCCTTAAGCATTAGCAGCTGAAAGTTCCATTTGGGCTTCATCTCGATTCCGAGTCCAGAGCTGTTTGGCTTGGGGTCCACCATTCATCATGCCATTATTCGAGTAGAATTGCTGGGAAAGCGACTCGTCTCGTGCCGCTTTTCCAATCCACTCAGGTGCAAGACTGTTAGCGGTAATCAATCCTAAGCCAGCACCAGCAAGTCCACCCAACGCCACAAGAGGAATCGCAGCGCCTCCTAGTAATGCTGTACCCGCCATCCAAGTGAGTCCTGCACCTAAGCCCAAGCCTGCAACAGTGGCACGAGGCGCCCATTCCTTTGCGACCTCAAACTGTTTTTTGTATCCAGCAGCCACAGCAGTAGAGCTTGCCGCCATAGGGTTAATCCCTAATTGTTGCTGGTTCCAGTTTAGAATGTTGTCTTGCCAAAAAGGAATATTAGGATTACTAGGGTTAGTCAATCCACCTAGTGTCGTTGGTAAAATGGTTGTACCCAGAGGAGAAGAAGCTTGCGTCGTTGAAGGGGTTGTAGAAGAGGGGGTTCCTACAGGGGTCGTCCGAGCGGGATCGGTCACGACAGTCGCCTGATTAGGCATCATGCCCCCAAGCCAGTTCTGAACCGCAAATGGTCCTTGAATAGGAGGCAAAACATTCTGCCCATTCAATTGAGGCATCATGCCGGGAATCACCGTGGCTCCTGTACCCGTAGGAAAGGCTCCTGTAAACCCATTCACCATGGGTGTTTGCCATCCATACCCATAGCTATTAATGGGCATGGTAGAAGGTGCTGCTAAAAGAGACATCTGAGCAGCGTAAGCTGACGCATACGGATTACCCAAGGTCGTATTCATCATAATGATGTCGATTCCCCACGAAACAAAAGAGCTTAAACAGTGATGAGCCTAAACGCTGAATAGAAACGCTGAAAAAATGGAGTATGACCAAAACAAAGTCATAGAACGACGATCGTCGTTCATGCTTAACACCCTTGTTGCTATTAGGATAAAACCTCTCCAAAGAAGAAATCGTGCTATAGAGGCTTCATCCCATCTGGGTGATATAACCGTATAGCCATGCCCCTAGCACGATATTCAGGACAGGATACAACAGGCTTACAGGATGACCATAGCCATACTGTTGAGCCAACACGGTATACTCTGTCACCAGAGAAGAAAACGTGGTTAAGCCGCCTAGGAACCCCACTTGCAAGGTCGTTTGTACCATAGGTGTCACCTGTCCTTGAGACACCCAACGCATCAAGAACCCTGCAAGCAGACACCCTACAACATTCACACTCAACACAGCCCAAGCAGACATAGACCATCCAAGCCAACCTTGCACTTGCCCCTGTGCTTGCTGGAACAATAACACCATTGCAAAGCGTAGGCTACATCCTACCAAGCCCGCCAAAGCCACTGTTAGCCATAGAGTTCCAGTGGTCATACCTCATACCCTCTACCTACACTCATTATAATTGATCACTTGAACGCTCACCACGATGCCACGCCACAAAGCGTGCAATCCCCTCTTGGAATGAAACCTTCGGGCTGTAGCCCACTAAACGTTGTGCTTTTGTAATATCCGCTGCCGTGAGCCGTACATCCCCTTCCTGCATCGGTAAAACATTGATAAGTGCTCTTTTTTGCGTGGCATGCTCAATCGTTTGAATCATTTCTTTTAAACTGACAGGAGACCCGCCCCCTAAATTGAGTATTTCAAAAAGAGGCTCTTTTTGCATACATAAGTAATGTCCCACCTGTGTTAGTCCTTCTATGAGGTCAAGAATATAGGTGTAGTCTCGTTGTGTCGATCCATCACCATAGCGCTGAATGGGGCGACCATGGTCAATGGCATCAATAAACTGATGAATTGCCAAATCAGGGCGTTGCTCAGGACCATACACAGTAAAGAATCTGACACACATAATTGACAGCCTGTAGATACTCACATAGGGTGCTAAAAGGTGTTCACACATCAACTTACTGGCAGCATAAGGAGACAATGGAGGAACAGTCAACACTTCTTCTTCTTTAAACGGTCTCATCCATTCATTTTCTGAAAGCTGTGCCTGTTTATAAGCACCCAACTCGCCATACACCGAACTAGACGATGCAAACACAATACGAGTAATCTCTAGCTTGCGAAGGTGTTCCATCAAGGTAAAGGTGGCCTGAACATTATGACGCAAATACCATTCAGGATGTTGAATGGAGGGACGAACCCCCGCACGTCCTGCTAAATGATAAACCAGCCCTTGAGGAGCTTTTAAGCAAGCTTGCCATGTTTGCAAGATAGCAGCATAGCTTTCAGCATCACACAAATCAACCTCGTACACCTGTAAGTGTTGGCTTGCAATCTGATGGGTTGCCATGTAGTCATAAAGCTGTTGGATACGTTGATGTTTCATCGTAGGGTCATAGTAAGTGTCAAAGGCATCAAGTATCAATACCTGATAGCCTTTTTCCAAATGCCATCGTGCCAAATGATGACCAATAAACCCTGCTCCCCCTGTAATAAGCACCGCAGGTTTCTCAAGGGTCACATGGGGATGGTGTGTATGTTCCCACATCACACTAGACCCATCTGATGCCTGCTTGGGTCATACGCTCACAGGCTTCTCGTAATTTTTCCTCTGGCTGTACTAAGGAAAGCCTTACATGATATTTACCCGCATCAGCCCCAAAGGCAGTCCCAGGGGTCACAACCACACCGCATTCCTCAATCAAGCGTAAGGTAAAACTATCCGCAGTATAGCCTTCTGGCACAGGGAGCCAAAGATAAAAGCTAGCTTCTGGTGCTTGAAGGTGGGTACAACCCAACGTGTGCAAAAGCCCCAAGAGTAAATCTCTACGTTGATGATAGCGTGCCGTAATAGGAGGAACAAGCGTTTCAGCGTGATTCATTGCAAACGCAGCCGCTTCTTGAATGGCAGTATTGACCCCATAGTCCATATTACTCTTAATACGGTATAGCACTTCAATAATCTCTTTATTACCTGCTGCAAAGCCAATCCGCCATCCTGCCATATTAAAAGTTTTTGAGCATGAGTAAAACTCAACGGCAACATCATAGCCGCCTTCTTCCGCAAGAACGCTAGGCGTTGTATGACCATTAAAGGCAATTTCCCCATACGCCATATCACTCACAAGCACCAGCTCATGTGCCTTCGCAAGTGCAATCGCTTCACGCCAATACTCAGGTGTTGCACAGACTGTGGAAGGATTATTCGGAAAATTAAGAAGTAAAACCGTCGCACGGTCTAAGACCTCAGAGGGAATCGCCTTCAAGTCGGGCAGCCCCTGCGAGGTCATAGGAATGTAATGGGGGGTTGCTCCACTAATCAGTGTGGCACGTAAATAGGCAGGGTAGTGCAATGCAGGCATCAGCACAATATCACCTGGTGTGCTGTAAGCCAAAATAAGATGGGTAATGCCCTCTTTTGAACCAATCAACGGTTGAATATCCGTTTCAGGAGATAAAGATGCCCCAAAGCGCCGATTGACATAGTGTGCAGCACTCTCACGAAACCCTTGAGATCCTTTAAAGTCAGGGTACTGATGATTACGTGTGGTTTGCAGTGCCTGTGAGAGTACTTCTAAAATAGGGTCTGGGGTGGGCATATCGTGGTTACCCATGCCTAAATCAATGAGTTCAACGCCCTTAGCACGAACCTCTGCTTTTTTGGCATCCAATACGGCAAATACATAAGGAGGTAAGCTTTGTAAGCGCGTAGGCCATGCCCGTGATTTTTGTCTTGTGTCCGCCGCCACTGGAGAGGCTCCCAAGGCAACCGCTTGTAAGTCGGTTGAGATTTCAGAAGAAGAAGCACTCATCATAGAACGTGGCGTAGTAAAAACGGACATACCCTAACACACCTTTATAGTTTATGTGTCACAACAACAAAACAAGAAACACGGTCACCCTTGGTCGCTGTAACCTCACATAACGTGAGACGCTCACACCCTCTTTGAAACACTTTGCCACAAGGGGACACTACTCATATTAACACGGTCGCCCGCATAAAGTGTGCGTCAAGGGTGTGATGACAAGACCTAATGCTCCTTAGTATCCCATAGAAAGACGAGCTTTAACATCCCTCACTCAATCAAACACTTACCCCGTCGTAAACTATGAATAGTCATGTCTTATGGCGTAGTGTTTCAATCCCCCTGTAACATCAAACGCTCGATTTAAACCGTCTTTTGTCTGTATGGGTTTGTCAAGGAATCTTTCACATGATGGCTTATCAACGTCCCACATCCTCTCCAACACGTCACCGTTCAGGGACTGTAGCGACGTTACAAGACCACATATTGCTACCACTCGACACACAAGACGCATTAGACCACACCACTGAAACCGATACACCAGACCTTGAGAGCCATGAAGGGCACCACACAGAGTCTGCCGCTAAAACGGTCGCACAATCGCTGAAAGAAGAGCCTTTTGAAGCAGGAACTTCTTTTAGTCTTTGGAGTTCCTCTCACATGAGGAACCAAAAAAAGCTTACCCCTCAAGAAACCGCTCAGCTGTGGGAACACTATCGTAAAAACCCACACAATAGTCGCATCCGAGACAAAGTCATTCTTGCCTATTTACACCTTGTACGCTATGTGGTGTCTCGTTTACCCTTAACACTCCCTACGGGGGTCAGTGTTGATGATCTCATCAGCTTTGGCACCATGGGCTTGATGAAAGCCGTAGAACGATTTGAACCCGAGCGTGGCTTAAAGTTTGAAAGCTACGCCGTCACACGGATTCGTGGCTCTATTATTGACCATTTAAGGGTTCAAGATTGGATTCCTCGTGGCGTAAGGAAGCGCACCAAAGACCTTACAGAAGCCATCACATTGCTTGAGAAAGAGCTTGGACGTTCCCCATCAGAAGACGAGCTTGCAGCTCATTTAAAAGTGACGAAAGCACGAGTGCAACAAATGATGAGTGAAAGTCAAAGTTTTGTACTTTCTCTCGATGAAACCTATGCTGACGATGGCTCAGGGTCATCATTGTCTGTCATGGATACCGTAGAAGACCAATCACGCTTAACCCCCGATGAAGAGATTCTCCATGTAGAGCTTCAACAACGACTCATTGAGTCTATTAATACACTGCCCGAGCGTGAAAAGCTGCTCATTGCCCTTTACTATCACGAAAACCTGACACTGAAAGAAATTGGAGAAATCATCCAAGTATCAGAGTCAAGAGTGTGCCAGCTCCATGCTCAAGCCATTTCACGCTTACGCAATAAATTACGTCAGCTTGTATAAGTGAGCTACCATCAAGAGGTTAAGCAGTTTTAGGCGTTCCTTGGGCTTTGGGCATACGTGCTTGCAATTGCCCTAAATTACTTTTAATTTTGGCATCATATTTTGCAATTAAGGCAAGTGCCTGCCGAGTACGTTCTTCAGAACCTGAAGGCATACTTACATCCTCTCCTGAGGGGTCTCCTCCTTGAGGGGTCTCGGGCATCCCACTACGGCTTGCTAACGGGGACTGCGAGGGCATGCCTGAGCCCATACGAGTGGGGAAAGGAGGTCGACCACCAGGCTCTCTGGAGGCTAGGCTACTTCGACGAGCATTAGGAGGCATCTCTTCTCTCTCGCCTGAGGGAGAAGCACCTTTTTCCTCCAATAACTGAGCTACCATGGCTTCCAATTTATCTAAACGTTTCTGGAGTGCCATCTCTTTGGGGGAAGGAGGCATGCCTGATTTTTCTCTTGCAGCAAGAGCTTCTGGCGGTGTGCCTTCAGGCATTCCCTCTGGGTTTGGCATACCGTCAGGTTTTTGAGGAGGTTGCACTCCCTGCCCTTTTTGGGCTTTTTGGGCCTTCAGGGCTGCAGCCATTTGCTTTGCCATTTCAACCTGTTTCGGCAGCGAGGCATTAGGGTCAACGGCTAGCATCCCTTGAGGCGACCCTGCCCCCATACGGCTCGCATTGGGCATCATGGCTTGATTCATCCCAGCGGGTGTACTCCCTGTAGGCATGGGAGATCCGGCTCCATTTTGTGGGTTCATTTGCGGGTTCATGGCTTGAGGATTACTGGCACCCCCTAACATCCCCTGCATGCTGGTATTCATATTCAGCAAAATATTTTTTACATCTTGAGTTGCATCCCCTACCTGAGTGTATAACTTGCCCACTTCACTGTTAGGCCCTCCAAGGGCATTCACCGTAAGTGCTGTAGCAGGATTCATCTGCTGCGAAGAAGGAGGAGGCATCATGGGTGTTCCATTGAATGCCATAGGTGGTGCGCTAGCCCCCATTCTAGGTTGGGGTTGCTGCATAGGGGTTTGAGGCGAAGTACCTGAACCATTGCCATTGATGATAATGGGTACCACCACAATACGTTCATTCCCCGAGCCTAATGACCCTAAAACAGAGGATGCTCCTTGTGTTGGGTTCATCGTAGGCATCCCTGTTCCTTGACCAAAACGCTGAGGCATTGGAGCACCCAAGAACGTCTGAGGATTTTCCATAGAAGGAATGCCTGAAGGGGAGGACATACCGCTAAGCAACGAGGTCTGAGGAGGTATCATCCCATTATTGGCACCCATCGTATTAAGTCCGAGGTTACTCATATCAGGCGTGAGTGGTGCTGATAAGGCTTGTGGCATGGAAGCACCAGGAGAAGAAAATGAGCCAAGTTGCATAGTAAAACGACCTTCAATAAGGGTTGCGAAAAAGCAAACGTGAGCAAAACAAACAGAGAGAAAGCTAAGACAATGGGATACATCCTTCATTGTCCCCAAGATGGGTTACACCAATAAACACAAACACCCGTGCATAATTGCTTTTTTATCTCATGGAGAGCGTAAAGAAAAACTCGTTTGTCTCCAGCCCCCCCATGAGATGCTTGCTCTTAACGTATCTCTTCATTACACTAAGAAAAGGATTTATTTTAATGCGTCTTTCACACTAGAACTAGCATGTTAAGTGAGTATTTTTGTTACGTTGTAAGTCACTGGGGAGCTAGCAACGCATTCGCTGGCTGAGATTTTCACGAGTGTCATCGTCATAATGATACCGTGTGAAAAAACCCAAGAACCTGCTCTGGATAATGCCAGCGAAGGGAGTGTTGTCATGGTGCGTATGCATCCTTTGGTTCATCGACCTACGTTTCTTGTAAGCTCTTGTGTATCAGAAAAATCGCATGCGGTCAGTCGTGCTGTGCGTCGCTTTGGGATAGCCCCAACACTGAGTTCTAATATGGGAGTGAACGTTCCGACCAAGCCTTCTTTTTCAACACTTTTCTGGATTGCCAATGGTCTTACCTATGTTCCTGCAGCCATTCTGACCCCTTGGATGACCAACAAACAACTTAAAAACGACCCCAATATTTCAGAACGAGAGAGGCATTTACTCGTCCATCAAGAAATTTCAAGACAAACGATTGGTGCCTTGATTCATTGTATAAATTATTACCCTGCGGTTCTCACGACACAAGCACTGCAATGGCTTGGAGAAAAAACCCCCGCTCTTCGACGTGTAGGTACTTTTTTAAAGCATGAGCATCACCAAGCATGGAGTAATTTAGCCCTAGTGACACTCATGAACACGCTTGGGTACGGACTCCTACGCCCAGGAGTGGTCAACTACACACTTCAGAAAACCTTGAAACATCCTCCTCATGCCCCCCAAGAAACCACACCTTCTACGACAGAAGCGCCCCTCACTCCTTCCACCCATGGGTATCTCTCTGTCTCTCCTTTTCGTTTTAATGCAAAAGAAGCGACTTATAGCGCTTCTCTAGCCTCTCAGAAGCTTAGCACACAAACTCCTTGGCTTTCAGAAGCCACACCTGCCACCTCTGGTTTGGGTTCTCCTCAAGGTCAGACGCTTTCTCCTCAAGGGGTCACCCTGTTTTCAGGGGTACCACAGGCAGTTTAAGAGTGGTATTCTTAAATGCACTTCGCCCCCGTTGCTTATGTCACTTTTTTATTGCTTTTGATGACACTGATACTTTATGACCGTCCCTACCCTCCCACAACACGATTCTTCTCTTGCACCTCATGGTGCTTCAATGTCTCATACGTCAGCCTCTCAAGGGTTTTACTTAGGAAAGACATGGATTGCCAGTCAGGTTGTTTTGGCTCCCATGGCAGGGATTACAGATGTGGTGTTTCGTGGATTCGTACGTCAATGGGCTCCTCATTCATTAATTTGTACCGAAATGATTAGCAGTAATGGACTGGTGTACTCTAAACGTTGGGACTCTCCTATTTTGCAGCGTACCCTTACAGACCATCCTATTGCATACCAACTGGCAGCCCATCGTGAAGAGGTACTTCTTGAAGCAGCCCATCGTATCATTCAAGATTACCACCCTGTCAGCATTGACCTTAACATGGGGTGTCCTGTCAAAAAAATCACAGGGAATTTTGAGGGCTGCTCCCTGATGAAATCCCCTGAACATGCCTTTAAACTGATTAAAGCCCTTACCTCATCCATCGACACCCCCGTGACTGTAAAGTTCCGTTTAGGATGGGATGAACAAAGTAAAAATTATTTAGAGTTTGGTCAAATGTGCCAAGAAGCAGGTGCAAGCATGGTGACGTTACATGCCCGCACCAGAGCGCAAGGATATCAACCAGGATGCGACTGGGATGCCTTCGGACACCTCAAGCAAGCCCTGAACATTCCCGTGGTTGCAAACGGAGATATTACTTCACTAGAAGATGTCCGTCATGTCCTTAAAACCTACCAAGTAGACGCAGTCATGATTGGACGAGGCACCCAAGGAAAGCCATGGCTCATTGGTCATCTCCACGAAGCCTTAACACAAGCACTGCCAGCACTACCCACCATGCCTTTAACAATGATTATAGAAGTAGCACTTGCACACGCTGAAGCATTGGCAGAACATCAAGGAGAAGACCGAGCATGCAGAGAACTCCGAGCACAACTCCCTTGGTATCTTAAAGGGTTTAAGGGGGCTAGCCTATACCGACAACAACTTACTCAAATCAAGACCCTTGAAGATATTCGACATGTCCTTACATTAGTGCAAGAGGCTCATGAATACACCCATGATGTTTTAAACACCCTCTAGTTATTTTCATAGACTCTATGGTATAAATTGAGTATCAGCTACATTCTGCTGCAGTGGTGAAATGGTAGACACGCTAGTTTCAGGTACTAGTGACTTCGGTCGTGGGGGTTCAAATCCCTTCTGCAGCAAGTAAAAGCTCAGTGAAAGTTATTCACTGAGCTTTTACTCTGTAAAACGTATCCTCATCTTAACAGCGCAAGATTTCCATTCCCTCTTCTCGTACTGTCTGATGATACCTTGCATCAATCGTTTGCATAGAAAGTTGTAAAGCGGGGTTTCGACGAGCCGAAGGGGCAAAGCCTCCCGTTTTTTGTGGCATGTACACTTGATAACGCACATCATTCAAGCTGGTTAAAAGCAGTTCAGGATTTTTAACTTCACGGTCATAAGCAGTACGCCGTCCCTCATGCTCTTCTAGCATCAAGGCATAGCGTTTTCCACAATAATCATCTAATTCATGAACATCAATCGGTGCCATAAGTTCTCCTTTTTTCTCATCATCTGCAAAGACTCTCTCTTAATGATGGTAGCTTCGACCACTTTCATGATTTCTGAAGTCAATCCGTTACTTCAGGCAACCATAAAGCTCTCTTTATTGTTTTATAAAGAGAGCTTTATGTGTATAAGCGAGTCTATTTACGAGACAGAGACAAGTTCAGGCGTAAGGGTCTGTAAGTATGCCTCAAGCTCAGGGTATAAGGGATACTGATTGGCAAGCTGATGCACTTGTTGTTTCAAGCTTTCTTGTTGCGTTTCAAACGCTTCAGGGGTTGCTTTTAACGCTTGTGCAATCAACCCAGAGAGGCTACGAGTGGCTTCTACCCCAAACCCACGAGAGGTAATCGCAGGGGTTCCAAGACGGACACCGCTCGTCACAAAGGGACTCTGAGGATCATCTGGAATGGTATTCTTATTGGTGGTGATATGAATACTTTCAAGACGTGCTTGGGCTTCTTTCCCCGTAATCCCTAAAGAACGCAAGTCTAAAATCATTAAGTGATTATCAGTGCCACCGCTTAATACGGAAACACCTTGCTCCAAAAGGGTTTGAGCCATGGCCTGAGCATTTTCAATGACCGCCTGAGAATACGCTTTAAATGAGCTAGAAGCAGCTTCTTTAAACGCAACGGCTTTTGAGGCAATCACGTGCATTAAAGGACCCCCTTGGGTTCCTGGGAAGACCGCCTTGTCAATCGCCTTGGCATAGGCTTCCTCACTGACCATCACCACGCCCCCACGAGGACCTCGGAGGGTTTTATGAGTGGTGGAAGTTACAAACTGACAATGAGGGAAGGGGCTTGGGTGATGCCCTGTGACGACAAGTCCCGAGATATGAGAAATATCTGCCAACACCACAGCACCGACCTCATCGGCAATGGCACGGAATACCGCAAAATCAATCACTCGAGGATAAGCACTGGCTCCGCAAATAATCATTTTAGGCTTTACGTCTAATGCTTTTTGACGTACCGCTTCCATATCTAGGCAACCTGTTTCAGGGTCTACGCCATAATGATGAGCTTGAAACCAAAAGCCAGAAACGTTGACAGGAGACCCATGGGTTAAATGCCCCCCATGAGAAAGATTCATCCCTAAAATGGTATCACCAGGCTTTAGACCTGCTGCAATAAAAGCCGCCATATTAGCCTGAGCCCCGCTATGAGGCTGCACATTGGCATGAACACAACCAGGAAATAGGTGTTTAAGACGCTCAATGGCTAAGCTTTCTGCCCTATCCACCACATCGCATCCACCATAATAGCGTTTCGCAGGTAAGCCTTCCGCATATTTATTGGTCAACACACTTCCCATGGTGTCCATGACGGCTTGGGACGCAAAGTTTTCACTTGCAATGAGTTCAATACCTTCTTGTTGACGGTGAAGCTCATCTAAAACAACAGCAAAAATATCAGGGTCTTGCTTGGCAAGTGTTTCAAAAACTTGAAAAGTGGGTGACATCTCAGGAAGGCTCCATTATATCTTAAAACATCATTCAACACGTGACACAACTTATTTCAACATAGCTTTATCAGCCTCAGCTGATGACCTTAAAGCGAGCAACTTACCGAGGCACAAGGTTCAAAGCTTGGCATCATTGAAAGCTGGCTCACACGACGTAGGTGACGCTCTCCCTCAAAGGTACTATTCAACCATGTATTCACAATATCCAATGCCACCATGGGGGTCGTAAGCCGTTCCCCCAAACACAAGACATTGGTATTATTATGGGCTTTACTCAATTGAGCCACCAAAGCTGAAGGTGCTACTACGGCACGAATATGAGCGTACCGATTGGCTGCAATCGCCACCCCCACACCACTACCACACACTAAAATACCAAGAGCGTCTGGATGCTCTAAAATATACTGTGCAACCTTTGCACTCATATCAGGATAATCTACCGAATCTGTGGTACTGGAACAGCCAACATCCACGGTTTGAATCCCAAGGGTATGCAGGTGCTGCTCAATGACATGCTTTAAGGTGTATCCCGCATGGTCAGAACCTAGCACCATGGTAACAGGATAAGAGGAAGAAGCTTGGACTGTCATTCGCTTAAAACTCCTTTTTAAGTGGCATTGTGCAGAAGGTAAATTTAAGAATACTCATAAAGATAGAGGATATTGTATAGAGGGATGTCCCTTATTATGCCTTGAGTCAAAGATAATCTCAAGGATATCTCCCACAAGCCTTACTTCATGCTTAAAACACACACACACCCTTTTTTATGAACCAAAAACGTCTAAAACAACTACAAACATTACAAAAGCTTAAAGCTCAGGAAAAACAGCGTCAGCTTCCTGAGTTTCAGAAGGCTCAGGCAACACTACTCGCATGCCAAACCCGAGTCACAGAGCTTGTGAACGCAAGAGATGTCGCTCAAGAGGGTATTATACAGACACTCCAAAGCGTGTTACATCCTTTAACGCCTACCAACGAGCCACTACCTTTACCCCAATCTTTAGAGCAATCTCATCACCATTTACAGTGGTTAGAGCGTGCGATTTTACAGGCATCCACTGAAATAGCTCTTGCTCAAGAGAAAGTAGACACCCTCAAGGAACCCCTCCTTCAACTCTCAAAAGAGGAGAAGCAACTAGAGACCTTACAAGAAAAAATCCATGAGGCTTATCGTCTTGAGGAAGAAAGGAAAGAAACCCTCCTCTTGGAGGAGTTTTCATTGAGAGCTTTTCTACAACATCCCAAAGAATGCTAGTCTAAAGTGTAGCCGTCTATTCATTAAAAGCTAAAACAGTGTTTTTGAGTGTTCTTAAGTTTTTGGTATCTCACTATTTTTTCATCTCGCTATTATATGGTTGTCTACGTACGACAGTATGTTTATTACACCTCTATGACAGGTAGCTTTTATTATGGTCACCCACACCCCTCTTAGCTCCCAAGGGCTGATACCTTTACAGCCCACACCATTGAGTAGCACCACACTTTCAACACAAAAAATTTCCAAAGTCACCCCATTTTTAGGTCGTCAAGCTTTTAGCCTCCGCCTAAAAAATAGTAGCCAAACCCTTCAGGCTTCACTGAATGTTCCAAATAATACGACAGCAACACAACCTTCATCTTTTAAAGAGAACCAAGAAAAACTTACCACTCAAAAAACACCTTACACTCCCTCCAATGATCTTTCTAAAACAAGCCGTCCAAAACAATCACACTCTCAACTCTCCCATGACACTCAGGAAAACACGACTGAGTCCTCATTATTTGAGACACAAGCTTCCAAGGTTGTATCGAATCCCATCACAGAGGCACAAGAGCAAGAGACTCAGGTGAAAGAGGACCGCTTTGAAGTACCCGTTTCTCAAGGTGATGAAACGCAAACGCTCCAACTCCCAGTATCCCTCTATCAAGAGGTACTGATGCTTCTTCAGACTTATAACCACTCAGAAAATAGTATCACTCCTCTCATGGCACCCACGGTTCCTTCTGAAACAGAATCCGTTGAGTCTCTCTCTGCCTTCATCACAGCCCCACTCAACGAGGACACACCCACTGTCCCCACACCGCATGAAGGTATGCCTTTCACCACACCCAAGACTTCTGCTGCTGAAGAGACCCTCCAGCAGGCAACGCCCTCCATAAGCCTTCCAGCCACACAAACAGAAAACGAGGGCGAAACAGCCCACCCCTTACAAGACGTGAAGAACCTATTGCGTCCTTATCTTGAAGCCCAAGGTATCCCCACGACATGGCTTGAAGATATCACCCTCTATACACTCCCCTCTCAGGAGGCTGAGAAAGCGTTTACTGAAATACAACCTCATTTCACGGAGGCTCCTGTCCCCTCCATCACCCGATTATCTCTGGATAGCCTATCCAAAGAAGAGGAACTCGATAAAGCCTTGGCTGAAATACAACCTCGTTTCACGGAGACCCCTGAACCATCCATCACCCGATTATCTCTGGAGGACCTATCCAAAGAAGAAGGTACTACTCAAGAGTCTTCTTCTGAACGATTCGCTGAGGCTTCTGAGGTACACATACCTCACCCCCCTGAAACACCCACGACAGCATTCCTGTCTGCCACGCCACCTATACCACAAGGACAAGCTCTCTCTCCTGAAGCTACTGCTAGCTCCTATGTCCACACACCTGTACAGCCTCAAGCCTCTACGCCTCTTACACAGAACTCGCAAACCCTATTCTCATCCTCTAGTCCTATTAAAACGTTACGTCTCGTCATTGAACCCACAGAGACCCCAAGTTTAAATACTCGCTCTTCAGACGCTTCCTCTTCAAGTATGGGACGTATGGTCCTTATTTTAAAGCAAACGCCCTCGGTATCTCTTCCTATTCTCTCTACCGCAGAGAACCCTTCTTTAGCAAAGCCCCAATCCCTTTTCTCAGGAAGTAGCTTCCCATCTTTTCAATCGGGAGAACTTACAGGAACTCTCTTTCTTGGCACAAAAGAAACATTTCAAGCTATTGCCACGCAAGAAGGCTCCTCACTGTCAGGAACGCCAACGGCATTGAACCCCTCTTTTCAAGTGCCATTAAGTTCTCATACCGCTCTGACGATTCAACATGACCCTACATTACAAGGGTCATCTTCATCAAACCTGAGCCTATCTTTAGCAGAAAGTATCAAAAAAGAAACCTTACAAATAGCCTCTCACACGAGTTTCTCTGTTGAAGCAGCTACAACGTACCCCCATACACTTTCTCATCAAGGACTTCATTCGGCAAGCTCATTCTATGGGGTTGAAAGCCTCTATCATACCTTAAGTGAAACCCCAGTGGGGTTACTGAACCCTTGGAGAGAACGCTCTTATCAAGACTCGGTTAACCTGACGCAACACGAGAGTCCTTCCCTAGAACGCTCTTCTGTGAAGGCACCCTCTGAAGCCAACACCCCAAACGACTTCTCTTTTTCTGACAACCCTGCTCAAGACTTTTCCGATACAAAAGATTCGTCTCAAAGCTCCTCTCGTGACATTGAGACCTCTGGTTTCAGACCTTCTTTCATGGACTCAGCGACCTCAGGAAACAGTTCCTATCATTCATCTTCTTCTCATCAAGAACCACCTCAATCTTTTGGTCAAGGTCATCCATCCACAAAAGCTCCTGTACTTTCAGAAAACACACTGGACGCTCTGATAGATTCAACCGATGGTTTACCCTCTCCTACTAACCACTCAGTCACCTCTTCCTTTGTAGAACCCATCACTTCTGACGTAGCTGTTTCAGGGGTATTGCAAGAAATACTCTCTCAGTATGAAACACCTTCTTTCTCTCTCCCTCAATTACAGGAATCCTCTTTTTCTCCTCTCGACATGAAGTCTCTTGATAGTGTTCGATTATTATTACAAAGCTCTTATCATCGTCCTCTAAGTACTCACTAGTCCTCTTACCGTTGTCTTATTACTGGTTCGCCATTCATTTAAGCCCTCATTTCCCTGAAGAGAAAGACCCTACACCCTTATGATGATTACCGCTAGTTCACTTTCGGAACAATTGACGAATATTAATAGCAATACCAATATTGTCAACCAAACCGCCAGCAGCAAGGATGGTGGTGCAAAGACTATGGATAATCAGGCTTTCATGCGCCTGATGATGGCTCAGCTCCAAAATCAAAACCCTCTTAGCCCAACCGATAATAGTGCCTTTGTTCAACAACAAGCATCCTATGCTCAAGTGGAAGAAACTCGTAATTTAGCCGCTGCCTTAAAAGGCTCAACCCAACTCCAACAAGCCTCTGACATTGTAGGTAAAACAGTCAGTTATTTACGCTCTGGAGACAAAAGTTTAACCACTGGTGTTGTTAAAAGTGCCACAATCAATCAAGGGGGAATTGAACTTGAAATAGGAACACAGGGAGATAAAGTCATGTTTGACAAGGTTGATAGTATTCAAGTGAGCTTACCCTCTAAGTCCTAACTGTAGTAGCCCTTATTTCGGCCCAAACTGTTAGGGTGTCACATCCCTGATACCTCTGTCTTAAAGCCGTATTACCGTTTTACGCTTTTCGTTCTCAATGTCTGAAGGAAACACCACCTATGATGATGTCTCAAGGGTTATTTACAGCTGTATCAGGCATTCGTGCAAATCAAACCAAAATGGATGTTATTTCTAACAACGTCGCAAACCTTAATACTACGGCATTCAAAAGCTCTTCAGCGAATTTCGAAACCGTGTTTGATATTACTTTATCCGGTGGAAGCGCCCCCACTGGTACCACAGGAGGCACCAATCCGGCTCAAGTCGGAGTAGGAACACAATTATCCAGTATTGGACAGAATTGGAATCAAGGTGCAACACAATCCACGGGCGTAAACACTAATTTAATGTTTAACGGTGACGGCTTTTTTATCGTGGAACCAAGAGGAACACTGAGCTATGACTTAAGTAACGACTATTATCTCACCCGAGCAGGGAACTTCCAGCTAGATGCCAACGGGTACTTAGCAACCTCGAATGGGTATAAAATTTTTGGGACAAGTTCCATGGAGGACCCAGTCCCTAGCACGAAAGGCTTTATTCAAATACCTCAACAAATGAAGATCAGTTTCTATACAGATAACACCTCAGGACAAATTTTAGGCGTGAATATTGGCAATACCAGCACGCCTAACGCAACCCTGACAAGTTTTCCCACCCTTACAGGTGGTACTGCAACCCCCCCTAACACCTTGGTACAGCCCCAGTTTTCAGTAGGCACGGATGGTGGCATTACCATGTCTTACGGAAATAATCAGTTTGTTATCAGAGACAATCCTACCAACGGGCGACGTGAAATTATTTTTATTGATAAGTCTAATCCAAATCGTATTTTCGCAGGGGTCAATCAACAAGCAAGCGATGCAGGCATGGTACGACAAATGACTGGGTACGAGATTTTCCCAAACCCTACAGGAGGCAATGGGATGGAAGGGATGTCATTACAAATTATGACAGCCAGCGTGACCAATCCCCAAGGACTTATTGGAGAAGGTGGTACAGCGTACTCTATCGGACCCAATTCTGGAGCAGCCCAGTTTGGCATTGCTGCCAGAAATGGTCGAGGAACCATCTCATCAGGCCGGCTAGAATCTTCAAACGTTGATTTATCCACAGAGTTTTCCAGTCTAGTCATTACACAACGTGGATTAGAAGCTAGTAGCAAAATGGTGACAACCTATTCTTCTATCCTTGAAACCATTGTAAACATGGTTCGTTAAGTAGGGTGATCTCCGTTTTCAACTTATTGACAATGTGAACTACAATAATTTACAGAGCGTAACAACTTTATACATATGCTCCATAAGTTGGTATAATATGTTACGCTTTGTTTATACTTTTACCCCTTCAGGACTCGTGTGTATCATCGGGATACGTAACATTATTAACACATGTCAAAAACTCTCTCAAACAATGACAGATTATTACTTACAAAACTCCATCGTATTTTACATCCCTGCTTCCCTTATCCTGTTGAAACCTTCCGAGGGGAAGATGTTCTTTACAATAGACTTAATGCGTTACGCACTTGGATCAATACGACCATTCCAGGCGTTGAGCTTTACTTAGAAGATGTATGGCATGAACGTATCGCACATAAAACCTGCTTTGAATACATTTTACGGTCTTTAAGAACCAAAGACGAAACCTCTCCGATAGGATTTGACTGCTACAGCCATTCTCAAGATCATCAAGGTGTATGGCATTTAGAAGCCTATGAGTATTCTGTGTGTCTCATGCCTGACTTAACACCTCTTATCTTTTTTTTACAAGACCATGGTCCTGAACCTTGGCAAGGGTATGTTACACATTTGGTTGAAACGTTTTAACCTGAAAGCTCATACATTTCGTCATTTTTTCTGTTCACTTGTCTTATCGTGCTATTAATTTTTGTTAAGTTTCTCAACATACTGTCAAAAACTACAGTCAGTGCGTTACAATAAAAGATACTACTGTCAGTAGTGTCTTTTATTGTAAACCATCCTAAAGAAGTTACCATGTTACATTCTCATCTATCTGTAAAATCAGTGTTACATCATCGTTTAATTGTGTCTGTGCAAGCCGAAGGAAACGAACCCCTCAATACACCAGAGTATTTAACTGCATTGGCTGAAACTGTGATGTTAAGTGGTGTAAAGTTTTTTCGTATGGCAGGGTGTGAGACCATTCGTTATTTTAAACAAAAAAATCCTGATACAACGATTGTAGGTCTCACGAAACATGCCCTTCTCAATGAAAATCCTTGGGAAAAAGTTTATATCACCCCTACTTTTGAAGATATTGAAGCACTCTATCACGCAGGTGCCTCACTCATTGCCGTAGATGGTACCACAAGAGATCGTCCGTGTGGTATGCCAGCAGAAACGTGGTTAAAAGAAGCAAAATTACGCTTCCCTCACATTCCTCTTTGGGCAGACTGTGCCACACTAGAAGACATTGAAATGGCCTACCGATGTCATATGGATGTTATTTCAACCACTTTATTTGGCTACACGCTTGAAACACAGAGCTTCGCTGAAAAAGAACTTCCTGGTTTTTCCCTATTACAGGAGGCACGGACGCTCATTCCTCGGGAAAGCGAAACCATGCTTATTTTAGAAGGGCGCGTATGGGAACCTTGGCATATCCGAGAAGCGTATGAGCGTGGTGCGGATGCAGTCGTTGTAGGCTCCGCCATTACACGACCTCAATTGATTACGCAACGCTTCTTGGTTGCAGGGTAACTGACGATAGATAGCCGACATTTCAGATAAAAGAAGGACTCCTGAAAACAGGAGTCCTTCTTGAGTATGAACACCATTTTTTGACAGGGTGTTCAATCAAGGTGTCATCATACGGTTTTAAAGTCTGCATCAATCACATCATCTTGTTTAGCAGATGTCTCAGAAGCAGTCTCTGAGGCAGTGGCATTTGCTTCACCTGCTTCATAGGCTTTAGCAGCAATACCATAGGTGACTTGTTGTAACTCATCCAAAGAAGCCTTTAAAGTTTCTAAAGACGTATCTTCTTTTGCAAGAAGGTCACGCACTTTTTGAATCCCTTCTTCGGATTTTGTTTTTTCTTCAGGCGTGACTTTATCGCCAAGATCCTTCAACATTTTTTCAAGACTAAAGCACGTTTGATCGGCTTGGTTACGTAGCTCAATCAGTTCTTTTCGTTGCTTATCTGCTTCTGCATTACGCTCTGCTTCTTGTACCATACGCTCAATTTCATCATTTGAGAGATTGGTACTTGCAGTAATGGTAATTTTTTGTTCCTTATTAGTGGCAAGGTCTTTGGCAGAAACATTCACAATACCATTGGCATCAATATCAAAGGTCACTTCAATTTTGGGAACACCACGAGGTGCAGGAGGAATACCATCCAAATGGAATGTCCCTAACACTTTATTATCACGTGCCATTGAACGCTCTCCTTGACACACCACCACCTCAACGCCAGGTTGATTATCGGCAGCCGTCGAAAAGATTTGGCTACGTTTCACAGGAATGGTGGTATTTCGCTCAATTAAAGGTGTCATGACACCGCCAAGCGTTTCTAAACCAAGGGTTAATGGTGTCACATCTAATAGCACAATATCCTTCACTTCACCTGCCAACACCCCAGCCTGCACTGCAGCCCCAATGGCAACCACTTCATCAGGATTCACCCCTTGATGGGGTTCTTTGCCCGTGAGACGCTTCACGAGTTCTTGCACAGCAGGAATACGGGTTGACCCTCCTACCAAGACGACTTCGTCAATCTCAGCAGCCTGTAAGCCTGCATCTTTCAATGCTTTTTCTACAGGAATACGGCACCGTTCTACTAGGTCAGCACTTAAACCCTCAAACTTTGCACGGGTCAGACTCATCTCAAGATGTTTAGGTCCATCCTGATTGGCAGTAATAAAGGGTAAGCTAATCTGAGTTTGCATCACTGAGGAAAGCTCAATTTTAGCTTTTTCGGCAGCCTCTTTTAAACGTTGCAGGGCTTGAGGATCCTTAGAAAGATCCATGGTTTCCTGTTTCTTAAACTCATCCACAAGCCAATCAATGATTTTTTGGTCAAAATCATCGCCACCCAGATGGGTATCACCACTCGTTGATTTGACTTCAAAAATCCCGTCCCCTACTTCAAGGACAGACACGTCAAAGGTTCCACCCCCTAAGTCAAACACCAAGATTTTTTCTTCAGTTTTCTTATCCAAACCGTAGGCTAAAGCCGCAGCTGTGGGTTCATTGACAATTCGTAAAACCTCAACCCCTGCAATTTTCCCAGCATCCTTGGTTGCTTGACGCTCACTATCATTAAAGTAAGCAGGTACCGTAATAACAGCTTGAGTCACTTTTTCGCCTAAATAAGCAGAGGCATCATCCACGAGCTTACGCAGAATAATACCTGAAATTTCTTGAGGGGTATAGTCTTTACCGTCCACTTGCCATGCATGGGACGTTCCCATATGACGCTTATTGGAAGCAATCGTATTTTTATGATTCATGACAGCTTGACGCTTTGCCACTTGCCCCACAAGGCGCTCACCATTTTTGAATGCCACCACAGAAGGGGTTGTACGACCTCCTTCTGCATTTGCAATCACCACAGGTTGCCCACCTTCCATGACTGCCACGACACTATTGGTTGTTCCAAGGTCAATACCGACCACTTTTGCCATCATCATAATAAACGTTAAACTCCATCTATCAGTATAGTGTATGATTGTGAGCCTTTAATATCAAAGGCTCACATAGAAACAAGAGAAAACACTAAAACCCCTTGAGGTTTTATTAGCATACGCATGCCAAAGGAGAAAAGAAAAAACACTTTCTTTTAAGCATACGGTAAAGACTTCAAAAACAAGAGAGTCCTTTAGAAAATTTTAGGGTTTAGCGTCATTTTATCCTTGACGCTTCGCCCAATCCGTCTTAAATTGCTCGATGCCTTTTTCTGTCAGAGGATGTGCATAAGATTGCTTCAAGACCTTTAAAGGGATGGTCGCCACATGAGCCCCTGCTTCACAACACTGTGTGACATGCAAAGGGCCACGAATGGAGGCTGCTAAAATCTGACTTTCATACCCATGAGACTCAACCAACTCAACAGCTTGGCGAATCAATGCCATACCATCCTGTCCAATATCATCCAAACGCCCCACAAAAGCACTAATATACGTTGCCCCTGCCTCGGCAGCCAATAAAACCTGAGGTAGGCTAAAAATCAACGTAACATTTGTAGGAATCCCTCGTTTAGAAAGCACAGACACCGCTTTCATCCCCTCAATACCAAAAGGAACCTTAATACAGACTCCTTCACCCCAAGTAACAAACTCTTCGGCTTCACGAATCATGCCTTCAGCATCCTCAGACATGACTTCCATACTCACAGGGCATCCTGGAAACAGTTTACAAATTTCTTGAATCATCCCTTTTACGTCCCCACCCCCTTGTTTTGCTAACAAGCTAGGATTGGTGGTCACACCACTTACAACACCCAACGTAGCGGCTTCACGTAACTCCACTAAATCAGCGGTATCTACAAAAATTTTCATCACGAGGTATACACTCCATTAGCTTATTGTAGGGATATTGACAAGAAAAAGTTCATTCAATGTATGGATGACTTCAGAGGTATCAGAGAGCCTCTCAGCGTACCTACACCTTTTGTTACTATCTCCTGAGCGTCATGATCTATCGTTGTAAAAGGTAACGACATAGCACCATGCTTCTTTAGAGAGTCTATCATGTGGTACAATCCGTAAGGTTTACGTTTAAGTTGAGGTCTCTGGCATGTTTTAGCATACCCCAAACAAGGGACATCATCGAGCCAGCCCTCCCTTTGTTTCTTCGTATACACTACAGTAAAGGATGATAACCTCTCTATTTTTTCACACGCTCTCTCTCAAGGAGTTGTTATAATGATTCACCTTTTTTCTCACTTTGGTGCAATGTCTCATTTAAAACAGATGCGTTTGGGTGCCTTCGTCTTGTGTCTCTCACAGATTGTTTCCCCGTTTTTATGGGTTTCTCTCGGCTCTCAAAGCGAAGTATGTTACGGAGAACCTTCTTCTTTTCAAGGAAAAGTCGTCACACAGGGCAACACACCTCAAGTTAGTACAGGCCCCCTAGAGGTTCAATCTGGTACAGTCTTAGATATTTCTATTTCCACCACTGCAGAAACCTCTTTAAGCCAAGTAGGGGAAGATTTTTACGGGAAAATTTCTAAGGATTATTACATTGGCTCACAGCTTGCGATTCCCGCAGGAACGGTACTTCATGGTACCATTTCCCAAGTCGTTGCTCCAAAGCGAGCAGGGAGAGACGGCTATGCAAGCGTCAAGTTTGACCAAATGATTTTTCCCGACGGAAGGGAAATCAGTATGTCAGGCGAAGCAAGTTCTCAAGCCAGTCAAGGCAAGCGTATTTTAAACGCAACCGCCCGTGTCGCAGGACATACATTAGGCGGTGCTTTAATCGGAACCCTCATGATGGCTCGCTCTGGCGGTATTGTCTTAACGGGAGCCAGTAGTGGCTATAATTTCATTGGTGCCGCTGCGGTGGGTGCAGGGGCAGGGTTAGGGGTTGCCCTAGCACGCAAAGGCGAACACAAATCTCTTGACCCTGGTGCGGGACTCCAAATCAGACTAGAGACTCCTCTACATTTAACCCCTTCGTCTTTAGACCATACCCATCTCCATATCCGAGAACAGAAACAAATGGTCGACGGCTTAAAGGTCACTATTTTAGAAACCCAAGCACTGAAAGATATGTTTGGGGAACCCACCCTACTGCAAGTAACCCTTGATATTGAGAATCGTACCGCCTCAGGATTCACCTTATTTGATATTGCCCTAGTTGACAGTTATGAAACGGCCCATTTTTTAAGCCCTTTTGGCTCCGAAGATACGTTAGGCTTTTCTCAAAAAATCAGCCCTCAATCACGACTTAAAGGAACACTAACCTTTCAAGTCGATAATCCCCAATTAACGCATCGACTCGTACTCTATAAACAATATACTCGAGAACCCTTAGCAAGTATCCCACTAAGTTTTAATATTCCCAAAGTAACACTCTCTAAGAAATCTCCCCGTACACCATAGGCAAAAGCCCCCTAGTACCCTACGACACTAGGGGGATAGTCAATACCCTACATGTAACCTCATCAAGGCTTAAGTTCTGACTTGCACGGGCATCACCAATGCCAAGTGTAGTGCACCGTCTACAGAGGGACGCAATACCGCAGGTGCGAGAGGACCATTGGTTTCCAGTGTCACAACATCAGCATCCATCACACGAAGTGCATCCAAAAGATAGCGATAATTAAACGCAAACTCTATCGCATCCCCTTCAAGCGAAGCAACCAGCTTATTAAAACACTCGCTATCATCTCGGTTAGCAGAAAGACTCATCAACCCTAAGGGATCCACTGAGAACTTGACAATATGATGGCGGTCGCTTGCACTAAGGGCTGTTAACTCCAGCTTATTGATGAGTTCTTGACGTTGGAAAGTCACACGATATCCGAACTGTGTCGGAATCAGCTGCTCATAACGAGGGTATTGACCATCCAAAAGACGAGAAATTACTTGACTCACGCCCCCCATTAAATAAATCTGTCCCTCATGAAACGCACACTGAACGGTAGCATGAGCATCCAATTGTCCTTGTGTCAATTTGTAAAACTCTTGTAAGGTTTTGGCAGGAATAATCGCATTTAGGGGTTGTGCTTCCAAACCAAGCCAAACCTCTTGAGACATACTGCTTGATTCAAGGGGTACTAAGGTTTGAGCAAGTCTTGAGCCATCGGTTGAGGCAAACTCTAAGCGTCCATTCGTGAGTTTTAACGAGACACCACTCAACACGCTATGGGCTTCTTGAGGAGAAGACGCATAGACCGTTTGTTGCAAGGCTCGTAAAAATGCTTGACCTGGAAACGTTAAAAAGGACATCTCAGGCAAAGAAGCAACCCTAGGAAACTCTTCAGCGGGAAAAGTGCGAATGGTAAAAGCACCGTCACAGTACGCCAATTTTGCAACTTGAGCGGTGGCATCAAACACAAGCTGAATCACAGATTCTGTACTAGGAAGCTTCGATAAAATTTCAGAAAGAAACTTGGGAGAAATCGTCGCTTTGCCTTCTTCCTGAACGTCAGCTTCGATAATCGTACGAATGGAAAGATCTAGGTCTGTGCCTAAAAGTACAAGGTGAGGTACTGGTAAACTATACCAAGGTGAAGCTGTAGTGTAGGCTTCAATTAATACTTGAGACAAGATAGGTTGCACGGGTCTCTGAACGGTTGCACGAGCAACGGATTGTAAGGCCGTATGAAGTTTTGATTTTTGAACGGTAAATCGCATGTCGTGTGTTGTACTCCTTATTAATCGTGACTGTTTTCACTTTAGCTAAAAGCACACGATGGAGGCAAGTGACCTCTCAAACTGTTACATGAGTTTAAAGACGTTACACAAGCCTTGAAAGACACGTCATAGATGAGCATCTTTCCTCGAAAGAACAAAAGTTTTATTTTTTATGAAATTTAAATTATTTATTATCATCGTCATCGTCTATAAGGTCTGTTGAGTCTGTCAGAAACTGTCAAACTCCTTACATAGCAAAGGATACACATTTTGTAATACTGTCAATAACTTATGTCAGTAACGCTCTGTTTCTTGACAGCCTTTTTCGATATCGTTCATTGGGTTTAAATACTGTTTAGAAGCAGTGAAGGTGTTTAGGGTGTTTATTGACAGCTTATGAACACCATTATGACAATCGTTAGGCTATTGATGAATTTAGGAAGAAAGGAGTCGTCTTTGTGAAGTACTTTACATGGTATCCCTGGGAGAAATAAGTATCTCCAAGTATCTCTTTTTGACGATAGGGTACCGTAGGTTTTTGCTCTATACTTATGGTGTCTCTCTTAGTTCTCTTTTCATCAAGTTACTTTATGAGGAGTGCCACGCATGCTGATGTCTAGTGGGTACCTTCGTTTGAATGCGTATCACCTTCCGTGTGTACCAGTGAGGAGCTTCTATACGACACTGAACACTTGCAAGTACACGTGAAAAAGTCTCGCATAAGCTACGATGATGAAATTGTAGTTCTTGCCCCCAAATGCCTTGTTTAACCCAAATTACTGCTTCGAGGGCTTGAGGACATGAGGCAGGTGTTTTGAGCGTCTGAATGGCACAATGGGGTTTTAAGGAGGGTGGCAGATGGGTTTCCAATAGTTGGAGCATTGCCTCTTCTGAATGGTACCGTGAAAGGGTCTCTTTGAGGTGAGAACTCTCAAAAATAACTTTGAATGTTTCAGGTATTGAATGAGCTTTTCTTGTCTTAGGCATGCCAAGAGACTCTAACAGGATAGGTAAAGGAAGGGGTGTCTGATACCATGATAAGTATAAGGTTACTAACGGGTTTTGATCGTATGAAGCGTCTCTGTAAAGCAAGAGGCTCTAAAAAGAAGATGATGCTAAACTTTGTGCCATTCTTTGTTTTACTTGAGTAGCCCCTAGAATCCATAAAGTCTTTGATAAATCCGCCCCGTGAACACGCCCCGTCACGCTGGCTCTGATCGCCCACATCACTTTTTTCATAGGGTGTCCCGTTTCTTTTGCAAAGGTTTTTAATGCCAGAGCAATCTCTGCGATCCTAGAGCCTGTCTCTTCTTCTAAAAGTGTCCAAGAGAAAGTCTCAAGAAACTGACGAAGAATCTCAAAACAGAGAGGTTCTCCGAGTGCTTGCGTACGAATATCTTCAGAAAGAATGGGAGATTCAAAGAAAAAGCTGACATGTTCTGGTAGTTCATTCAGATGCTTGATAGGTTCACGTACCGCTTCTAGTATCATGAGACGTTTAGGCAGCGTGAAACTGTTAGGATCCCATTCACCCCAAAAACCATGCACGCCAAACGTTGGGTTGATGGACCATTCATAGAGTGTCTCTAGGGATAGTGTTCTGATTTTTAAGCCATTTAACCAGTTGAGCTTATCTATATCATAAATGGCACCACTAGGAGAAAGGCGTTCCAGCTCAAAGCCTTGTGCCAATACTTCAAGGCTTGCAAGTTCAGGAGTTCCCTCAGGAGGTGCCCATCCCATCAGTGCTAAAAAGTGAAGAAAGGCCTCGGGGTGATAGCCTTGATGAATATATTCACTGACTGCCATGGCACCATGACGTTTTGAAAGCTTGGAACGGTCTTGAGATAAAATCATACTGACATGTGCAAAGAGAGGCACAGGAAACCCCAGTGCTTCATAAAGTAAAATATGACGAGCCGTATTGCTCAGATGGTCTTCTCCTCGAATGACATGGCTGATTGCCATCAAACCATCATCTACCACATTGGCAAAATGAAAGCTTGCCATCCCATCGGCTTTTAAAATCACAAAGTCCCCAATGAGTTGACTATCTACCTGAACTACGCCTCGTACTTTATCTTCAAGGGTGATGATGCCACGGTCTTCAGGCACTCGAAAGCGTAAGCTTGGTTTTCGACTAGGGTCGTGGGTGAGTGCCATTTTTTCTTCAAGGGTGTAGTGAGGCTCACGGAAAACAAAAGGCTTGGAGGCTTCTTGTGCCTTTTCTCTCATGGTGGCTAATTCATCTTCAGTTTCATAGCTCCAGTAGGCTTTCCCTTCTTTCAGCAGCTGTTTTGCATACTGTTGGTAGAGGTGGGTTCTTTCAGACTGTGCATAAGGTCCATAGTCTCCTCCTTCTTCAACCCCTTCATCTACGTGGATACCAAGAAGGCGTAG
>JBJTUH010000087.1:0-4733 GCA_046080605.1 Vampirovibrionales bacterium
CTTCATCGTTCGACTTGCATGTATAAAGCACGCCGCCAGCGTTCGTCCTGAGCCAGGATCAAACTCTCCGTAACAAAAACTTGAATCTAATTAAAACTAGATAAAATTTTCTCAGAGATTGTTCTGACTACTTTTATAAAGAATTGAAGGTTCGTTTGCTTTTAATTATTCAGTTTTCAATGTACCGTGTTTTAAGGTGTTTTATTATAGTACCGCTTCAAAAAATCGTGTCAAGCACTTTATTTTTAAGCTATCTTGGCGATTGGTTTGAAACTTTGTCGCTGTCGATATATTTAATGTACCGCTTCAAAAAAAGATGTCAACCCACCTATTGCATCTCCTGAAAAAGCACTACCATTTTTGAGACAACGCTTTCATCTTAGAGGTCAGTAAATTTGCCCAGATGGCAGACTCCTCACGAGAGAGCTTAGGAGGAATCATGAAAGGCTCACCATAACCATACACAATACGTGCTCCCCAAAGAGGTGCAACAAATCGATCCCACGCCTCCTCTGCGATCATACGATTGGTGTGTGCCTCTGCCACAATAGGAATAATTGGAACCTGTGCGAGAGATGCCAACTTGATAATGCCAGTCTTCGCTTGGTATCCAGGACCTCTAGGGCCATCAACCATCATGGCAATCTGCCCCTGCTCCTCTAAATAGTGGAGCATCTCTCGTGTTGCTTTCTCTCCATCTCTCCCCTTCGAACCTATAATTAACTTAGCCCCTCCTAGCCCCTTAAACACCTCACTCATAAATCGTCCATCACGGCTCGGGCTAATCAGCACGCCTGTTTTTGTCACATCGGGTGCTTGCATTAATAGACTAAACATTTGACCATGCCATAATGCAAACACACAAGGTTCTCCTGTGTGCAAATACTGCCAAGTGCTTTCGGGTAAATAGGCTGTGTGGACAACCCAAGAGTTAGAAACCATCCGCATGAAGGAAGGGAGAACCCAACGTGCTACACCATAATAGGCTGCCTGAACCCACTGCGGTGTATTTTGACCAAATAAGCGCATCCTATCCCTTTCTAAGCAAGGGGCTTTCCTCTCGTTTCATCTCCCCATAGTGCAATCCATGCACCTATAAGATAGACCGATGCAAAAGATAAAGCAGCCTTACCATAGTCACCATGAAAAAACATGACCATCACGCCCACATTGAGTGCGGCAAGTGCCGCACAAACCCGTCCCATATTGAGTGTAATACCCATGCCTGTGGCTCGCACCTTGGTAGGGAATAACTCTGGTAGCCAAATATACAGCCCTGCTTGGGTAAACCCTATGGCTCCTCCAAGTAGACCGTCCATCCAGTAGACCGAAGGCTTAAAAACAGGATGGGTCATAAACAATAAGGCAGAGGCAAGGAAACAGGCTAAAAAGCCCAAACAAATGCCCCATCTGCGTCCTAGACGATTCAAAATAGGACCTGCCAACACACAGCCCACCATGGCAAAGCCGCCATGCCAAATCGTAGCAATCGCCTTTGCATCTTGAGGCACTCCTGTTAGACCATGAACCCAAGTAGGAATCCAAACTAAGGATGCCCAGTAGCCGATTAACAAGGCACCAAAAACCCCTCCACCAACCCATACACGTTTTCTGAGAGTTGGGTCATGCCATAACATAGCCCATAACGCTTTAAAAAAAATCTGACCTTCTTCTGTCGTCAACACGGCTTGAGCCTGTTGCCATTTTTCAGGCTCTTCCATTTTTAATCGTAAAAATACTGTACTTAAAGCAGGTAAGGCACCCACAATAAAAACCAAACGCCAGTCAGTAATGTATTTTGCAAGCACCCCCGAAAGCAAAACTCCCATTTGGTAAGAAGTCAATAAAGAGCCGACCGCAAGCGCACGAGTACGCTCGGGCCAAACCTCAGAAAGTAAGGTCGCAATACTCACAAGCTCGCCACCAATCCCTAGCCCTGTAAGAAATCGGAAGGCTGCTAATTGTGTAGGGTCCGTGGCGAGTGCTGCCAATCCTGTTGAAAGACTATAGAGCAAAATAGAGGCAATCATCGCCTTCACTCTCCCCCACCTGTCTCCCACATATCCAAACAAGAGTCCACCCAACATCCAACCCATTAAAAACACAAATGAAATCACAGAACCCCAATGTGCCATGCCTTCAGGGGTAGGATGGTGCATCAAAGCCTTTAGCGCATCGGGCAACATGACAGAAAATAAATTGGAGTCCATGCCGTCGAAGGCTCCGCCTAACCAACAGCCCCAAAATACCAACCAATGGGCTGGGGTCAATGTCTCATCAGCAGGTGAAGTAATAGAAGGGGTTGAAGCAAGTTCTTCTGATAATACCAGGGAGTTTTCAGACATGTGAAACACGATGATACCTTATGGCATGGCTTAATACAAAGAGCCTACTAAACTTTCACATGCATAGACTCTTTATTCTTTTAGCATTATGGCATAAAGATTAAAAGCATCTTCCATTAAAATTTCAGTAGGCTCAAAGCTTTATTACCTACCCTCGGTTAATTGATGTTACATTCTGAAAGCTGAGGGATTCCTATGGTTTCATCGACCCTATCACAGATAGCTACTTTCATTTGACCTTTCTCAAAATTGGAAACTTG
This sequence comes from Vampirovibrionales bacterium, assembly GCA_046080605.1. Classification (GTDB taxonomy): domain Bacteria; phylum Cyanobacteriota; class Vampirovibrionia; order Vampirovibrionales; family JAJTHC01; genus JBJTUH01. Next base: position 2,606 of record JBJTUH010000087.1, read on the forward strand.
GTCTATATCTGACACAGACAAATGAATATGGACGGTTTCAAGCGTCACGCCAAAAGAAGAAGGTCCTGCCTTCAGCACCATGTAAATAGAAATGATTTCTATCCTAACCCCTAGGGTAAGATTTTGTTACAAAACTTTAAAATGGTTACAATATCCATTAAATACTAAAAGCGTACCAGCGCATGGGCATAGAAAGAGAGGGCTGTATTTTTCTGCATCTAAAGATTCATCATGGTATATTCTAGTTAAGATAAGGCTACTTAAAATAGAAACTCAGTTGATTCGTCTTACAGCAGAACCCCCTAGAAAGCACTCTTATGCACGCACTTCACCTCAAAGAAAGAAGTCACTTTCCCTTGATAGCACCTTCCATTTTATCTGCTGACTTTGCTCACTTAGGAAGTGCTTTACAGCAGTTAGAACACCATGGTGCAGACTGGATTCATGTAGATGTCATGGATGGTCATTTTGTCCCCAATTTGACCTTTGGACCTCCTGTCATTAAAGCCTTACGCCCTCATACAACCCTTCCATTTGATGTGCATTTAATGATTACCAATGCAGAACACACCCTAGAAGCCTACCGAGAAGCGGGTGCTGATATCATTACCGTTCACGTAGAAGCTTGCACCCATTTACAACGCACGCTCACGCACATTAAATCATTAGGGGCGAAGGCAGGCGTATCACTTAACCCCGCCACACCTCTTAGCACGATTGAAGAAGTACTTGACGATATTGATCTCGTTCTTATTATGTCGGTAAACCCTGGCTTTGGAGGACAAAGTTTTATTCCACAGGCACTGAGAAAAGTAGAAAAATTACATCAACTCAGAGAAAATCGTCCTTTTCTCATTGAAGTTGACGGTGGCGTAACCCCCCTGAATAGCAGAAGACTCTATGAAGCAGGTGCTGATGTACTGGTTGCTGGCTCTGCTGTATTTCACGGAAAGGGCACACTCCAAGAAAATATTTTACAGCTACAAGAAGGCTCTCAAACACTAAACGTCTCATCCGCAACTCCATCCACAGAAAGCCTTTGTGGATAAGTGGATACCGCACGTCGTCTATAGGATACGACTCAAGCAGGTAATGGAACAAACCATCCATTACCTGTTTTTTCATAGCTTTTTTACGAATAGTTTCCTAGTCTGTTGTTTCAGATAGCCCAAGAGAGTTCTCGGCAAAAGCATCACTGAGATTGGAGAATAGAAGCGTCATGATACTAAAGCTGAAAAAAAATAGTCGTTTTAATACAAGTATTTTAATCGGGGCTTTAGGATTAGTGGTATCTCAGGGTTCACTATTCAGTGAGAGCTTTGCAACAAGCTGGGAAAATCCAGAAAACACCTCATGGCACAACCCAGAGCAGCCTTATACAAAAGGACTATATACAGAGCCTGGATGGGGCAACGAAGAGGAAGCGAATAAAAAAACTGAACGTACTTTCTTGTACTGGGATGGACACTGGACCGAAGGACGCAGTGGGATTTCTCCAGATTTACCCAATCCTAAAAGTAGTGATGGAAAGAGCGGCATGGATGATTTCAGACACTATCGACAAGTATTAGATGCAATCAAGTTCCAAGATGCCGACCCTTTTGAAAGCCAAGAACACGGAGGGAGAGACTACACCCCTCATACCGTTGTAAGAGTGGAGCGAGCTATAACACTAGGAAAAGTGACCCTTACACCTGGATACTATCAATTTAAAATAGGAGCTTATTATGAACTCCCGAGCCAACACCCCTCCCTTGATGAAAGCCTCAAAGACTACAAAACCCAAGAAAGTATCCTCATCATTAAAAAAAGAGGCATGATTCTAGGATATCTACCCATTCGCAAAAAAGCGCCTCATGAACACATCAAGGGCGAATCAAAGAAACACATAGCGTTTAGCTTATGGCAACATACAGACATCGATCATCACTTTCTCATTATCGCAGACGATGGCAAGTACGACTACCATATAGAGGTAGAAGAAACTAATCGCTTCTGAAGCACACACACATACATAAAAGAAGAGGCAACTACAATGCGTAGCTACCTCTTCTTTTCTAATTTTAAACCTTGGCAGAATGCTATCTTCCCAGAAGGTCACCCCTCAAGTATTGTCGCTATCGCAGTC
>JBJTUH010000088.1:0-74669 GCA_046080605.1 Vampirovibrionales bacterium
GAATTGTTTTCAGCGTTTAAAGAGGTTAAGACGTATTGCGACACGTTATGAGAAGCTAGCAATGCATTATGCAGGTTTTGTGAGTATGGCGTGCGTACTGGATTGGCTAAGATGATGCCCCTATTTGCAAACAGCTCCTAAATGTTTCTTTTCCCTCTCACGATATGTTTTACTGTCATGTCACACAGGAGTGTTTCCTATGATTCAGATGTCTAGTACCCTTCCGCACGCTGCTCTATCTAGGTCGTCTGGTGCTTCGAGCATGCCTATGAGTAGTGGGAAAATCACGACACCTGAAACAAATGCTAGTCTAGCCTTAGCACTTAGGAAAACTAGCGTGACCCCTTCAAACGGTGGGTACTTCTTCTGCCCATTTAGCTCAAAGTCAGCCTACGGTCTCTCAGATGCCCGAAAAAGACGCTTCTATGGTCACAATACAGAAGCTGGTTGAAGGTATGGGACCTAAACTCCAAACACCTGGGGTTCATCCTCTTGAGACTCCTATTCCTTTGGGGAAAGGGAAAGCATCCCTTCAGCTCTATGGTGTGGTAGTTCCTGATAAAGCAGAGGGTGGTACCCAAGCACCTGCCCTTCTTTTACAAAGCCCGAAGGGTTTGATGATGGTAACAGTAGGAGAAAATGGTTCTCCTACTGTGAAAGTTATGAAACAAAGTTCTGATGTATTGCGTGTGACGGCTCAAAGTCCTGAAGCAACCCTTGCTGCACTCATGGAAGCACTCTTTGAGGAAGCACCTGCTGACCTTCGTGAGCAAGTGCTAGCCAGTCTTCCTCAAGATATGGTAAAAAGTCCAGTTCGTTCTTCAGTGAGTACGGTTAAAAGCTCGGTGGGCGGAAAAACAGTCCCGATGCCCACAACTCAAAAAGTGTCCCGTGCTATGCCTAAAACGCCTGTTACAAAGGGTTCTGTTCCAGAGACAGGTGTGTCACTAAGTCCTAAATTGGCTCAGACGCTCAAAAAGTTACCTCCTGACCAAAAACAGGAGTTATTAGCCCTTGTGAATCAAGCAGCCGCTCAAAAGGCAAAAGCCATGGTAGGAGGTACCGCACCTGCTTAAAAAAGGGATGTGAGTATCCCGCATCAGCTAAAGCCAAGGATGGTTTTATACCTATAAATACAACGTTTTGATACTTCTCGCTCATGGATGATACAGTGATGAGTTTTTCAGGTCTATCACAAGCAACTGCTTTTCAACCGCTTCAGGCTACTCGCACTCAGCCAGCTTCAGCCATGCCATCAGTTTCATCAGGCGTTGTACTTCAGCCTCAAAGCGTGAACGCCCAAGCATTGGTACCGCAAGGCAATACGTCTTCAGTGCAAACGGGTTTGACTCCTTCCCCACAGGCATTTTTATCGCCTACGTCGCTATTGGCACAACAGGGTGTGCAACCTGCAACCGCTACTGAAACTACACCACAAGCACAAGTTTCTTCTGTACAGTCCCCACAACCTCAAGTGGTAGCACCTCAGACTGCTTCTTCGAGTGTTCCTTCCTCTATGACAGACATGAGCAGTGGTACGCTTGTGCAGAAAATACCCACATTCTTGGCACAGTTAACGGCATTGATTACTCAAGGCTTGCAAGCGGGACAGCAACAAGGGTCTCAAGCCATGGCGGGTGAGTTTGTGAGCGAACAGGGACAAACCCATCAGTTCCAAATTACCATGAGCCAACCCCCACAAAGTGCTATGGCATGGTTACAAAGTCAAGGGTTGCCTTCGCAAACCCCTGTGGCAACCATGGTGTTTCAGCCCCCTATTCAACAGGCTAATGGTCAAACCATTCAGCAAGTCCTACTTCCGTTAGGTGGTACGTCACAAGGGGTGAGTCTTCCTTTGGTGTTAGATGCTCAAGGGCAAGCTACCATGCCCACGACTTCAGAGGGGTTTCAGTCTTGGTTACTTCCACTGCTTACCACGCTTGCAACACCCCCTCAGGCTCCGATGTCTTCCCAACCTTCTGAGCTATCAAGGGTACCGTCTCCTTCAAGTCAGTCTCCTATGATGCCCGTATCGTCTGGTACTCAGGAAGAGACCACACGTTTTTCAGGGGAACCTTCGGGTACTGCTAGTACGCAATCCTCTGCTGTCTCAGTGCCGACTCAGACCGGGCGTTCTCCCTCAACGGCGGCTGTGCCTCCGTCATCTTCTTCCGCACCTGTGCAACCTTCGCCTCCTGCTGGTAAGCCTGCCAGTGTGTCTCCTCGTGATACAACCCCTCAACCTGTGGTTACGCCCTCTGTAACGTCACTGCCTCCTGCCACTGTTCCTCCCAGCTATCAGGTCATATTTCCGAGTGAACCTACCCCGTACGGCTTAAACCCTGAACGACGTATCCCAGTAAGGGAACCTTCTTCTGCGTCGTCTTCATCCATACCTTCCCCCAAAACGGCTAATACCACTGCGGTTTCCTCTCCTTCCAGTGTTGCTGTGTCTGCCACAACAACAGACACCCGTACAACACCATCACCTGTAAAGCCCTCGGTAACCGAAGCGATTGAGCTTTCCTTACCTGACGGTTCAGGAGATGTGATTGCGAAAAAAGCCCCCGATGAAAAAGAGTCTCTGTTCACGGCAGACCATCCTCGTACAAAAGAACCCCTCTTTTTTACCTTAAAGCAGGACGGAAAAGAACAAGTGGCAGTGAGTTTACGTCCGACCACGATTAAGGATCTTGATGACACCCTCACGTCACAGGCTGACCCCGTGGCTCGCAAGCACTATCGTCAGTTCATTCGGAATGAGAGTGGGAAACTCATGAGTCGTTTTATTGACCCACAGGAACATCTGGGTTTATGGGCGTACCCTGTGATGCAATGGGCGAGACTGAAAGTCGGCCCGATTGACCTTGCCAGTGATTCGGCAAAGGTCAAAGAATATTTAGAGGCAGGCAAGGCATTGGATACTGCGAAACCTAACGCTAACCCTTCTGTACAAATTACACCTCAAATGGAACGTGACTTTTTACGGATCAATCGAGAACGTACCTACCGTGGCGGGGCATCACCGCTGTACATCAGCGATATTTATGCAGGATTACAAACAGCTGTGAAAACAAAAAGCTTTCTTGATTTAGCAGAAACGCTACCTACAAGTAGACATTTACCCAGTGCAAAAATTCGTCAAACATTTAAGGCAACATTGGAAGGCTTCAAGCCTAATGCAGACACGCTTGATGCTGACCAGCGTTGGAATGCGTTTAGAAACTTGGTTCGAGATACCAAGGCTGTGGATGATGCGGTGGCAAGTAAGCCGCCTAAACTAGAGGATGTTGTGAATCAGTATAAAACGAATGCTCAGGGCTTACCTGACATCACGCAACGCATGCAAAAGCCATCTTCTACGGGAAAGCACTCGGTCTCTCCTACACCTCCAGCTCAAAGCCTATCTCAAGGTACTACGCCAACGACAGCCAAGCCTAAACAACAGACACCGTCTGTACCACAGCCAAAGGCTAAGTTAGACTCTGCACCTTCTCATCATGCCTTAAATGCTCCTTTTAAGCCTGCAGTTAGGGCTTCAGGTAGTGCCATACTGTCTTCTAAAAAGGCTCCTACTTCCTCGGAGGCTTCTTAGGGTATCTCATGTCAAAACCCTCCATTCATTAGGGGACATCTTTCGAGGGAAGTCTTTTACAACCTTTGTAACTTGTGTATGATGAATCATGTCCATCATGCCTCCATTCAAAGGATGAAAGTGCTTACACACCCATGAACCAAATCCCGCTTACTGGAGATAGTCTACAAGAACCCTCTGTGGTATTGTCTACTTCATCGAGTGTTTCCGAAACTGTGCTTCAAAGTGCTTTACCTGCTAAGGGAGTAGAGTCTTCTATTTCGGGTATGCAGAAAAGACAAACGATTCCCAAGCGCCCTCTGATTCAAGCAGAGCATGCTGTGGCGGAACACACGGAGTGCCATCATCCTATGGATGACACGCCTCATGATACCTTGATGCAAGACCCTATAGGCTTCTTTCGCTGTCATGCTTGTGGTTCTAGGCACTTTGAGCTAGGGCTTTCCCCGTCAGGTGCGGGAAATATTCAGGTCAGTATTACGCCTGAACGAGACGTTTTAATTCAAACGCCTAAGCGTATTTTCCAAGCGGACTTAGCTTTTATGCAACAATTTGCACGCTGTGGAGGGTGTCATGCCTTGCAGTGTTGGGAGTACGCACCCTGAGTGCCTCTCAGTCTGATTTACTTCTGATGTGCTATCTCCTAGTTGATTAAACTTGGGTGCCTAGGGACTGATGAAGCTTTCCCAGTGTCAGTGAAAACCTTGGTCTATATTGAAACGGCGTGAGGCTGTGATCTTTGTGCTGTAAACCTGCGAACACAAGCAATATCTTGCACGATTTGTGTACGTAATGCTTCTAGGTTTTCAAATTTTTGTTCATCACGGATTTTTTGATGAAACGTCAAGGTGATAGATTCTCCGTAAAAGGTTTCTAGCACTGGAGTGCTAGCAAGAGAGGCTATGACTGGAAAATCAAGTAAATGAACTTCAAGACTCAGTGCAGAGGTAGGTATCGCTTGAATGGTAGGGAGTTGTCCTACGTTACATGCCCCCCAGTAGTGTTTCTGACGAGAAGGGAGAAAAGCTTCCACGATGTAAACGCCCTTGGCGGGTAAACATTTTTCAGGTGAAACTTTAAGGTTAGCGGTAGGGAAGCCTATCGAACGTCCTCGTTTTGCCCCGTGAATAACGGTACCAGAGAGCTGGTATGGTCGACCGAGATAACGAGTCACGGTTTCTAGGTTTCCCTCTTGTTGCAGTGCCTCACGGATGCGTGTAGAGCAAATAACTTCGGTGACTTGAGACGTTCCCAAGTCAGTAAAAGACTTACTGTGAGAGGTATCGCATAAAAGTTCTGGAGCATGAACCTGCCATGGTAGGTGAGCATGGGTGTGTTGGTGGCTTAAGGCAGCTTCTTCTAAAAAGGCTACGGTACCCTTTCGCTCTGCTCCGAAGCAAAAGTTTTGTCCTACCCATAGCCGTTGCATACGGCAAGCTTCTAAAAGGTAGGTATGAAGAAACACCTCTGCTGGCATTGCCTGGAGTGTCTCATCAAAAAAAGGCATACAAATGTGTTGAAATCCTAGTGTTTCAAAAAATGCGAGGCGTTCTTCAGGTAATGTGAGTAAGGGCTTGGTCGTGTGTTTGAGTAAGGTTTGAGGATGGTTCCAGAAAGAAAAGACAAGACTGTCAAGCCCTTGGGCTTCAGCCTCTTGTAAGGCACCATGAAGAATCGTTTGATGCCCTCGGTGAATGCCATCAAAGACACCTAACGCAATCACACAAGGTTTTGTGAGCTTTGCGTTGGTATAAGACCAAATATCAGATAAAGGTCGTTGTACACAAAGCGTGAGTGCCATGAACCTTATTCCTCACGTTGTGCAACAGAAGAGCGAAGCATCATAAACGATTTTCAGTGCCTTGAAGTAAACGTTGAATGTTAGCACGGTGTCGTAAGACAACATAAAGGGTAATAAAGCTGATATAGATTAAATAAGGCAAAGGCTGATGTGTGAAATAGAAAACGAGTGGTGCAACCATACACCCAACTAAACTGGCAACTGATACCATACGTGTAACACGAAAGACCCCATAAATGACAAGGGCAATCCCTGCACCCCAAAGGGGTGTCATTGCCAGTAGCGTACCCATACCTGTGGCAGAAGATTTCCCACCTTGAAAGTTCATGAAGACGGATTTGGCATGACCCAGTACGACGATGACGGCAAGAAGGGGAGGCATGAGTGCTTTCAAAGTTTCAGGTGTCCATGTCCCTAAAAGTTCTGGGTTCTGCATCGCCCAAACAGGCAACACAAACTTTGCAAGTGCAACGGGCAATGCACCCTTGAGAACATCAAGGACTAACACGGTGAGTCCCGCTTGTTTCCCGCAAACTCTGGCAACATTGGTTGCTCCAGCATTTTTAGACCCATGGTCTCGGATGTCTTCAATCCCATGGCGTCGCGCGACCCATAATGCAATGGGTAAAGCACCCAATAAGTAGGACGCAAGCACGAGGGCAAGTAAAAGACAGAACAAAAGAGGCGTAGTACCCAATAGCATGGCAGAAAACCCTTTTTACCTTAATACCACATCAACAGATTAAGACACAGGAGGTTTTCTTCGTCCAGAAGAAGGCATCCGTCCTGTTGCATCGGCTTTATCGCTTTTTGCTTTCATCGAAAAAACTATAGGCGTTCCTGTTAGTACAAAACGTTCTCTGAAGGTGCGCTCAAGATACCTTAAATAATCTGCACGGATGTACTGTGGATTGTTGACAAATAGTACGAACCGTGGCGGATTGGTTTCTACTTGAGTGGCATAATAAATACGAGGAAGCTTGGAACGCTGTGCAGGAGGAGGGTTCAGTGCAAGGGCTTCCTGTAAAATCTGATTCACGAGATTGGTCTTTAAACGACGATGGGCATTTTCACGAGCCTGCTTCACGGCGGTGAGAATACGATGTAACTTATCAGGTTTTTCGGCACTGAGAAATAACACCTCAACGTCTCTCAACCAAGGTAACATCTCGATGTAACGCTTTTTCATCGCCACTGGCGTTTGAGAGGTTTTATTAGAGATTTTATCCCACTTGTTTGCGACTACGACAATAGGACGTGCAATTTCGTCATAGATTTTATTCAAAATACGGACATCTTGTTGCGTCAGCCCCTCAGAAACATCAAATAGGACGACTGCGACATCGCTTTTTCTTGCTGCTTCAATGGTACGGTCCACCGAGAACATCTCAACCCCAAAGTCGACTTTGCTTTTGCGTCGTACCCCTGCAGTGTCTACCAGGACGAAAGGCTCCTCTTCATAGAGGAATGGAATATCAATGGCATCTCGTGTGGTACCAGAGATTTCACTAACAATCACTCGTTCTGCACCAAGCAAGGCATTCACCATGGATGATTTACCCACATTGGGACGACCAATAAAGGTAAGTCTTAGTGGGGTATCTGGGGTATGAGAGGTACTTGCATGCACCCCTTCTTCAGAGGACACAGAGCTTTCATCCTCTTCGGTACGATGACTAGCACCTGTGTTAAGGTCAGCTTGAGGTAAAACTTCCGTGGTGATGATGCCTGCCTGTTTGCCCGCTTTCAGCACATTGACCACTGCTTCTAATAGGTTTCCCACCCCTGCTGTCCCATGGAGGGCTGAAATAGGCATCGGGGTTTCTTGACCTTTAAGTCCTGCTTCACTATGGGTAGCGGGTAAGGGAACAAGTCCTGCATAGTATTCATGGACATTTAAAAGTTGCTGTGGGTTATCAAGTTTATTAACGGCTAACAGCACACAAGCACCCAACTGATGCAGCCAATTACGAATTAACATATCTTCCTCTTGTAGCCCAGTTTGTCCGTCTACTAGAAAAATGACTACATCGGCATTTTCACATGCGGCACGCACTTGGTCATTCACCAAGGGAGCTACTCGACGGTCAAATGCTTCAGAGAGTTCTGCAACCTCGGGACGAAACATCATCCCCCCAGTGTCCAATAAGCGGAAGGTCTCTCCTGCCCATTGCATGACATGTTCCGTGGTGTCACGTGTAATCCCTGCTTGGTCATGGACAATGGCAATTCTCGCTCCGATAATACGGTTGAGTAAACTTGATTTCCCTACGTTGGGTCGTCCCATAATTACGACAGAAGGTAGACTGGACTGGCTGACAATATGGTGTCCTGAGAGTACAAGTGCTTGGGATTTCTGAGAACGCTTCAGCTCCGAATGTGCTTGGGTACGAGCATACGTACGCATGGCACTTCGTTGAGACCGAGAACGACGTTGGGAAGACCCTGATTGATTATTAAACTGCCGTGCAAACATGGGACACATGATACTTTCTTTGAACATTGAAGGGTTGTTGAGCTGGGTGGAATCTTAGTAAGCGATGCTTCTACTTTCTTTAGTGTATCCAATCCATACGCTAGAATCAAAGACTTATCACAGTAGAGTGCTATCTTGAATGAGATGTAACAGCACAAAGGCTGCTACATGCGTAACAGCCTTTGAATGATCACAAGCTTAGGCTTGATAGCGGTGTTTTAAGAAAGCATGGAAACCGCTTCTTGCTCATTAGCAGCTACTTTTTGACTTACTGCCTCATGATGACCCTCACCCTTAGTGTGCGTATGAGGAAGCCCGCTCATGCTTGGCACGCTAGGCGTTAGTTGGCGCAACTTACTATGCTTAATACCATAGCTGAAATAGATGACCAGCCCAACTAAAAACCAAATGCCTGCTGTCAGCCAAGTGAGTGTAGGAAGTCCAGTCATGACGTAGGCACAGCCTGCAATACCTACCAACGGAAGTAGAATCCCTCCTGGGGTTTTAAAGGGTCTTTCACGTTGAGGGTCTGTGAACCGTAAAATTGCAATCCCTGCACACACAATCATGAAAGCACCAAGTGTCCCAATATTACACATTTCAGCGAGCATATTAATGGGTAAAAATCCTGCCCCAATGGCGGCAAAAAGGCCTACTAAGACCGTACAAATATGAGGAGTCTTGTATACGGGGTGTAAAACTGCCAAGGGTTTAGGGAGTAATCCGTCACGTGCAATGGCGTAAAATACCCGTACCCCTGCCATTTGAAGAACCAACAATACTGAAGTTAATCCTGCAATGGCTCCTACGCTTACCAGTACAGAAGCCCATGTGTATCCCATCTGATTCATGACACCTACAACGGCGGCTTCCTTGTTGATAAGGTTTAAAGGAACGGCACCTGTGATGACCGCAGTCACGGCGATATACAAAAGGGTACAAATAATCAAAGACCCGATAATCCCAATAGGAATATCTTTTTGAGGGTTTTTTGTTTCTTCTGCCGCACAAGAAACGGCATCAAAGCCAATATAGGCATAAAAGATGGTAGAAGCCCCTGCTAAAATCCCGTTGAATCCGTTGGGTGCAAAGGTTTTCCAGCCTTCTGCTAGCCAGTGTGTATGCACCATCTGAGGGTTCACCCCAAGGAAATATAAACCCGTGGCGATAAAAAGCAAAATCACAGAGGTTTTTACAAACACCATCAGGGTTGTGGTGAACTTGCTTTCTTGGACACCACGGTATAACAAGGCAGTGGTTGCAAGTAAAATAAGACAGGCAGGGAGGTTAAACCCTTTTTGTACGAGCAAGTACATCGGCGTGTCATGCCCCATGAAGTTGAGGGCAATGGGGTGCGTGAGTAAACTTGCAGTGTCTACATGAGCCAAGTTTGCTTGTGTGACGGTATCAAAGGTGTTTTTGAGCATCCATTGTGGGATGTTATGAATCCCGAAAATGGCTAAAAACTCTTTCACAGACCCTGTCCATCCAACTGCAACCGCCATATTACCTACCACATACTCTAATACCAAGGCCCACCCGATGACCCAAGCCACCAATTCCCCCAATGCGGCAAACGCATAGCTGTAGGCGGAGCCTGAAATGGGTATCATGGCTGCAAACTCTGCGTAACATAAGGCACATACGCCACACACAGCGGCGGTTAGTAAAAAAGAAAGCATTAATGCTGGACCTGCAGCTAAGTGGCTTCCTGAGCCTGCTGCAGCTGCTCCTGTAAGGACAAAGATACCTGCCCCTACCATCGCACCTACGCCAAAGACCACAAGGTCAAAAGCGGAGAGTGTTTTTTCTAACTTATGCTCTTGATTCTCTGTTTCGTTTAAAATTTGGTCGAGACTTTTACGCTGAAAGAGTTTGCAAAAAAGAGACATCATCATGAAGGAGGGAACCATTCTACTGATTCAATAAAACAAAATGAACACGGTCAAGGGGAGACATCATTTTGTGATTCGGGAACAAAGTACTATTAAAGGGTTAAACACGGCGTGAAGAAGTTTTATGAACGGGGCATACAGTCTAGGGTTGAAGTAGGTTGGCTGCTAAAACGCATGGCACCATGTACTATAGGGTGTGTGCTATCCCTAACTCATGGCATTCATGTGTATACATGACCTCTAATGAGCATACACTCAATGAGCTTGGTGGTTGTGCTTTGCTTCAGGGTTTTTAAGCATGAAACTAAGTAACGCCTCTAAGGTAACACGTATCACACGTTTGGATACAGAGCTGTGCCACCAAAAGCTAAAAAACAAAGGAAGTATGCAGTTTATTCTAAGTTACTATTATCTTTCAAAAACACGATGAGGGCAAGTGAGAAAGCACTGTGATGGTAACTTTAAAAAAGGCTTATTCTTAACGTATAAAACAATACTTTATTTTGGCGTGTGAATTAAAAGTATTCATAGATGAAAAGGGTAAAGTTCTCGGCTAAATGGTCGAACTCTTAAAGGATGTCCTTCCTTTGTTTCATTGGCTCGTGGTATGAGACGATGTAGTCAAGAGTGTTCATGTCGCATGATACCCAATCATTCGATAAGCGTTTGAATGGAGCGATGCCTAATGAGTATGCATGAATTCTAGGGCATCTTGTCGTCACACTACCCCCTCTAGGATGGAGGCTTGAATCTCATGATGATGGTTAGCGGATTAGGCAGTTTTGATTATCAAAGCTATGTCTCTCAAGTTATTGAGAATCAACGTGCTACACGTTCCTCATTGTACACCACCAGTAATACAAGGATAGGACGGCAAACAACCCAAATCAATACGCTTTCCACACGTGCAAATACCTTGCTTACCAGTGTTAAAAAGTTTTTTCCTTCTGTACTAGACACCAGTAATGTTTACAGTAGCTATAGTGCTTCGCAGACATTAACAGGGGGTGTCACAAACGCTGTGGCTAGTGATTATTTAACCGTAACGACTGATACCAATGCGACCACTCAAAACCTGAGTATCAAAGTAAATCGCCTTGCAACGAATACTCGTGCAACCAGTACCACAGATGTAGGACAAACCCTTCAAACGTCAACCCTTGTAAGTGACTTAGGTATTAGCACAGGCAATTTTACGGTGTTTAGAAATGGGGTCGCCAATACTATTGCCGTTAATACTGGGGATACGATTCAAGATGTTTTGACACGCATTCAGGGGATTGCTGGTGTGAGCAGTACGGGGGTAAGTGGTGGGAAACTGAACATTGCGTTTGACAATACACAAACCATGCAGTTAGGGAGTACGGGTGATACCAGTAATTTTTTAAGTAAGACACAGCTTTTAACGGCAGTAAGTACCTCAGGGACTCCTGATAATACCTTAACCAGTGGTAGTACGGTAAGCTTACTGAACCTGAACGGCGATATGACTAATGCGACGGGGGCAAAGCTACAGACTACTGTGACCGCTGGGAGTACTTTTAAAATAGGGAGTGCTACTTTTACGGTCAATGCTGGCGATAGTTTAAATAGTATTATCAGTCAAATTAATGGTTCAACCGCCGATGGTGTGACTGCGTCATTCAATACCAGTACTAACCGTCTTGAGTTGACTAGCACCACGACAGGACAAAATGCTATTTTTCTTGAAGATACTTCGGGCAATTTTCTTCAAGCCATGGGGCTTCTCAGTGGGGGCAATAGTTTAGCATCACAAACTTTAGGACAGAATGCCAGTGTTGAAATTAATGGTCAAACCTATTTAAGCACTTCTAATACGGTGAACTCAAGTACCACAGGTTTAACAGGGGTTACGTTAAACCTCAAGCAAGTCACTACAACGGGTGCGACCATTAATAGTGTGATAGCCCCAGATAGTACGAATCTTAAAAATGCCTTTAAGGACTTGGTCACTCGATTTAATGAGTATGTGAGTGCCAGTGATTTACAAACAGGCAAAGATGGTGTATTAAATGATATTTCAGGGTTCCGACGTTTGCGGAATAGTTTACGCAGTCAAATTGCAGACCGTAATGGGAGTGCCACTGTTTATAACAGTTTAACCCAAATTGGTTTAGGGACAGGTGCTGCTACTGGTGCGGCTGTGACAGGTGGTACGGTATTGCCCTTACAGTTTAACGAGTCTACGTTTGATGCTGCCTACAGTGCAAACCCAACTGAGGTGACCAATACCATTAAGGCAATCATGGGAACGTTACGAGACACACTTCAAAATGCTGTAGCCCCTACCTCGGGTACACAAAAAGGATTGTTTCAGGGTGCGAATGATAGTTTGGGTACCCGTAAGAAAAATAATGATGATAAACTAAAGCGTATTACGGATCAATTAGAAAAAGAGAGAAGTAATATGCTCCGCCGCTTTGAGGCAATGCAAAAAGCGATTCAGCAGGTACAATCTCAGTCAGGGCAACTGTCTTCCGTTAGGTAGGTTCATCTTAAGGCGTGGACTTTGCTATTTCATGCACTGTGTGGCATGATGGTGCCGTGGGTTTAGTACTCCTCATGACTTACGTCACGTAGTGTGTTAAAAAGTGTAACGCTCAGGGTATGTCTGCATCATGAGATTAGATAAGTTTTTAAAGTGTGTGCGTGTGATTAAGCGTCGCACCGTTGCGAATGAGTTATGTGACCTTGGGCTTGTAAGCCTGAATGGTAAAGTAGCTCGTGCCTCTGCTGAAGTGCGTGTGGGTGATATCATTGAAGGACGTATTGTAAACCGTCGCTTCAAGCTTCAAGTTATTGAGGTGCCTAAGCATGAGCTACCCTCTGCCAAAATCCCTCTTTATGTTCAGGTAGAAACCTACTATCAGGCTACGCTTGAGGGTTCTTCTGTCAGCCCAGAAGCCTTGCTGGAGGATGGTGAACGGTAAACAAGGTTTATGTCATTGCAAGATATTGCAATTTTTTCTTGAGTATTTCATACTATACAATACAGTGATTTAGCTTGTTGTCGTAACACTAAATGCACTTCCACTTTATGAAAGTGGCGGGTATCGCCAAGTGGTTAAGGCCTCGGGTTGTGGTTCCGATATACGCGGGTTCGAATCCCGTTACCCGCCCCATTTTAAAACCTCTCTCCTTATACCTTGGATGAGAGGTTTTTTATTGTTTGTTTTCGTGAGCCAGTACGGTTGTATCAGTCAACGTTAAATCATCAAGGGTATTTATCATGGCTTCTCATTCTTCTCCTGCTCATTCTGTTGCTCATGTAATGCCTGAAGGAACACGTATTCCTGTTGTGATTTTAGGAGCGTGCGGTCGTATGGGGCGGGAAGCGGTCAAAACAATGCTTCTCCATGAGGAGAGGTTTCATTTGGTAGGTCTTTTTGACCGAAATAAAAAGGGAGCCTGTGCGGGAGAAGTGGCTGGCATGCCCGATCATCCTAGTCCTGTGACGGTACAGTATGACTTGGCTGAGGTCTTGCAGTGGGCAAAAGAGCAGTCTAAACTCCCTCGGCAGTCTTTTGTGGTAGTAGATTTAACCGTAGGCTCTAGTACCCGTGAGCATATTACGACCGTGGCTCAAGCAGGTGGATTACCTGTGATTGGTGCAACTGGTTTCACCCCTGAGGATATTGCCTCGATGGATACACTTTTGAAAACCTATGGGTTAGAGGGTGCCTTGATTCCAAACTTCTCCATAGGGGCGGTACTGTTAATGCAGTTTGCCCAAAAGGCGAGTACCTATTTTAGCCATAGTGAGTTAATTGAATACCATCACAACCAAAAGCTTGATGCTCCTAGTGGTACCGCAGTACGTACTGCGACCTTAATGGAGGAAGCACGCCAGACGTTTGCTGTGACCAATATTACAGACCATGAAACCATGGCAGGTGCGAGAGGCTGTGAAACGCAAGGAAAATTACGCATTCATAGTGTCCGCTTACCAGGGTTAGTGGCACATCAAGAGGTTCTTTTTGGTGCTCAAGGTGAGCTTTTAACCCTGCGTCATGATAGTTTTGACCGAGCGTGCTTTATGCCAGGTGTCAGACAGGTTGCCCAAAGCCTTGCCGCCCATCTTTATGCTTCTGCCTCAAGCTATCAGTTACAGTATGCAGGTTTAACCATTGGGCTTGAGCATTACCTGTAATGAAGTAAAAGCACAAAAAAAAACCTACATGTGAGAGACACTTGTAGGTTGGGGTTATTCAACAGTAAATCTTTATTTAACGAGGTGTATCTGTCAAAACGCAGTACCCTGAAACATATGCTTGTGTGAAACTTCAAACAGAAGTTTTAGACACACTATGAAAGAAAATTTTTGAGCAGTACAGACAGAGAGAGGAAAGCACTTATATTTAAAGCTTAGGGTAAGTATAACACATAGGGTAGGAAATAACAATAGTCTAATAAACAATTATTTTTTTAAGTTTAGAATATCGTGGATACTATTAGTTGTGGACAAGTTTAGAAAATGCACGAGAGAAAAACCCTTGTTCAGTACCATCATTGCGGTATCCTTTTGAGGCTGCTTCAGCACTGCCAAAACGCAATGAGAAGGTGTCACCATGTGCATTGCGTGCAACTACGGCGTGTGTACTACGCTCAGGGAAAGGAACTGCCACCACACTGTGGGGAAAATAACGAGCTTGAGAAGAGGCTAAAGCAGGAGCTTGGCATTTGAAGGGAGAGGAAACCGACTGAATATTCATGGTGTGAGAAGCCTTTTAGTAAATAGTGGTGTAAGGTAGTGCGTGTGTTACAAGCGGTGATGTAGGAAAGAAAGTAACTTTATTATGTGTTTCTTTAACACTTTCTATAATGTATTCTATACACTATACCTAAGTGTGTCAATATACACAAAGGTATCTCTTTCAATATTTACTTTTTCTTTATATTGAGATATTTCTCTCATGAGGGCGAAACATGACCGTATTCAGAGGGTTTAGCTCATATGGCTATGGGAGGTTAGTCTGTTGGCACTTGAGTGTTTGATGAGGAAGGACGAACTTTCAAACGGAGTAGGGTGATGGTATGTGTGGAGCCATTGTGTGTATTAGGCTTCATGGTGTTATGTACTTTAATCTCTTGAAAGCTCTTTACATCTCATGATGGTGCTTTACGCTCATAAACAAGTGCATCATATGGGGGACGATTCTACGAATGTCTCTCGGACTTATACCATGCCATCTGCTTCTCGTTCAAGAGCGTATGTATGGCAAGCTTGGGGCTATGTAGGGTGGATACGCCAGCGTGTGGCACAGCTATTGGGCTGGATAGGATTAGGGTTATTGGGTGTGGGTGTGTTTACATTAGGTCATACAGCTTGGAGGATGATGGTAACATTTCCGCCTTTATCTTCTCAATCATCACTGACTCACCCCTATCCTCAAGCGAGTTCTGATGGTGTAACTGAGACATCGACACCTAGCTTCTGGGCATCTTGGGGGTCTCAGGCATGGGCTGCTAATCCTAAAAAGAAATCAAAAGAAGACATTGATAAACAACTTGACGATTACCATAAAACATTGAAAGTCCTTGAGCAACGTATTGCGGAGCATTCCTTTTTTACAGGAGAAGACCAATACCATTTAATGGAACTCATTCCTCTTCTGAAAGCACTCCCAGATGAGCTTGGCACTGATGAACCCAGAGTCCCTTTATTGCTTTATCGACTGGTGCAGGTGTTAAAGGCACGTGATGAGGCTTTGGAAGCGTGGGAGTGTCTTGAAGTCCTTGCGACAAAATATCCCAAGTCCTCTATGCTCAAGCGATACCAGTATGAGCAAAAGAAGCTTGAATCTCAAATGAAAGACCCTCTTGTGCCATCAAGTTTAAGGTAGCGACTTGGAACAAATTAGAAATAAAATATGCCACCAGCCGGAATCGAACCAGCGACACGGGGATTTTCAGTCCCCTGCTCTACCGACTGAGCTATGGTGGCATATTTGTTTTTTGATAAGTTACTTCAGTGAACGCATTGTATCAATCAGGCTTTTTAGTATGAAGCATTTTTGATTTAATGAACTTTGTAACACCTTTTATTAACTCAAGAATATACCCCCGTGTCAATGTTTCTCTTAAAACTCTTTATATCTTTCACAGGTATGAAGTATCTTTGCCAAGACGCTCGTGTATCTAGGCTAAAAGTTTGTTAATCCTACTTGCAAACTTTAGGAAAGGTCGTACACACTATGAGTAGTAAGTATGCGTATGGCGGTTTAAAACGCTACGCATGCCTTCATAAACAACGTTACCATCAATCAGAGGCTATGAGGTACGTTGTTTGCATAGGATATTCTGAAACCTGTTTGGTCAGTTTGATATTGTACGAAGTCACTCTTCTTGTGTGTGGTATGTACTTGTTCGTTGTTGGCATCCATCAAGCTTTTTGCTTGCGTTTGGTTGACCGTTTATGAAAGAAGAAGGTAATGCGATGATTTACACTGCTTATAATACCTATAATCCTTATGTGGTAGACCCTGCCCATGACGTATTTCGGTATGAACCACGAAGCTTGGATGCTATTTTCTCTCCTAAATCAGTGGCAGTGATTGGTGCGACCGAAAAACACGGGAGTGTTGGAAGAACCATTTTATGGAATTTGATTACGAGTAATTTCAATGGGGTGGTTTTTCCTGTAAACCCCACTCGTAAGAGTGTGCTAGGCATTGCGGCGTATCCTAGCATTCAAGATGTACCAGAAAAAGTAGACCTTGCCGTGATTGTGACCCCTGCCCCTAAAGTGCCAGGCGTGATTCGTGAATGTGCTGCACAAGGGATTCCAGGTGCTATTATTATTTCTGCAGGCTTTAAGGAAGTAGGTCCTGAAGGGGTTGCGCTTGAGCAAGAAATTTTAGACATTGCACAACGCTCAGGCATGCGTATTGTAGGTCCCAACTGTTTGGGTGTCATGAATGCACGCAAAGGCTTGAATGCGACCTTTGCGAAGGGAATGGCCCGCCCTGGCGATGTTGCGTTTATTAGTCAGAGTGGGGCTTTGTGTACGGCGGTGCTTGACTGGAGCTATCAAGCCAATGTGGGCTTCAGTATGTTTGTGAGCGTCGGTTCGATGTTAGATGTTGATTGGGGCGATCTGATTTATTACTTAGGAGATGACCCTAACACCAAGAGCATTGTCTTGTATATGGAAACCATCGGGGATGCACGTTCGTTTCTTTCTGCCGCACGGGAAGTGGCTCGGATTAAACCCATTGTGGTTATTAAACCTGGTAGGACAGAAGGTGCTGCGAAAGCGGCAGCAAGCCATACGGGGTCATTGACAGGGAGCGATGACGTTCTGGATGCCGCCTTCAAGCGTTGTGGTGTATTACGTGTGGATAGTATTGAAGAAGTGTTTGCGATGGCGGATGTGTTAGACAAACAGCCTTTACCCAAAGGACCCCGTTTAACCATTGTCACAAACGCTGGTGGACCTGCCGTGCTTGCCACGGATGCGTTATTAACTTCAGGCGGACAGCTGACTGAAATTTCTGAAGAAGCGATTGCCTCTTTGAATGAAACCCTCCCCAGTGCCTGGAGCCATAGTAACCCCATTGATGTGTTAGGGGATGCGGATGCTTCACGCTATGCACGCTCATTGGAAATTGCAGCTCAAGACGAAAACAGTGATGGCATGTTAGTCATTTTAACCCCTCAAGCCATGACGGAGTCCACGGAAACAGCACAACTCCTTGCACAATACGCTAAGAAGTATGATAAACCTATTCTTGCCAGCTGGATGGGCGGGCAAGATGTGGCGGTAGGATCTCAATTACTGAATCAAGCGGGGATTCCTGTATTTGCTTACCCCGATGCGGCAGCACGAGCCTTTTCCAGAATGTGGCAATACGCCGACCATTTGGGAGGACTCTATGAAACCCCTCAGCTCTCTTCAGTCTCAGATGAAGCAGCACGCCACAAGCAAGAGGTGTGTGAGGGACTCTTACAAAGCGTTTTGGCAGAGGGACGTACCCTTTTAACCGAATGGGAGTCTAAGAAGCTCCTTGCCCATTATGGTATTCCTACCGTACTCACGGAGCTTGCCTTGAGCCGAGAAAAAGCCCTAGAAGCGGCCAATGCCATGGGGTATCCTGTGGTTCTCAAGCTCCATTCTGAGACTATTACCCATAAAACCGATGTGGGTGGCGTGAAGCTCAACCTGCAAACCCCTGACCATGTACTTGAAGCCTATGACACCATTGTAAAAAATGTGACGGAAAAAGTAGGCTTTGAACATTTCCAAGGGGTCACGGTGCAACAAATGGTCAAGCTCTCCGAGGGCTATGAACTGATTTTAGGGGCAAGCCAAGACCCTCAGTTTGGGTCCGTGGTACTTTGTGGTACGGGTGGACAGCTGGTGGAGGTGTATCATGATAGCGTGTTGGAGTTGCCTCCTTTAAATAATAAGTTGGCTCGTCGGATGATGTCTAAGACACGCATTTTTAAAGCTTTACAGGGTGTACGTGGGCGTGACCCAGTAGACCTAAACGCTTTAGATGAACTTTTGGTACGGTTTAGTCAACTTGTGGTGGAACAGCCTCGAATTAAAGAAATTGATATTAACCCTTTAATGGCATCGCCTTCAGGGCTGATTGCACTTGATGCTAGGGTGGTATTATTTTCAGATGCAGCGTTTGACGATGCAACCCCAGTTCAGGCGATTCGTCCTTACCCTAGCCAGTACACAACCGAGGGAAGTACAAAACGAGGAGAACCCTTGACCATACGTCCTATTAAGCCTGAAGATGAACCCTTGGCAAAACATTTTCATCTGAATCTTTCTGAACGGAGTGTGTACTTACGTTATATGCAGTCCATGCCCTTACAGGAGCGTCTACAGCATGAACGGTTAAGTCGCTTGTGTTTTATTGACTATGACCGTGAGATTGCTTTAATTGCTCTTACGCCTGATGATGCCTTACCCCAAGGTGAGAAAATGATTGGGGTAGGACGCTTGAGTAAGGAGCATGGTAGCGATGCAACGGGGACGTTCCGTATTCTTGTGTCTGACCCTTATCAAGGTCAGGGTGTGGGTGCCAGGCTGGTGAAGGAAGTGATTGCCGTGGCACGTGCTGAGGGCTTATCGTTACTGTGTGGACAGATTTTGAATGAAAATCGTGAAATGCAGGCGATTTGTGAAAAACTAGGGTTTACCTTGAAGCCTATGGCAAAATATGCCGACCGCTTGCTTGCAACGCTGACCCTTTAAACGCCTGACATAGAGCATCTTGTACCTTCACGCCCTCTTCTCGTTTATCGAGAAGGGGGCGTGGCTTAGAGGAGTCTTTGATTGTTTAACGTTTTACCTTATTCCGTATTGCCGCAATAAGTTGAAATACCAAGAAACCCTGAATGATAAGTTGGCATGTAACCGAGACACTCATTAGTGTTGGGTGACAAGACATAGCCTTTTTCCACGTCGTTTCAAGAGTCTTTTTTATGAAGTAATCAGTGGGTAACGATAGGTTTAGACTTGTCCACCAGTGTTTTAGCCAGATCGATTGGTTTGTATTGTTAACAAGACAAGGTGCATTTAATGAGTGATAAATCCATGCAAATACTCTTGAATTAATGAATAACCATACAATAGGTAACCCTATTGATAATCCAAAATGAGAGGAGTATAAATACAGTCTTAGTAAAACACCTTCTGGGGAAATGCAGTTTGTAACACCCCGAAGCCTGAACCAACTTTCCCAAAAGTAGAAGCTATGAGCAAGTTGTACTTCTCCTCTCTCTTGAGCCTTTGCTTTTAACTGGCTGTAGGTAATTCTTCCCTGCATTGCTTCTGTGGGCGAAGTATACTTTTCGTGAAGGCTAGGGGGTAAGCTTCCATGATGAACCCACCATGTAAAAAAGTGATCAAAAAAGAAGAATAAGTTTATTATAATTTTATTAAGGAACTGAGTAGTTTTATTGCAATAAATAATTGTTTTATTGGTAAAATGAGTAATTTTATTATATAAATCAATTATTTTGTTGAGAAACTGAGCAGGTTTATTATATAAATTAATTAATTCTGTTAAATATGTTTTTATGTTTTCTATTGGAAATTGACGGGTTGTACTGTCTGGGAAAATACACTGGTCAAAGATAAACCCTGTTAAGCCATTTCCTCCTTCAATAGAAACATGTCCTAAGTCCCATTGAATAAGATAAATAGTTGAGGGGGGTAAGTAGCATTTTCTAAATGTGAGTGGCACACAATCAGTATTGGAGGAAGTGTTTTTTTGGCTTTCTATCGTATCTCCCTCTTGATCGTATTGTTTAAAGAATAAGGTACCAGAAGAGGCATAATTGATATTTTGAATCTCAGCTTTACCACCGTCATGATAGCTGACTTCAAAAACGCCTCCTGACTCAAAATGAGTATTATCTATTATGAAGTTACCAAAAACTTTTGTTTTCTCAACTTTAGCACTTTTTAAACATCGAGAGCTAAAAATAGCAAATCTCTTATGAAACTCACAATTTTCTATATTTAAGGTGTTTTCAAACGTGCAGTTTGAAAATGTAAAACCTTCTTGAAATATTACACTTTTAATTTTAACAGGTTTTTCAAATACACAGTTTTGAAACTCGATTGTAAAGTTCAAGTCTCGCATGTTCTGGATGCGGAGTTCAAAATGGCAAGTGCCTTTAAAGACAAGTGGTATATTTCCCGGGTTCTCAAGCCATTCTGTAAGCTTAGTGTCGAGTTCTTCTTGAGATGTAATCTCGTCAAGTGAAAATTCATCTGCTGTAGGTATTTGGGTGGGTATCTGGTCTATCATTTTTGTCTTTTAATCTATCTTGCGACCATCTATTGATGGTTTATCAATTACTTATGATGTTTAATTAAAGATAAAACTTTATAAAATAATGGATGTTTATTCATTTTACTGAAAATGGTTTTGTATCTCAAGGTGACAGATAATAGGTCTCTTTTCAAGGTTCTCTTGTAAGAATAGGATGAACCTTAAAAAGCATTTTTTTCATGGGCTAGAGTAAAAAAAGCCATTCGTTCAGTGCCAATGCACCAGTACCTTTGGATGTTTTTCTCTCCTTTTTAGCCCTAAGGACCCCATGCCCATGATATTTTCTTTCCACGAGCCTCATGAATCCTCTGAGATGTCTGATGACATTATGCACATGCCTCTAGGTGCATCAGAGGAAACCCGTGCTAACATGTTAGCCATTGCTCACGAAGAAGAAGCCAGTGTGATTGCTTGGTGCAATGCGTTTAAGCAAAAAGCAACCACGTATGCACAGGCAAAAAAACAAAAACTAGAGGTTGCCTATCGACATTTACAAGGGGTGTTTGACGCACAAGATGCCCTTCCTGTGCCTTTTATGACGCAGCCAGGGATTGCAGATGCCCGCACACAACAGCGTTTAGACAAACAACGTCCTAAAACGTTTTTTCCGTTGACAAAACAGGTGGTGCATCAGTTATATGCCCAGCTAAAACTCACGTTTTTCCCCAACGATGAAGATTACTTCCGAGTCAGAGGACGTGACCCTGAAGCAGCACTACTGGAAGATGATTTGACAGATGCACTCAAGCAGGTGTTCAAGGAAAACTTATTAACCGAACAACTAGGGGCTTTTCTGTTTGATTTATGTTGGGCAGGCATGGGGTTTGCCATTCCTGCCATGGAAACCATCACCCAAAGTGAATGGTACTGGGATGAGGTTCAAGCCACTTATCAGTACCGCCCTGTGTTACAACAACGTATGACCTTGCATACCCTGCATCCTATGAGCTTTTTCATTGACCCTCAAGCCTCTCTTGGACGATGGCATGAAAGTGCATGGTGTCATGTGGGAAAAAAGAAAATCAGATCCATCTTGGAAGAAGGATGTTCACAGCGTCACGTCCAACGGTTTCAAGCTCTTTTATATGGTACACATACCCTTGAGGACACCTTACGCTTTTCTGGCCTTACCCATGGGTATCAGTTACATACTCATTTACCTTCCCCTGGAGAGACGGGGTCTTTTCCTGAGGAGTCTTCCCATGCCATGACGGGTGGAGCGTCTGGCAGTTTGCATGAAAAAGCCCTGACCTATGAAACGTTTTACTTTCCGTATTTAGAACTGCGTCATGACACAACCCAAGCCGTGAGGGTGTTACGTCATGTGAGTGTTCATGTGGTAGAGCATCAGTGGGTCGTGGGCGTGTATCCTAATACGTCCCCTCGTGCGGAAAATCCTGCGGTGTTTTGTCATTGGCATTTAACCCCAGAAGGACCCTATGGTGAAGGTCCTGCAGAGGCTATCACTGAGTTACAACGCCTCGTAAATATCCTTGAAAATTACAAATTAGAAGCAATGGCACGTATTGGTAACCGTTTTGTGGTGCCTGAAGGGACTGACTTAAGTCAGTTTTTTGGTGTGGCAGGCGGTATTATGGTGACGGAGCGTCCGAATGATGTACAATCGTTCCATGGCGATTTCTCAGAAATTGCTACACTGATGAATCAAATAGGGATGCTCAAAGCCGAGGCTCAAATCACTTCAGGGGCGAATCATGCCTTCCAAGGTGCCAGTCAAATTGACTTCAAAAAAACGGCGACTGAAATGCAAATCCTTCAGGAGCAAACCATTAATGATTTGCGTGAAGTGATTGAACATATCGGTATTATGGGAATTAAGCCTTTATTAGAGCGGTTTATGGTGTTAGTGGCACACCATGCGACTGAACCGATGTTGATTCGACAAGATAGCCCTACGGAAGGTACGGTCTTTAAATCGTTAGACTTACGAGTACTATTGTCGGGACGCTTTCATATTGAGGTGGTGAGTATTAATGTAGGACAAAGTAAGCAAAAGCAGTTGGAGTGGTTGACACAGCTGTTAACGCTTACCCAGAAAAATCCTGTATGGTCTCAGCAACTCAAGCAGGGTGGGTACCCTATTTTGAAAAAAATGGCAATGATTGCAGGTATGAAAGATGTAGATGCTTTTCTCACCCCTCCTGTTGCTTCGTTTGAGGGAGGAGCGTCGGGGGATACTGCACCTTCTATGACGGTGCCTCCTATGTAGTATCTTGCGGTAAGGTTGCGAGAGATGACAAAAGCATCACGAGCCACTGACTCGTGATGCTTGGTTTTATGGCTACTTTATAAGGGAAACACTATGAAAAATCCTGTGAGGATGCTTAGTGGCATAAGGTACTGACAAACCATAAAATGGCTGAAATGGCACCGCAAACGCCTGCCGCTAAGCAAATAAGCTTTACACTTGGGGTGAGTTCACCTGTGGAAGCATCTAAACCGTAATGAATATAGGCAAAATTAGTATGGGACATGGTCTTAGGGTCTCTTTCTCTCGTGAGGCTGGGGGTGGGGGGAGCGTGTGTATTAACGCAAGCTAAGGGTTAGGGTCATAGAGGTTTCACTGAGTTTATCTGGTGTGAAGAAAAGCTTCTCATCTCTCACAGAATCGGAGGAGGGTGAAGGACTTGCCTCAGGGTAATAAAAACGGTTGGATGGCAGAAATTGCCTTTTCTTGGAGTTGCCTTGTGTATACCGCACTATCAGTGTGTGAAGGTACAAGCTGAAGCATCTTTTTAGCCATGCTTCCCATGCCTGCACCATGAACCTCTAAACGTGCTTGTTGTACTGGATGGCGATAAAATACGGCACTTTCAGGACTAATCCCCCCTGAGAGTGTCAGCCAAGTCCAAGGAGGGTTGAAGGAAGGAGAAAGGGTGTGATAACGTGCATGCATACGATAGGCAACATGCCAAGCGTATGCATGAGGAGAGGTCTGAGAGGGCATTGTATTAGACGTTTGGATGCCTTGTTGTTGTAACTGGTAGCCCGCCCCACCCATGGCAATGCCATCCACTTGAGCCATCCATACTTTATGGGTATTGATGGTTTTAACCCATGTGTCAAATGTTGCCAGAAAAGTCTGCTCTTGTGCTTTACACGCTAAAGAGGCTTCCTCTGTGACAGGTCGCCAACATAACGAGAGGAGCTTGTCCTTTAATCCATCTTCGAGTGAGGTGAGCAGCTGTAAGAGTGCTTCTTGGTTGAGGTGTTCTGTATGAAGTTCTACCATCGTAATGGCAGGGTGACGTAAGAGGGTTTGGAGTGTTTCAGAGGCTTGCGTGATAGGGTGTAATGAGAGTGCTTCTGTTGGACAAACGGGAATACATTGGTTACAGCCGTAACATCGGGTATGAACCATGTCAAGAGGATGACTTGGCGTGGGCGTATCAGGCAGTGCAAAAACTTGGGTGGGGCATACGGGGATGCAGGCACTACACTGAATACAGGCTTCTGTCTGGAGTTCAATGGTTTTAAAGTGAGGGTCGCCGTCAACATCAAGGCTTACCATGAGGGCGGGAAAAATAGGTGTAGGGCCTGGGTGGTCTAGGGCTAAACGTTTGAAACTTTCTAAGACCGTCTCAAGCACGGAGGGGTCTGCTGCAAGGTCAAAAACTTGAACGCCACTGAGGGCGTACGCCGTACATAGTTTTTCAATGAGTTCGGTATCTTTAAAACTTGCCCCTAAAATAAGCTTAATATACCTGTGGTGCCTCAAGGCTTCTATCACTTCGGGTAGGCGATAATGGGTGATAACAGGCATAGGACGAACGCTTACAGGATGGTTTCTTCTATAGATGGTGAGTGCTACACTAGGAAAGCTTTTGGTATCAATGGTGTGTCGTAACGGCACTCTCTGCGAGCAAAGAAAGCACACGATAACCTTTCTGCTTTTATTATCATACCTAGAAGGAACGCAATGTCCATGTTTTCAGCCCCTCTTCTTCCAGACCCTATACCAGAGCCTCGTTCGGGAGGTATTACACTAGAAGGCTTACCTTGGCTTGCCAGAATGACTGACAAAGCAAGGCTACAACCCACGGGTGCCTTAACCATCTTAGATCTTGATTATCCCTGTCCGATGGATCAGCAATTGTTACGAAAGCTTCAGCTTACAGGAGAGTCTTTTCAAGCCCTAGCACTTGCTTTGGATGATGCTGCCCTTGTGACTCATTTGAAAGCTCATGGGCATTGGCCTGTTTAACGCTCGGCCTTGCCTAAAAAAAAGGGGATAGAATATTCAATATTCTATCCCTCTCTCTGCAATCACACTAGAACGCAAAAGGTCGGGTTTATCCCTAAGTGGTTGTTATGAAAATAGCTCACTCACAAAAGTAACTTCAAAAGATACTAAAAATATTAGTGAGTCAGCACACTGGCAGTGATGTCATTTATGCGTGTGATTTCGCCGAAAACGTCGCCTTTTATGAGACATGATGTCTGTTTTAGGAAACTCATATCGTACAAAGCGTACTTTACATGACTTACCCAAGAACTGTTGCGAAAGTTTCAAAAGGAAATACTATAAAAACATAACCAATTTTACTATGACATGTTTTTTCGAAAATGTCAATTCTGTGACAATACTTTTGGCGCAGAGGTTTCAGGCAGAAGCTTGTTTAGGATGAACATGATGTACCCAACATGTTGTAAACACGCCTAAAAGGATCCACATGAGACACTGAATAGGAGGACGAAACCAGACCGTATCCACAAAGCCATGAAGAAGTAAAATGGCAATGGCAGAGCCACTTGCAAGAAGTATCCATGGGGTATCTGTGGATGTGGCGTTTGTCGTCTTAGGGTCTTGAGGCGGTGTTTCGATGGTACCCATAAGGCAAATACTTATCAGTACCCCTAGCCCCAGGAACCATAGTAAGCCTCCAAGCCCCAGTTCAACAAAATACTCAAGAGGTACACTGTAAGCACCAAGGGCGTTAAAGCCGCTGTGCATGTAAAAACCGTACACTTTTTTGAAGGTATCGTTTCCTGGACCAATGCCAAATAGCCAATGGTCTTGAATCATGTGTAACACACTCTGATAGACATGAAAACGATAGGCAATGCTACTGTCTTCTGCCATTTTCCCAATAGAAAGTAGACGATTCAGTAAGGCAGGCGAGAGCCATAATGCACAGCTTGCTAACAGAGTAGTTGTGCCTCCTAGGGTTAGCCACCATGTTTTCAGGCGTTGCTTGGTGTCTGTTCCTCTGTCTGTGGTTGTTGGCACATACCACAGGACATGTCCTAGGGCTAAGTAACTTGCCAATGTCATGCAACCTGCAGACACGTAGGCACCACGGCATCCGCTCAACAAGATACCCAATAACAAGAGTCCTGTCAGTGTGACTCCAAGTACTAAGGGCTTCAATGAGATTGCTTTTGTGGTTTGGTGGGTAGGGTGTTGCTGTAGCTTCGGGTGTATGAGGTGTTCCCAAAGAGGGCGAATGACTCCGAGAATCAGAGTCAAAGCGTAAGTAGGTAGTAAAAACCCTGCATACAAATTAGGGTTTAAAGGCAGCAGTGTTCCAAATACTCGTGTGAGTTGGTGTTCGGGTAATGTCGAGGGGTCAACCCATGTAGCTTGAGGGGCAACGCCTAGCTTGTATTGATAGAGTCCAATGCCTGCTTGAAGGATGCCCGCTCCTATCACCCAATACAACGGGTGCCAATGCTTGATGGGGGTTTTGGTTTTTTGTGTCACTAAGTAGTGGCAAGCGATTCGGGTAAAGCCGTAGCAGGGGATGACCATCAGGCTATATTTGAGCCATCCAATCAAAGCGCTTGAAATAAAAGAGGACCAAGCGGTGGCTAAAACAATGAGTGCAAGGTAAAGGAGGACATACTGGTCTAGAAGTGCTTTAGGGTGTACCAGCCACTGCCATAGGTGTTGAAGGGTCAATGCGATGCCTTGACGGTACCCTGCCACACCTCCCCATAAGAGGCAGGAACTTACCAGCATCAGTGCAATCGCATCAGAGGACATAACAGAAAATCCTACAAGCCATACTAGCCAGGTACTCCAGAGTCCGAGTATCATACCCCAAGAAGTCTGAGGCACTGCTGCTTCACCAATACTGTTAGTGTCTGTTAGCGTAGGCTCTTGGAGCAATGAAACAGTAGGCGACTTCCATAAAACTCGACACAGCCACCCAATGAACCTAGAGTGCCATAGGGCATCACCCCAAGGACTCAACCAAGCAGTTTTGGAGTAAGGTGTATCTTCGGAAGCAACAAGGGAGGCGGGCATATCGGGCATGGGATAAACTCTTGAGGATTTCTATCAACCGAGGTGGACACACTTATGGGTTTACAGGAGAGGGGCTTGGGTCGCTTGAATATCAACAATGACCCCATTGACTCGGTAGGAAAACCCTTCGAGTTCTACGGGTAAGCCTTTTTTTAATTTAATACCCTCTGACACATAGCCATCTTCGGTGATGGCGGCATGGTCTTTCAGGGTGAGTGTATAAGAGCGTGCAAGTGGGTCTGTCGCATCTGGAGCCCAGTGAGGTTTCCCATAAGCATCACTGACCAAGGTGAGCTTTGGTTCTACTTTGACATGGGTAATAGGCAGGGCACCTCGAGGCACATTCCTGACGGTGAGTGCAGTTTCTTCACCTGCCTTGAATAAGTCTGGCTGCAGGGTACGAAGGTTCATGATAAATACGGTCATTTGAACGTCTGTTTCCCCTTTCACCACCTGTTTGGCTGTGCGATGCAGACCAACTTTGACGGCTAAAAAGCCTACAAGCCCTATCACGATGATGGCAAGAATGAGTTTGTCAAAGTGAGGTGCAAGTTTTTCAGAGAAGGAGGGTTGAGGCTGAGACATCATGATGAGGAGAGGGTCGCTTTACAGTCAACAATCTTGAGAGTACAAACAGGTAAACAATAGAGGGTGATGAAGTAAGTGGCATAAAAATGTTCTATGTATCCATAGTGTTATTATGGAAGTACCTCACGCAAGAATCAAGTACAAACCTTGAAGAAAAGCGTTTGCCCCCAGTCTTTTCCCATGGGGATGGGGAGGAGCGGTCTCGTATGTTATACGGATGTTTTAACGCCTATCCCTATGCTATGGTAACAGCATGACGAAGCCTTAGAGCAAGCATCTTTGGGGTGTGGTATGTCATAAAAGCATGTTGAAATCATAGAAAGAGCTGAAACGATATGATGACGGCGATTGAAATGCGTGTAATAGGAATTGCACTTGATACTCGTACAGGAACCCCTATTGTCGTCCTTAATGATACTGAAAATCGGCGAGCATTGCCTATCTGGATCGGTACCGCAGAGGCAAGTGCAATTATTCGTCAGTTGGAGCAGATTCATTCCTCTCGTCCTATGACCCACGACTTGCTGTGCAATATGGTAGAAACCTTGGGCTATAAGGTGCTTAGAGTTGAAATTAATGACCTTAATACAGATACGTACTATGCCTCTGTGGTGGTGAAACATCAAGAGCTTGAGGTAGAGTTTTTGGTGGATGCCCGCCCTTCTGATGCCATTGCGATTGCACTCCGTGCCGAGGTGCCTATTTTTGTGACACCTAATGTGATTGCGAATGGGACGATTTCCACGAATGTGGAGCGAGATGAGGAAGAAGCACGCCAGTTTCAAGAGTTTGTCTCGAACTTGAAAGCCTCTGATTTTATTCGAGAACCCTTTGATAAAGACCTGCACTAAGTTAAGGTATCAAGGGTATCCCCTCTCATACTCTGACGCAGTTAGAAAACCCAAGCTTCTCCTGTTACACGATAGTGTAGGAGGGCTTGGGTTTTTTCGTGGGCGTAGTGTTGTAATACCCACTGATAAAACTGTACTTGGGTATGCTCTAAGTGATGGGTTTCTTGAGATGTGGCGTGTGCGGATTGAGTGAAACGAAAATGAATGCTGTGAGACGCTTGGTGAGAGGCGATATCGGCTGTGGTCAGTGTGTCTTCTGGTAAAACGACAGGGTGATAGGGTTGTGTAAGGAGTGTTTCGGCGGGGTCTAAACATGTGGGAGAGGGCATGTTGGGGTTGGAAGTATGCCATGCGTGTTTTAACACACTTTGAATGAGAGGGTAATGCGTACACCCTAGTACCCAGTGATAAGGAAGGGGTGTTGGGTGCGTTGAGAGGATTTTTTTTGGGGGGGCTGCTAAAGTTGCCAACGTTGTAAAAGGAAGGCGGAGGACTTCTTGCAGTGGGATACCGCCTGACGAGGTCGTATCGGTCTTTAAGGAGGTGAAATCTGCTTCAGTTTGGAACGCATGATAGAGTGTGTTTTCTACCCAACTTGCTAACCCTGAACATGCCACAGGAACGCAAAGCGTTTCCCATGTTTGTGCAAGTTCATGGGTTCTTAGGGTCTGCGACAATAAACGAGGGTATACGCCAGAGCTTGCAGTTAAAGGCGTTGCCAAAATACCCATGGGTCTTAATGAGGGTGGTGTGATGTTTTGTTGATGATAGTGGTGACACGTCTTGACAAGGGTTTCACATACGGCATGGATGGGATCCCATACCTGATATTGTGATTGTAGGAAAGGCAAAAAATCTTCTGCCGTGACGCTCACTAATGTATTACAGGCAATCACGATAAGGTCTGGCTGAAAGGCTTGAATGCAAGTTTCTAACAATGCAATGACTCGTGGTTTTAGGCTTTCTCGAGAACGCTCACCGTATGGAAACCAAGCAGTGTCTGCCACATAGCAAGCCTCTAGTGCGATGTGATTTTGGGTTGCCTGTTCTAGTAAACGTGCCAGCACACTGAGTCCTCCGATACCAGAGTCAATCAGAAGCACTTTTTGTTGTTTGACCAATACCATGTGACACGTTTTATCTTTATTTGGGGTCGAGTGTGTCTCGATACTACGTTATAGACGACATGAGTGTTCTATCAGATTGTATGAACTTTGATAGAAGGGTTCTTTCTTAATGGTAGCACAATGATATGATGCGTCATGCCATTGTCTTCGCTGCTGTCTTGATAGGAGATACTTCGAGTCTCCCTTCAGAAATGAAATCACCACGTCGAACATGAAAAATAGTCAAGTTTATTCATGGTTGAGGTGTGTTAGGCAGCACTGTGTTGTCTGACCTCAATGAGTTAAGTGATGTAAGCGTTTTATTTATGATGACGCACGATATTCTTTACACCTCCCTGATGAGGTGCTATTAAGAGGGTGTGCGATGTTTAACATAAAAGTACAGGAGCTAATAATCGTGAGTCAACAGCCTAATCAATGGGTGCGTTTGAGTGTATGTACGTCTTTAATGCTGGGTTGTGCAGTGACTGCACTGGCTGCGAGTCCTGTCACGAATACTTGGAACCAGTGGCGTTTAGAGACCTCAACACTTTTTGGAGATACGCTTCCTGATAGTGCAACGAGTGTGGATGTACGTGAGACGGCGAAACAGTTTGTGGTAGGACTCAATAGCAAAAAGGCGGTGATGCCAAAACCTACGGTATTATCGACCACGCTAGGTACACCTGCGGCTCAAAGTAAGGCACAATTACTGGTAACAGATGATAAGGGTATTCCGTTGCGGAACATTCGCCTTGGAGGCGATCAACTCGATGATGTGGTGATTGAGGGAACACAACAAGCGATTGTTGCGATTGGGGATTTTGGGCTTGTAAAACTTACCCCGAAAGATGACAAAATTGCTTGGCAGAAATCCATCTCTCAGGTGGGTAATGCGACGGCAAGTAAAGGTCGGCGTGTTGCTTCAGGTGCAGATGGTACCATTGTTGCTTTAGCTGGAAATGTTGTCTATATTTATAAGCCTGATGGTACCTTGGTGAAGCAATTTGCACCCAATACGCAAGGTCGTCCTGAAGATATTGCTTATGACCCCAAAACAAAAACGGTCATTGTGGGTGGATGGTCACAAAAAGATGGAGGTGGCTGTAAGCAACTCCAAACCCCTTGGGTACGTGCTTATGACCTGCAAGCTAAACAAAAATGGCAAGCATGGGATTATTCACACTTACAATCTTTTACGACAGAGTCTTCTTGTGCTGATTCTCGGATTACAAGAGTGAAGATTGGATTGGATAATAAATTATACTTTGCAGGGACTACCGATGGTGGAAACAGTATTTTCCGTATTCATCCCAGAGATTTGAAACGACGTAATACCGTTGTGAAAGCTGACATGTTCACGGATACCTATGGGATGAAAGGTGCAAAGAAGCTCATGTTCTTTGCACGAATGAATCCTGGCACTGGGGATGTAGAACAAGGACAGTTTTATGTGACTCGGTTGTCGGATGGTTCAGGGAACTCTATTTCTCCTAGCGATATTACGGCAAGTGCGAATGGTACTGTCTATTTGACAGGTGCCGCAGTAGCCTTTTTTGCAGGTCGTGATAAGCAGGTGATTAATGGGAAAGCCATTGGTGCCTATCAAGGAAGTGATGGTTATGTGCTTGTGGTGCCTTCTTCATTTAAAGGAAGACTTTTCATGAGTTCACCTCACGTGGGATGTAACTTAACCATGAATGCGATTGCTTTGGGAAGTTCCTCGGCATCAATTGCAGGTACAGCCAATACTGGGTGTAAAGCTGTATTAGAAAGACCTTGGCAAACCACGGTAGGTGGTGATAAAGACGCATACTTTGGTGCTTGGTCCTTGTTGACAGGCTATGCTCCCTAAGCATGTTGCTGGTATTCATGACCTTTTAAGCGTCTAAACGCTGTGTAAAGTATAAGACTCTCCAAACTCATAGGTCACTATGTTTGGGGAGTCTTTTTTGTTAGGGCGTATGAAGTTTACCCTGAATAGGTTGGAATCCAAGAGGCACGAACGTTGGATGCGTTTGGAATGAGGGTGTTTTTTCTTGTTCCTGCATCACTTTTTTATGTGTATAGTAGTTATTCACCAGAGGTAATAGTGTGTTAATGGCGGCACAGGCACCTAGTATACCACCCCAAAAGTTTAGTACTCCTAGCCGATAGGGTAATGAGTTTTGTCCGTAGGTTGCCAGTAAAGTATGTAAGGGCTTTAATCGAGGTAATCCTAAAGGTCCTTTGATGTCAGACAAAATGGTTTGTCCTGTTTTTTTGACGCACCAGCGGTTTAACTGTTTTGCGATGAGTCCTGTGGTAATATCATCGCCAATGGTATATAGTACAAGGGTTGTACCTCCTTTGATAAGGGTTTCTCGTCGTTCGTGTTTGTCCCGAGAAGAGAGTAAGGCAGGGATATTCCAATTAAACATTGTGTGCCAAGCAATAATCCATTTACTCATAAAAATGCCATCGGTATGGTTAAACCCTGCGTGCATTAAGCGTTTGAGTTGCCCAACGATACCCTTCCCACTTTGAACGGGGCTTTTAAGTAAACCATAAATAAGTAAGGGTAATGTAAGTGCTGACCCATAGCCTATCCATAAAGATGCTTGTAAGCGTTTTTTATGTTCCCTTTGATAGGTTGCAGTATTTTTTTCTAGGGTTGTATTATTGGCATAATTAAACTCTCCTGAGAACCCTTGTTTCCCAGAGAGCTTTTCTGTTAGCCAGTTTTTTCCCCAGTAGTAGCCTTGTCCTTTGGTTGCCATCAAGAGCATATCCATGGTCAAGACCCCTAATTTTAAGGCTCTTATCCTAGAGGTTATCTCAGGGGTAAGGGCTTGAAGTCCGTGGAAGCCATGATGGTGTAGTTCACGAGAAAGCATTTGACGCTCCGCTTGGCTTGCCTGATTCCAAGCCTTTAAGTTTGCTTGGTCTAGCCACTGCCAGGTAAGGTGTAATGGTTTTGTGGTGTCTGGCAGATTGTAAGGTTTTAAGAGGAGCTTAGGTACCAACAGGCGGTTGAATAACTGTCCTAGTAGGATAGGTGTTGTCACACCCACAACAAGCCAGCTTCCTACATCCAGACCCTTCTCAATGCGTTCGTATTTGTTTCTAGCTGTCAGAATGGCAGGACCACCCCATCCAAAGATGTCAAGCACCGTTCTGTTCAAGACTTGGTTACGCTCTAAGAGTACGGGGAAAGGTTCTGAGCCAAACCTTCTGGTAGGGTGGGAGGCAATACGAGCCGTAGCAAATGTGTGCTTGTGCTTAAAAGAAGGCTGAAACATGGATTGGAGCGTCTTAGAGACCGTGAGTACAAGGAGGCTTTATAAAATTTGAGTGATAGCGTTGGGTGTTTTGGCGAGCCTTTATTAAGGCTTAGTATAACATCTTCATGCTGTCTTCACAGAAACCAGCTTCTTAGGTGCATGATTTGTAACAACTCTGTGATAGTGCTGTAGTGGTTCCTTTTTTTGGTCGAGAAAAGTATTAAGGATTCCTTCTCTAGGATGTACCTGATGTAAGAATCCCGTTTCCCCTGATAGATCCTACATGATGAGTCAGCAAGGGTGTTTCTTCCTTGTCATCTGTCTGTAAGGTCACCGTATGGTAAAAAAGTAAGCTGAAAAAGGTCAGGGTTTCTTTCTGTCCTTGGGAGGCTTGCCGTCGTGAGATAGAGCCATTTCCCCTGTATTGCTGATACATAGTTTAAGAAGAGCGAGATAGACACACATGCTTAAAGACCTGTTAAAAATTGGATTAACGTTGGGGATTATTTGTAGTTGTTTGTATACCCCTAGTGTGGTGTCTCAATTCTCTCAAGAGGTGGTTTCAGGTGTAAAGCACCAAGTGACACATGTGGCACAGGCTCAACATACCCCCCTTTTGAAGGAAGCTTTGGGTCTGATTGCGTCTCGGTTACCTGATGCCCATGCTCATAAACCCCCACATCAGGGAGGGCAAGATGTCCTTGACTTAAGTCACCCTGAAATTCAAGTACAGCTTGACCCCTCCAGTAAAGCGTTGGCGGTGGATGCGATTATGAATGACCAAGTGGCAGGGCGTTTTATTGTGGATACAGGTGCAACCTACACGGCAATTACGAGTGATACTGCTGATGCGTTAGGGGTTGATACGAGCCATGCCCAACGTATTCCCATTATGACGGCGAGTGGGAGAATTTTTGTGCCTAAGGTCACGCTTGCTGTTTTGCGTCTTGGAAGTTTAGTGGCTCATGATGTTGAGGTGACCGTGCTTCCCGTGAGGCAAACGCCACAGTTTTCTGGCTTGTTAGGACTCAATTTTACAAATCGGTATATCATGACCGTTGACCCCACTCAATCACGCTTGATTTTTAAACCTCGTCAAGATGTCACTGAATAATGGCGTGTCGTTGATGCTTTACCTGTTAAAAGGCATTTTGTGAACCCAGCTGATAGCCTCCAATTTGAGGTTGGTAGGTATAGATTAACTGATACCCAGGTCGAACGGTCAGTGCGATATCTTGCCATCCGTAATGTTGAGAGGCTAAGGGCTGGAGTGATTGTCCTTTCCCGTAAAATAGCTCTCGTTGACCTTGCGTTAAAATAGAGAAGTTATTTAATCCTGAACGACGATTTTCGGTATGAGTGAGTAGCTTTTCACTGGTACCGTCTCGGTTCAGGTCTAATGTTTGGGATACCATATCGCCCGTCTGACTTGAAAAAGCCTGAATCGGTTCATCCTGTTTAATCCGTCTGGCGGTCTCTGGGGTGTTCAAGTTTAAGGGAAGAGGGGGAGAGGAGCGAAACGTTTTGTCAGACAGACTTTCGGCTTGAGAGGTGTTTACAGTATGAAACCCGTAAAGCGTTCCATGAGGCATGGCGTAAGGGCGAGTGATTTGTGCTGTGTTTGACGGACTGATACCTGAGCCTTGTGTTCTTCGTAATGTGTTACTGTCATTACTCTGTAACGCCAGTGCTAACGTGTCAGGCGTGGGTGCCTGTGCGATAGGAAGTTCTTTGGTATTAAAGCGTCCCTCTCTGCGATAGGGAGAAAAATTTTCTCCTCCTATCGAAGCCAAGTTTCCCGTCGTGGTGAAGCCATTGAGAGGGACTTCTTTCCAGGAACCTGTTAGGCGGTCATGCTCGTACATGTGTCCTTGGTATGGGGTGTGTTCATACCGTAGAAAAACATTTGCCATCAACAATATGACAATCCAGAATAAGGGGGATTTCATTAACTCACCCATGAGTGGGGCATTCCTTTCACGTACTTGTAACCTTGTCGTAAGAAGCAAACCATGATTTACAGTGCTTTTTTGCATCAGGGTATAAGTCAGACTTACGCTATCATACCACTGCATCATCCTTTATATACTGTATTTATAGAAAAAAAGTCACATTTATCGCATAATAAGAGCTGTCTTCTCCTCTATTTGGAGGACGCTCTGTTTTCGCATTCAGTGTGTATGCAGCGAAAATGGTATGTATAAATGGTATTGATGTGTGATGGTTCTTACGAAGAAACACCCTTCAAAACGGTTAAAAAGCTTTCTGGTGTCCGTTGTAACCCAATGAAAGTTGTTTTATAGTGTGAGACCAGTGTTTCATACAAAACGGTTTGATCGTGCTTTTTTGGTTCATACGCTGTGATAAAACTTAATTTGAAAGGATTCATACCCCATGATGATGTTTGACCTCCCTAAAATGATTAAACAAGCCCAAAAGCTTCAAGAGCAAATGGGTAAAGTACAAGAAGAACTTGGCGACCTTGAAGTAACGGGTGAAGGTGCGGGCGGTCAGGTGACCATTTTAAGTAACTGCAAGTTTGAGTTCAAAAGTGTGAAAATTGCCGAAGGCTTGACAGGCACTGCACTTGAGCAAGCTATTTTAGACGCACTGCAAGATGTTGGTAACAAAGTGGCTAAAACGACGGAAGATAAAATGTCTGCGCTTACCAGCGGCTTAAATATTCCTGGACTCAAGCTACCCTTCTAACTTATTGGTACCTTGCTTCTAAGTTTGTCCCTCTCAAGAAGTCGTAAGACGCTCGAGAGGGATTGTTTTGTGCGTTAGGTGCTTGAGAAAGGGTTTACTAAGCTTGTCACTCGGGTATGATAGTAACACACCTGTTGCTCCTCATGCTTTGTTTTTTCCTTGTGATAGGTTGTTCTGCCGCACTCACTTTTACTTTTGCTTACGGTTACTTTGACGTTTGCATTCAACAAGGGTATATCATACGGATGTTTAAGCATTACTTTCATCATTTAGGGGTGTTATCTCTCGTGAATCGATCTGTTTTAAAGTGCATGGCACTTGTGGGTGGCGCTTGCTTTCTGCCCTTCTTGGGGATGCTGCCTGCTTGGAGTATTGAAAATATTCTTTTGCCTGGGAAAGTGGATGAAGCCATCCAATGGGGGCAAAGTCAGATTGATTTTGGCTATACCAGTGTATTCGATAAAAATCAGTATGAAGGACCAATGGGGAGTATGGTGCTTGTCTATACCCCTTACATGAGTGTGGCTCATATTGCGGCAAAAGCTCATAGTGCAAAGCAAACCAGTACAAAAAACGCCTTAAATAAACGTCTAAAGCAAGAAATTAGATACTTGAAATACACGCCTCCAGAGTCTTTTCAGGTGAAAATGGTCATATTACTATACGGCGATACGGAAACGTTTCTCACCCAGATTCAACCTACCCTAGAAGGGTTTGGGCAAGGGCGAACGCAAGGCATTAAACCCACAAAAACGGTTGTAGATACCAAAGCAAGTTTACTTGAAACTCGCCATGGAAAGCCTGTTTATACAGGGAGTATTGCCCTCTATCTTCCCTACCAGAAAATCATGCGTTTGGAAACGCTCAAGCTGACGTTGGCACCAAAACCCTTTTTACCTGATGGGACACCTGTGGATTTATCCTCCAGTGGGTTAACCCCTGAACTTCACGTTGCGTTTGATGTTGCAACCTTGAGATAAGTCTGTATGCTTCTGTTTGATTGGTTCTTGTAGGAACAGTGGAGCTTTCATGAAACACATTTTTCTATGGCTAAGGTGGTGCTGTCTTTTAGGGATGTGGGTGCAGTCTCTTGTATTGCCTAGCTTTGCCATGCGTGTGAGACCCCCTGTACCACAAAGTCATCAGGTTACGAGACCCCCTGCAGAAGGTATTCCTTCGAAAGGTGCAAGTTTGCCTGCTGCCATCTCGTCTCCTGTCCCTGTAATACCAAGTCCGCATGCCGCTCACACTTCAGAGGAGGCACTTGCTATCTCCTCTATGTCTCCTTCTGTCCCTCAGGCTTTATTAAGTGGCTTGGAGGCCTCATGGGTACGTGAGGCTTCTCAGGGGGTCAAATTTCCTTCTTCTCCTGTGTCTCTGCTTCAGTCTTCACAGGTGGAAGGTGCATCATTGCAACCCCCGTATTTTGTGAAAGTAGGGCTTTCTGACCCTAAAACGCAAACCCAAGGGTTTGAGATGGTTACTATTAAAGCACAAGTCCCCTTTAAGGTACTGACCTTGCCCGATGAAGCGTCGCTGGCAACGGATGAAACCAGTCAGATGCCACAGGTGTTTCCAGCCCATAGTACCCTACAGTGGGAGCAAACATCCATTCGTGGCATCACTCGAGTATTGCTCACGGTCAGTTATCCTTCGTTGCAACCTAAACAAACCTGGGTGTTTACCTTTGACCCAACGTTTAAGCAAGGGCAAGGTATGGGCGTAAAGCTTGTAGCACAAACCCCTGTAAGCTCTGTGTTAGCTCCTGTGGCATATTGGCATATTTTACAAAAAGTGAGCGGTCAACGAAGTGGCTTATATACTGGTGTACTCTCCTTATTTAAGCCCCCTGGTTCGCCAGAGGCTAAAACGCTGTTGATGAATGAGCTTCCCTTGGATACCTATTTGTTGGGTGTGTTGCCTTATGAAATGAGTATTGGCTTTGCCTTAGAAGCCCTCAAAGCTCAAGCCGTTGTGGCACGTAATTATGCGCTTCGCTCAGGAAGAAAACGCTGGCAGTGGTTTGACCATGTCGATACCACACAGTCTCAGGTATATGGTGGTTTGTTTATGGGGGATACCTCTAAATTAAGGCAAGCCATTCAAAGCACCCGAGACCTTCATTTACTCACACCCTCGTTTCAACCTGCATTAACGTATTTTTATTCGACGAGTGGGGGGGTCACGGGGAGTTTGTCTCAGTTGCAAAGTCTTTCTGCTCAAACATTGATTCAAAAGTTTTGTGCGTTTCAACCCCTTTTAACGCCTCCTCCCACAACGCTTTCTGGTGCTAATGGCGCGTCTTCTTCAAACGCCCCTGCTGTAAGACCTATGCCGATTACTTGGATAGGGTGCCATTGCCAAGCAGAGGATACCCTGTGTCAACGTCCTTCTCGAACCACGGCACCATTACAAACGATGGTACAAGAGCGTGACTTGAGCTGGGTATGGGATACCCCTAAACTTGCCTTTGATACCCTCTATCCTGCTTCGCCCCAAGCATCTTTGGCACCTTGGCTTGAGGCGTTTAAACGGTTTCTTTATCAGCCTGTTACTTCTCCGCCATTCTGGGATACTCAGAGTAGTTATATGCGATGGCAGTGGAACTTAGAGGGGGACATGAAAACCTTTCAAACAAGGTTTTACCGAGGGTTCCAAGCTTTAAAGCAACAGGGCTACCTTGCGAAAAAAGCTGTATACAGTACCTCTTCTCAATGGATACCCTCTTCTCCTCAAGCGTTGGGAGATATCTATTGGGCAGGTCCTGTGCTATGGCAGCCAAATGGTAGGGTGTTATTATTTATGGTACGAACCAGTCAAGGGGCGTGGTGGGTTGCTGGAGATAGTGCGATTCGTCAATTGATACGTTCAGACGATACAGAGCGTGGGAAGCCCCTCCAAAGTAATCTTTTTTATTGCGATGCACAACAAACGCTCCCTAAAGACCTCACAGATGTCCGACAAGAGCCTTTACTCACTCGTCTAAGCTGTCGAGGTGGCGGTTGGGGGCATGGGGTAGGCATGAGCCAGTACGGGGCAGAAGGAATGGCACGTGCGGGTAAAACCTATCAGGAGATTTTGCGACACTATTACCCTACCTATCGTTTGGGGACATTACCCATCTCGTTATCTGGTAGTCAGACGCAACAGTACCGTCTGCATAACCCTGTTTCAATGACCAGTGCTTTATCTAAGCATAGGGTTTATCTTAAGCTTCACATGCCCTTCAGTGCCTGTCGTGAGTCTGGAAAATCTGAAGCCTTGAAAACGCTTACGTGGTCTTTACAGGGACTTACAATGAGTACAGTCCCTGCGACGCAATGGCGTTTTGTACACTGTCTTTCTTCTCAAGAGAGCCTTTGGCAGGCCTTATCTTCCCATCAAGCTGACTCAGAGGAGATGTCTATCACATGGGAGCCTCCTCAGGAGCTTTCTCCTTGGCAGCAACAGCTTTTAAATACAGCCCAAGTCTACGTGACCCTTGAAGAGTAATACCTTGTGCATTGGGTTCATAGGGATAGGTTTAAACCATAAAAGCTCTTAAGAAATCTCTTAAGAGCTTTTATGGTAAATCTGCTAGGGCTTCCCGTAGGTAGGGAAAGCAGAACAATGCCTAACCAGCTGTTTTGGTAGCATTGAGGTCAATGTAAGACTCAAGCTCAGCAGGCACTTCAGAAGAAAGATAAATGGCATTCACAGGACATACGGGCTGACAAGCACCACATTCAATACACTCATCAGGATTGATGTAGAGCTGGATTTCACCATCATAGTCGTAAATACAATCCACGGGACATACGCCCACGCAAGCTTTATCTTTAACATTTTCACAGGCTTTAGTAATAACGAAAGGCATGACAAGCACCTCAATGATGGACAAAAGGAAACGTTACACAAAGACATGTCGAGCAAGACATCGCACAAAACACAATGTTCCTATAATCAGATATAGCACATCTCCTCTTCTTGTCAACCTTTCATTGTATTTTTTGTTTTTTTAATAAAAACTTCTGTATCAAGAACGAAGAGGAATATAGGGATATTTTATGAGGTTCTACCCGTTCCATTCGTTTCATATGAAAGTTGTAGGATGATTGCTCATGACGCACGCTTTAGACCGTTTAATGCCCTCGATACCTTTGAGTAGAAGCACTTACCTACATGCTTCTGCAATAGGATACTGGCTGGCAAAGTGCTGTGTTGTGTTCGGGCTTTTGGGCTTAGGTAGTCTTGGTCAGCTGGGTCATGCACAAGATAGTGCGTGTACACCACAATTTCACAAGGGATTACAAGCGTATCGGGTGAATCAGTGGGAAAAAGCTATGGAGGCCTGGGAGCCTATTTTAAGTCGTACCCTTGAATGCGAGGAAGACCTTGGGAAGGTCATGTACTATACTGCGATGATGCTTCAAGCTCAA
This sequence comes from Vampirovibrionales bacterium, assembly GCA_046080605.1. Classification (GTDB taxonomy): domain Bacteria; phylum Cyanobacteriota; class Vampirovibrionia; order Vampirovibrionales; family JAJTHC01; genus JBJTUH01. Next base: position 39,794 of record JBJTUH010000088.1, read on the forward strand.
GGTAATTTAGAACAAGCACGTATGTTGCTTGAACGCACGATTGAGCAGGCAGAGCCAGACTCTAATTTACAAAAAGCCGCCTCTCAGGCACTTGCACACATTACACAAACACAGATGAAAGCTTCCTCTCAAGACGAAAAAACTATGAAGGTTGTGAGCTGGTCTCAGCAGCAACAGCACAAAGCACCCAATTACCTTCCTCATGTGTTACGTAATGGGCAAGTGACACGTTGGAATCTCCAGAAAATGCCTTTGAAGATTTTTGTGGAGTCAGGTGCCAAGATTCCTGGCTGGAAACCTGCACTGAACCAAATCCCTTTTCAGGCGGGTTCGATTTGGACTCGTGCCTCGGGGGGTAAAATTACGTTTACGCCTGCGACGACGGCAGAGCAAGCGGATATTCATGTGAAATGGATTAACGCTTTTTCAAAAGAAACGCCTGGTAGGGTTGGAGAACAGTACTATAAACTTTTGGGACAGACGCTTGTGAGGTCAGAGGTGAGCCTTGCAACAGGCATGCAAGGTTTTAAAGGGTTTCTTCCTCCAGAGTATCTTTTGCGTATTACCACCCATGAAATGGGACATGCCTTAGGCTTACAGGGACATAGCCCTTTTTCAGAAGATCTGATGTACTGGGAAATGAATCAAGCCCAAACAGGTCGCCTTACACTGAGAGATATTAATACGCTAAGGTTACTGTATCATATGGAAGCTGACGTTGATAATAATGGTACTGTGAGCCATAAAGAAGCGGAAGATATTTACACTCTCATTGAGCAAGCTGACAAGGCTTTACAACAAAAGCAGTACGCACAGGCTGAGGTATTGTATGAAAAGTTGTTAAAGTACAAGAACTGCCCTAATCAGCATCAAATTTGGTATAACGTTGGGGTGCTAAAGGCACAACGCCATGAGTACCAAGGTGCTATTTTGGCATGGGAAAATGCTTTAAAGGTTCAAAGCAGCTATATTCCTGCACTGTATAATTTATCTCAGATTTATTTTCTGTTGGCTCAAGAAAAGCAAGAAACACAACCTACAAGTGTCACAACCAGTCAGCTGGAAAAAGGTCGATATTATTTAGAAATGTGTATCAAGTTTTACAAAGGACCCCAGTGGGGCGTGCAGGGCATTCCTAGTCTTGAGGATATGAAAGCTCAACTTGCAAAAGTGAATGAGATTCTTCATGAGGTGCCTGTGTCTGAGGAAACGTCTCCTTAGCTTGGATTGAAGGTTGATCTTGATATCCTCCTTTTATATGGATTTCTTTGTACATCGCTTTATGGAAACGGGTACTGTTTCGTACTCTTATAGAGTAAGAAGAGTATGCGAACCATAAGTAGTTTAGCGCTTGTGTGGTGTTATGTGAAAGTATTGTAGCTTTCAAAGATGGCTCAGTGTATGACAACATTGCTACAGCTTCTAGAAGCTTTCAAAACCACAATTCAGGAAACTGAGGAAACCCTTCAGGAAAAGTTGCATGAGATCTTTCCTGCGTGGGTTTTTCATGCCTTCAGATGGCTACTGATGGGCGTTTCAGTGGGTATTCTGGGATATTTGGCTGTTAACTTTGATTTTCTGAAAATCATTGACACACTTGAGCAAAAAGCGTATGACACTCGTGTGAAGTTTCCATGGTGGGAAGCCCCCTTTGAGCCAGGAAAAGATATTGCTATTTTAGACTTTGATACAACGACCATGACCCTTTATGAAAAAAAATTGGGGTCTTGGCCTTGGGCGGCAGACATTCATGCGTCTATTGTAGAGACCCTTACACAACAGGGTGTGAAGCAAATTCATTATGCCTTCCCCTTTAAAACACAGGAACACGCCTCGGTGCCTCCTGCTTGGACTGAGATGTTAAAACATAATAAAAATCTTTTATTTTCCTTACGGCTCAATAAAAGTCGTGAAGAGCTTGAAGCAGCAGGAGAAAGCCTGCAACGTCGAGATGTGATGCAAGTGATTGCCCCCTCTACGTTAGGGTTATCAGATGGTACCCAAGACTCTGCCTTACAAATGGGTGCTAACATTTACACCAATTGGCGTGCCTTAGATCCTTTGGTGGAGACATGGGCGTTGAATCATTTTGGGGTTCTTAATTTGCAAACTGACTCTGATGGAGTGGTGCGTTCCGCCCCTTTGATGCACCAATTTGAATATAAGTTTGCCAGTAAAAGCTCGAGCTATCCTTTTAAAGCACACCCTAAATATCCTCAATTTCTGATTGATACTGAAGGTAGAGCCGTGACTTCAAACGGCTGGATTATTCAACCTGAAACAGGAAAACCTAAACAGGATGTCCTTTCTTATTGGGTACCTAGTACCTTCTTTAAGGCGTGGTTACATACAAGGTCAGAGAACACTTTGTTTGTGAGTGATACTCGTATGACGTATGGGAGAGAAGAAATAGCACTCCCTCGTTGGGGTATGGTACAACCTTTTTGGTTTAACCAACATACTGAGGAAAAAGATATAGAAACACGGCTACATCAAACGTTGGAACCCCAAAGGCTTAAGTTGAATCAGGAGCTTTTAAGAAGTATTGCCCAAGGTGGATCGAGTAGCTCTCCTGAGGCGAAGAAAATTAAGAGTGCCATTGATACCCTTTCTCGTGAAATTAAAGCCAATGAGGCTCAACTTGCGTTACTCAAACAACAACGTAGTAATAATGAACATCTTGTAGTGACTAACCCTTATTATCGTATCCCTGCTTGGAAAGTCTTACGAGCGATTCGAGATAATGCAAAGAGACGCTTATCTCGTCAAGATCAAGCGTTACTTGGGTTTTTCAAGGGAAAAACTGTGATGGTGGGCTTAACAGCGGAAGATACAGGGAAAGAAGTGGTTAATACCCCTTTAGGCTACCTTGATCTTGTGACGGTTCAAAGTATTTTTTATGACAATTTGAGTCAAAAAATCCCTCCTATGACCCGTGTCCCCTTGATTGTCAATCTTTTGTTTGGCTTGCTTTTGGGTGGTGTGTCAGGGTGTATTTTGTGGTTTAACCGTAATTTAATGAGTGCCTTGGTATTTCAAGGGTTATGGATTGGGGTATATTGTTTAGCCAACCTGTTTTTGTTCAAGTCTTTGCAAATATGGGTTGATTTATCTTTGCCCATTGCCATTGCAATACTAATGATATGGTTTACCTACATGGCACGTTCCATTTTACAAGCCAAAGATTTTGAACAGGCGTATCATATGGCAACCCGTGATAGTATGACAGGGCTTTATAACCATCGCTACTTTAAGCAGGCTTTTGAAAAATGGATGAATGAAGCAGATAAAAAGGGTGAAAAGTTCTCGCTGTGTCTTATTGATATTGACTTCTTCAAAAAGTTTAATGACACCTACGGACACCAAGCAGGAGATGAAGTGCTACGGTGTGTTGCTCGTACATTGACGGAAAGTGTGCGTGATAAAGATATTGTGTGTCGTTATGGTGGGGAAGAAATGGCTGTGTTAGTCCGAGGTGCAGATGAACATACGGCTCAAATTGTGTCTCAGAAGTTGGTACAACGTATTGGGACAACTCCTTACAAAATTGCTGAGGGTGTTGAAAAGAATGTGACCATTTCAGTGGGCTTTGCCACCTATCCTACCCATGGACGTACCATTGAAAAGCTTATCAAACATTCAGATGATGGACTGTATGCGGCAAAGGAGAATGGTAGAAACCAAGTGGGTATTGTGAAGCGGGCAGAGGAAAAGCCAAGTTCCCTTTCAGATTTACTCTCGTAAATGAGGTTTCAATATCGCCAGTGTTGTATCATTGAGTTGGCAATGGACTAAAAAGCTTGTTTCATCCCATACTTTAATCCCTAGTGTTTCTGCTTGGGTAAGCTTACTACCAGCGTCTTCTCCCACCAAAACACCATGGGTCTTTTTGGACACACTCCCTGACGGTTTTCCACCAAGGTATCGAATGAGTCCTTCGGCTTCTTTTCTCGATAAGGTGGGTAATGTACCCGTGATGACCCATGTTTGACCTTCAAGGACTTTAGGGTGTGAGGGGATGTTCGTACTTGTTGCCGTGAGAGGTAACTTGGCGGTAGAGATTCCCAATTGGTGTAAACGTTGAAGCGTCAAAGAGAAGCTAAACGTTGCATCCCAAGCTTTTAGGGAGGTAAGGGTTTCTGGTCCTATGCCAGAAATCATATATTTATCGGTTTGGGGGTCTTTTTTGGTTGGTTTTTTGGTTGCAATACGGTCAGACAGGATGGCTTCATGGAGCGCTTCCAAGGTAGGAAATACTTGCATCAGTAGCCTTGCGGTCTCCAGTCCTACATCTGGGATGCCTAGTGCATACAATACCCTGTAGAGGGGACGATTTAAGGAGTTTTGAATCGCACGACAGACATTCTCAGCAGATTTCTCCCCCATACGTTCTAAGGTAAGAAGGTGTGTAGGGGTTAAGGTATAAAGGTCAAGAGGGCTACGTACCCATTCTGTGTTCAAAAGTTGTTCAATCAGTGCGGGACCTACCCCTTCAATGTCCATGGCAGAGCGACTGCACCAGTGTTCAAGCCGTCCTGCAAGCTGTGCAGGACACCCAAGCTTGTTTGAACACACTAGATCGGATTCATCCTCTTGAAAGGTCAGCGATGTGCCGCAACTGGGACATGCTGTAGGGGGTATGATGGGCTCAGTATGCTCAGGACGTTGTGAAAGCTCTACTTTAAGCACCTCTGGAATAATTTCGGCGGCTTTATGTACCCATACTTTATCAAAGCGTTGAACGCCTTTTACTTGCATTTGGCTCACGTTATGTAACGAGGCACGCTTGACGGTCGTTCCTGCAAGATTGACGGGTGACAGTGCTGCAACAGGTGTCACAACCCCTGTGCGTCCCACACTCCATATCACATCTTCCAACGTGGTGAGGGCAGTTTCTGGAGGGAACTTGTAGGCAACCGCCCAACGAGGACTTTTTGCCGTATAGCCAAGTGCTTCATGGTAATCAAGGGTATTGAGTTTAAAGACTAATCCATCTGTGGGGTAATCTAGCGTTGTCTTGTGGGTCTGCCAGTAAGTAATAAAGGCTTCGATGTCTTCAAAGGAGTGTAGGACTTTCCCATGAGGATTGACGGGTAGTCCTACGGCTTTCATCCATGCTTGTACCTCAGAGAGTGTATGACACCAAGGCGTGATGTCTTGTCCATGAGGTAAAGGGGTCGCATGGAAACAAAAGAGTTTGAGAGGACGTTGACTTGCGATAACAGGATCCAGTTGTCGTAGTGAACCTGCTGCAAGATTACGAGGGTTTGCAAAGACTGGCTCGCCGAGTGCTTCTCGCTGACGGTTGAGTGTCTTAAACGCTGTAAAACTAATATACACTTCCGCTCGTACTTCTAGCCGTGAAGGAATGGGGACAAGTTCAGGGCATGGGTCTTTAGGGAATCGTAACCGTAATGGAAGGTGTTTAATGGTGCGTGCATTCAGTGTGACATCTTCCCCTTTGTGTCCATCTCCTCTGGTGACGGCACGTACCAGCACGCCTTCTTCGTAAATGAGACTGAGCGTTAATCCATCAATTTTAAGTTCAGCATTCAGTGCGAGGGGGGTAGAAGAAGTAGAGAGGTCGGTCGTCTGTAGAGAGGTAGAGGGTGCAATGGGAAACAGTGTGTGTTGTGTTGGCTCATTGCTTTGGGTGGTTTCTATGGTGATAGAAGTACCTGACGCTTTGAGGCTTGCGAGCTGTTTGGTGTACCACTGCCATAACGCATTGGGTGTGAATACGTTATCTAACGAATATAAACGAATCGGATGCACATGGGATGATAGTGTCGATAAAGGCAAATCGCCTACCCGTTGCGTTGGACTGTCAGGCTGTATCAGCTCAGGATAAATTTTCTCTAATTCAAGTAGTTGCTGATACAGGGCATCATAGGTTGCGTCTGAAACCTTAGGGGTATCTAAGACATAATAAGCATACGCATACTCATTGAGGGTCTCAACGAGGTGACGTATGTGAAGTTCTGGATGGTCTGTCGCAGAAAACATGGTGTACAACAGTGCTACTTATGGAGGGTTAGAATGGAATATCATCTTCTAGCTCTTGAAGGTCTTGCTGGAAGTATCCAAACATCCCGCCACTTTGATCTGGAGAAGGCGTTGCCTGTGCAACTGGAGCGTTTGACGTAGGCGCTGTAGCAGGGGTTGGAACCGTTGTGGGGGGAGTGACCCCTGTGTTTTGAGTTTGCGGGCTAGAGGGAGTGGTACCTGATTGCGTATAGCCCTGAGCTTGTGGCTGTACATTCACAAATCCATACTGACCGTCAGGGAACTGTCCTAAATATTGAATGGTATTGGCAACGACTTCAAGCTGTTTTGATTTACGACCATCTTGCATGGTTTGTGTATTGAACTGCAGTCTGCCTTCAATGAGAATCGACATGCCAGGCTGTAATGTGGTTGAAATGGCTTCTGCTAAACCACCCCATACTGTAATGGGGACTCTTGTGGCTTCCGTGGCACGAGGGGCACGGTCATCGAGTTCAAGATGGAAAACACTCACCGCTTTATTGTCATTGGTATATCGTTTTTCAACCGCAGAAACTAACCTGCCCGATAATACTGTGGATGCAAGGCTCATCATCATGGGGAACTGTCTATACCTTTCTATTTAATGTGTTACCTCAATCGAGTAAGGATTTCCCCTCTAAAAGGTTACACTGTATACAGAGAAAACATGAGAAAAAGCTTCTGACTGTATACAGTGTAACGTATGAATGGGGGCTTATTTAAACACCCAGCACCATGCTAGGCATCTTCGTCTGTATCAAGACCGTCAAATGACTCATCTTCATCACGCTCTGCAGCCAATGCAGCTTGCTGTGCAGCTCTTTCAGCAGCAGCAGCTTTCTCAGCAACACGGTCTTTTTTAGAGACAATGTTGACCCCTGCATTTTTCAGAAGGTCATAAGTTTTAGGTACTTGGCTAAGCGTAAAGCGAAGAATGGCTTCGTTAATCATGCACTGACGACGGAGTTCTTTCACTTGGGTTGCACTGAGTTGGAAAACAATGTTTACAATCCAGCCATCAGAAGATTTTTTGATTTCAAAAGCAAGACGCTTACGTCCAATTTTTTCAACTTTAATGAACTTTCCACGGAGTTGACGCACGAGGTTTTCAATCACACGAATGGAAGCATCTACACCCTCAACTTCAACGCTAGGGCGAAAAATCACCATCATTTCATAAGGGCGACCAAAAGGAAGAACAGGAAGAGGTGCTGCAACTTGAGCGTGAGAAGATGGCATTGCCATAACGAGGGATAACTCCTAAAATATTTTTACACTATCAACATAATGCTTGAAAAATAGCCTAGTAAGACTATGCAAAAAGACGATACCCAGAGTAAACTTTTTTACTATAAGTTACGTTCACGGTACCATAACCATGCTTCTATCGCAAGCACCATGCTTCTTCAGTCTACAACCGTTTTTTGAGGACACTTTGTTTGCGATTGTTCTATTTTGTGCGTTGTTCAACCCGATGGATACTTTATTTGTATGCCTCATGTCATAGAACCTACGTATTTGGATGCGTGTTTACACCAAGGGAAGCTCATACGCTGGCCTGACCACATGATGCCCTTAAAAGTCTATGTGGCTCCCTTTCAGTGGTATGAACGTGCCAAGCAACAACATGCGTGGCAATATCACCAAATGGTTTTAAATGCCTTTCAAAGCTGGAGTCAAGCGACGGAGGGTAAAATCCGCTTTCAAACCGTGCCTAAGCTGGCAGACTCGCATGTGAATCTTGTCTGGCGGCGGGTTGATAGAAATTCACTGGGGCATTGTCAGTATGATATTCATCCTAGTGGGTTTTTATATTCGTGCGAGCTTTCCATTGGTATTTCAGACGGCTTAGTGCATCAGAAATATAATCATCAAGAAGAGGTGAAACATACGATTCTGCATGAAGTAGGACATGCTTTAGGGTTGTTGGGGCATAGTGACCATCCAGAAGACATCATGTATGTGCCTCATCGTTTTGGGGTGCATCAGCTCTCCGCACGAGATAAAGCAACGATGCATCAGCTTTATCAGTTGCCTTCAGGGCTTCATGTGCGTGAAGCGAGTGAACTTTTGGGACTCAAGCCTCCCTATCGTCTGCAAACCTTCATTGAAAAGCGATATGACACGCAGCGTACTGCACTGCAAGCCACTCGTGTTTCTAATTTTAAAGAAGCGATGACACTGGATGAGAAAGCTTCCGTGCCTGAGGAAGACTTGGCGAAAAAGCTTGAAGAAGAGCAAGCCCTTCTGAGTCAATTAGGACAGATGTATCTTCACACCAGTGGGCTGAAACCTTCCATGCCTGTGGTTCCTGTGAAGCGTTATCCGTTTCATATTGAGTAGCTTAGGCATTGCAATGCGGGCGTTTCGCTCGTGAGAGGATAAGCTGGTTTGGTTATGGGGTGAGAGAAGTTTTTATCCCATGACACATAATTGTGTCCCACATAGGCTACTTCCTCCAAAACCTTGCAGGTGAGCGGGAAGTTGAGAGGTAATCACGGGGCGTAATATGCCTTTTTCATTGGAAGGGACTTGAGGGTTATACCCAAAGTTAAAAGGATTCGTCGTTTTGACAAATGCGGAGGTGCTTACTTCAGAGGGAGGTGTGACGGGGCGTGGGGTAACGGGAGGGGTGGCAAATGCGTCAAGGGGTATATTCACCCTGAGTGGGGGTGTATTGGAAGCACCATGTGTGGTGTCTTCTTCCCCATAACGTTTAGGGTAAGTATAGCCTGCCTGAGAGGCAAGAAGTGTGTTTAAATGAATCATCATGGGAAAGTTTAAATACACTCTCTACAGTGGAACAATCAGAGGGAACAGTAAAATGACATGTACTACTGAGATTAAACACATGTTTGAGGTGAAAATTGCCTTGGGTTTTGCATCGTCATGCTCTGTCTTCGGAAAGCCATGCTGAAACATGCGTATGTTTCTGTGTATAATTTGAATATGGTGGTTTGGCTCGTTACGAGCCTTCTTTTAAGTATGTGTGTTCTACTCTCTCCACTCAATACATGTCGGTCTGCCTGTCATGATGACCCTTGATTCATCCTCTTCGTTTCTCAATACTTCTACACCACCTGAGAAACCCTCCATCATTATACAGCCCCATGCGTCTTCGGCGTTGCAGGGCGTTTTGTTGGGGCAACTTGTGACACAGGGACCTATCCCGTTATGGGAAAAGCGCGTTTTGCCCTGTATGCAACAGGCCATTTTAAATATCATCACCCCTGATGTGTCAAAGCTGGCAGACAGTCTGACCCATGCTTTACAGGTTCGAGGAAAGCTTTTACGTCCGTCGATGACGATTTTGTTTACCTTGCTCTTATTAAGAGAGAATCCTGCTTATCAAGCGTTGTCTGATGAGGCATTAGTGGACAAACTTGAAGCACGGCATTGGGATACTGCTGCGATTAGTGAACTCATTCATATTGCTACTTTGCTTCATGATGACGTACTGGATCAGTCTGACCTCCGCCGTCATCAAGTGACCGTTCGTGCAAAGTGGGGTAACCATCAAGCCATTTTATCAGGGGATTACCTTCTTGCTCAAGCAAGCATTAAATTAGCTCAGGTGGGGAGTATTCCTTTAGTAGAGCGGTATTCTCATGTGCTTGCCGCCTTATGTCAAGGGGAAGTGCTTCAGTGGGATACTCAGTACAGTACGGCCTGGGACTGGGATACCTACGTGAAGAAAACCCATTATAAAACCAGTTCATTGTTTGAAGCCGCCTGTGAAGCTGCTGCTATTTTAGAAGCACCTGAGCAACGGATGGCTCTTGCCAATTTAGGACGACAGTTTGGATGGTTGTTCCAACTACGTGATGATGTTCTCGACTTAACTGCCAGTGAAGCGGAGGCAGGTAAGCCAGTGTTGGATGATTTACGTAATGGACTTGTGGGCATTCCTGTATGGATGGTATTAAGGTCAGACGATATTCCAGAGTACACCAAAGCGTCTTTGAAACAGCATATTGCACACGTGTTTCATTATGCACAAGGGAGCCATGAGACATTCCCTCTGCTGGAGGAGTCTCTCCAGCATGTCACGGAACTGCTTGAGGTTCATGGTGCTGTGGATAGAACGCATACTTGGATGAAGGAAGAAGTTGCAAGTTTATCTGCAAACATTCATACTTTGTTCCCTCGGTCGTCGTTGTGGCGGGAGTTTTTACTTCAGTGGGTGGGGTTATTACTTCCCTTAGGGTAACGTGTGTACTTTAGGGTTTTCACGAGGTTTAAGCTTCTGGGAGTGTCTTAACCCAAACCCTCCTGTTGATGGTTCATATCAACAGGAGGGTTTCGTATAGTGAGAGGTATTAGGTATCTTGCTTAGGACATCGCCGAAACTTCTTGTGTTACCAAGGCTTCAGTGTCTTCGGCTGAGGCATCAAGTGTGGAGGGTGCATCCACTAATCCGTGCTTAATGGCGTATAAAACAGCTTGTGTACGGTCATTTACTTGAAGTTTTTGGAAAATATTATTGACGTGAGTTTTAACCGTGGTTTCTGAAATCACCAAGCGGTCAGCAACCCCTTTATAGGTGATGCCTTCTGTGAGCAATTTCAGCACCTCACGCTCACGAGACGTTAAATAGGTTAGCAGTGCCTGACGTTGTGCGTCTTGGGCAGGGTTACTGTTGAGTCTTGCATGGAATTGGTCAAAAAACTTCGCAGCTAATCCACCAGGTAGGAAAATACGCCCTGCCATGACTTCCTCAATTGCCTGCATGAGCTGCTGTGTAATACTTGTTTTTAACAAATATCCTCTAGCACCTGCTTTCATGGCTTTAAAAATAAGGTCAGGGTCATCATGACCTGTCAAGGCTAAAATTTTAATATTGGGTTTACGAATGAGCATTTGTTGAATGGTGGCAATCCCATCGAGTTCAGGCATGTGCATGTCCATCAAAACGAGGTCAACATCCACTTGGTTTACTCGACGAATGGCTTCATTCCCATTGGCACAAAGCCCCATGATTTTATGACTCGACTTAATTTCAAGCAGTTGCTTAATGCCTGAACTATGGGCTGCCGTATCATCAACCACAAGAATACGATAGGTTTGCTCGCCTTGAAGATAATCAGCAGCACGTTTCATAGGAGGTAGCATGAGCGATAAACACCCTTTCTGAAGGATAAACCAAGAAAACACACAGGAGAGAAACTTGTAAAACGGCTCAAAAACGTTTTGCTTTTGGAAGAAAGCCTAATCTATGCGACCCACAGGAGAGCATGTGAGGTGTATACGGGTGTCGTAAGGAATGCTTGTTTTTGAATGTATATGTACATACTACGCATTTTTGAGGAGAGATACCATCAATTATTTAACGGAAGTTTTTGTACCCTTGCTTCTTTGGAAAGCTTGTAAACACTTACCCTGTCCTTGAGAGCAACCTTTTGTAAGATGTCTATCCTCTATGTGTAGGATAAGCTTTTTTTAGGTAAAAAGACAAGCGTTTTTCAAAAAATGGCGTGTTTGCTTGCGTTAGCTTTTTAAGCGATGCGATGGTGAAGGCGACTGCCATAACAGCGTTTGTAATGCTTCCAAGACTTTGGCACGATGTGACATGTCCCATGATGGTGCATGGATAGGAGCATGAGGGTGAGGATTCTGAGGGGGGAGTTCTAGGGTAATGACGGGGATATGGCGTTCCACGCCCCAGTAGGTACCAAAAGAGCCTGGTGTAGGGTAGCCTATGGAAGCCTCTAAGGGATATTGAAGCACTTCTGCCATGGTGTTTGCCCACGGCTTGGCGAGCAATGGGGGACCGTCGTAATTCACACAGTATAATGGTGCATGAAGGGTTAAGATATGGCTAGGTTTTACGAGCGTAATAAGGCGTAGAAGTCCTCTTGTTTCAGGCTCAGAGGCTGGGAAAGGACCTGGTGGGAAATGACTTTCTGTTGCCTCAGCTTGCCAATTCTGGGTGGGGTAATTGCGGTTTAAATCGGTACCCTGTGCATTGACTCGTGTGTTTTGGTGTAGCCCGTCAGGGTTGGCTTCATGGACAAAGCCAACCCACTGCCAAGGGCAATCACCGTCTTTGCGCAGTGCCTGCTGCAGAGAAACTTCAAGTGCTTTACTTAGGTCAACCCCTTCTGGTTCGTCTCCGTGGATACCTCCAATAACAAGCAACTTCTGAGTGTTTAGCTCAGAGGGGGGTAAGCTTGAATGGGTGTCATATACCACGACCTTCAACGCTCTTTTTTGTACAGAGTATCCATAGGTTTTGGTTTGGGGTATACAATGAGAGCGCATCATGGCGTTATACCTTTTTGTGTGTGGCACACGGACATGTTAAGAAGCTGAGGGTTGGTCAGTGTCTTGAATCGTCATGGCATGGTGTACCTTCTCATCGAGTGGCACGTGAGGGGCTAATGCTGAGAGAAGCAGTGTCATGACGAGGGTATCAAAAGAGATGCCTAAGGTTTCAGCTTGTGCAGGGAGGTCACTGGTTTGAGTCATACCAGGTAAGGTGTTTACTTCAAGCATGATGGGGGATTGTGTTTCAGTATCAATCATCCAATCAATCCGAGAAGCCCCCAAGCACCCAAGAGCCAAATGGCTTTTAACGCTGAGGCGTTGCAACACAAGACTAAGCTCTTGAGGGATTTCAGCAGGCAGAATAAACTCGGTGGCACCCTGTGTGTATTTTGCTTTGTAGTCATACCAGCCCTCCTTGACTCTTAGCTCTAGGGCGGGGGTTGCGAAAGGTAATCGTCCAAGGCGAGGCTCTAACACACCCACCGTCAAAGAAGCACCCTCAATGAAAGGCTCCACAAGGAGTTCGGTATCGTACTGAAATCCTAGTTCAATGGCTTGGTACCAAGTATCAATATCATTCACGACACTCATTCCCATGCTTGAGCCTTGGGTCACGGGCTTGACAATATAGCGTTTCCATTGCCCTGCGTCTATGGCACGCTTAATATCAAGTTTTCTTGCTTCTTCAGACTGTAATTGCCAAGTGGTTTGATGCCAAGAGGTATCGGGAAGCACAGGGATGCCTTGGCTTCGCAAGAATTGTTTGGTGGTACGCTTATTAAGTGCCATGGCATGTGCTGCAATGGCACTTCCTGTATAAGGAATCCCCATCCATTGAAGTAATCCTTGCACGGCGCCATCTTCCCCATAAGCACCATGTAAAAGAATGAATGCTACTTCAACGTGAGCTTCTTTGAGTTGTTCTGGCAGCGTAGGATTTGCATCAATCAGTACACTGCGATGAAAGCCTAACCGATGCAATGCGTCTAAGCAATTTTGTCCTGAGCGTAATGATACCTCACGTTCACTTGATAAGCCGCCACACAGTACGCCAATGACGGTCTCAGGTGTCAGAGGGGTGTCTCGTAAGGGCTTGTAGGCAAAGGGACGTTCAGGGGTAGGGGTGGCGTGTAATGATTCATGCCACCATTGATGAAAGGTCGTAAAAGGTGCCTTCTGTGAAGGATCCTGAGCGTGGGTGTTAGGCAATGCCATGACGGTTTTAGGGATTGAGAGGCGTGAAAGCATTGCCACCGACATAGGAGGCATGGTGACTTGAGTGTCATCCGAGGATACAGGCGTGAGTTGAATGTCCATGTCGAGGGGCTTTCTTTAGCGATGACGAGGTTGTAAGGGTATTTTTTGGGGTGTTGTGATGAAAAAGAGATGAAAAACTTATGTTTAGTTTAACAAGATAATCTGTTTTGTGTAAGCCCCTCTAGGACTCTTTTATCCGCTGTGTTCAGAGGAATCAGGTATGAAGCGTCTAAGGTACTATCATGTGAGGTTTGGATGAAACTTTTTAAGCTCTGAATGCTTCTAAGGACGTTTGGTGTAAAAAATACCCCCGCTTAGTGTAGGGGAAACACGGCTTGCAAACCGCTCAAACCATTGTTATAGTAGCTTCAGAGACACTTAAAGAAGGGGTTTGTTCAACAGTAACAAGCATGACCCTCTCTGGTGAAGATACTTTATATGGTGATATAAAGTGTTGGGTACTAGGGAGGGCTTATTTTTGGGAGACTACGTGAAAGAAGCGTATAAGTGTTCGGCGGTTTGGGGGACTACGTATGGTATACTGTAGCTTGAGTAGGCTGGATGCTTGATGTCTTTTGCCTGCAAGGCTTCGATGTTTTTTGTATTCACTAAGATACTTCATCTTTTTATTGGGTGATAACCATGCCACTGATTGTCCTTCCTTCTACTCCTGCAACCCAACAAGCCAGTGCGTACTTGAAAAGTCTTGAGATTGACCATCAGTGTATTCCCATGCCACCACGGTTGAACTATACCAATGGTTCTAGTCTTGCCATTTATACCACTGCCTTCAATGCTCAAGCACTTTCTACGCTACTTACCCAACAGCGTTTTGTGGTGATGCGGGTGTTTAAAGACTTTGTGCTACAACCTGGCGATGTTTCCTAGCGAAGGAATCTATGATGACTTTATTGAAGTCTTTAGAGGGCGTTTTATGCCTGAGAACCACGGCTTTTTGTGCTTGGGTGTTATTATTGGGTGTCTTGACGATGAGCTTAGTGGGGTGCGAAGGTAAGGTTGCCTCTAGCACACATCCTGTGGCTCCTGTACAGACGCTCACGTTATGGACACTCCAAATGGGGTCTTTTTCCGAGGTATTACGCCCCAGTCTTCAACGATTTGAAGCAACACACCCATCCGTGAAAGTGCATTGGGTGGATATCCCCTTTCAAGATGCTGATAAAAAGCTTGTGGCAGCGGCTTTGGCACATCGTCTTCCTGATGTCGTCAATCTGAATCCTGATTTGGCACGATTACTCGCTGAAAAAGACCTGTTAACCCCCTTGTCTTTGAAAAATGACACGCTCCCAGTACCTCTGAAACAAAGTGTTTCTTGGGGTATTACGACAGAGACCCCATCGTTTGACAAGGGGTTTGCCTATCCTTGGTATTTAACCAGTCAGTTAAGTATGGTGAATACCGTAACGGCTTTGAGGCATTCGGCAACAGGGACGCCTCCTTGTCTTCCTGCGTGGGAGACCTCTAAGCCTATACACGATGCTTCTTCTGAAAAACGCTATTGGATGATACCGAGTCTTAGTGAAAGTGGCACCTTACTGAAGCAGCTTTGGCTCATGGGAGAACATCCTTTTGTACGTAAGCGTGTGGGTGCAACCTCTTCTGAGAGCGTGTCTGTGTTACTACCTCATATTGATTCTCCCATGTTTCTTGCGTTATTGCGTGCTTGGTACCTTGTTTATCATCAAGGGGGTATTCCTCCTGAAAGCCTCAACACCTATAAATCATACAGTGCAAGTATGTTTTTACAACAGCGTAGTCATGTACTAGCGGCAGGTAGTAGTTTTTTGAATGTGCTGCAAGCCAATCAACCCGCCATGGCTTCTTCGTTACAGATTTTACCTCAGTGGAAGCCCTGTCTTTTTCAGGGTTTTTTACGAGCCAATGCTTTATCTGATAGTGTCATCCGTCCAAGGTCCCAGCGGTATGACTTTTCCCCTATGGTGCTTGCTGTGCCTCGTGCTACGCAATATGAACGGCATTACGGTCGCCCGCATCCTGCGTCGACGGCACTGATTGCTCATTTGACGAACACGTTGGAACAACGTAGCCTTATACAAGCTTTGCCCGTCTTGCCTGTAAGACGTAGGTTGTTAGAAGCCTTAGCACAAGGGACGCAAGAACCTTTGGCTCAGGTCACTCAGACTCCTATGCACCCTGCGTTTGAACCGTTGAGAAAAAAAGCTTCACAACAAGGGGCTTGGCAGGTGCTTCATACACAAGAAAGCTATCCTAATGTGCCTCAGCAGGCTTGGTTGCATCAGCAAGTGGATATTTTGGTGCAGGAAGCCCTTTTAAGCCCCAGTATGGCACAGTTTCCTACATTAATTCAGCACACCCAACAGCGTATGCTCCAAAAGCTTCAAGAGGATACCCTTCCCTAAGAGAACTTTTCTAACAGATCTTCTTCTACTTCAGAGAGGTCATCTTCTAAGGATGGGAGCCGTTTCATAGGGCTTTCCTCACTCTCAGACTCAAGGGTGTTTTGAGAGGCATCAAGTTCAGCCAGTGTTTGGTAACGGACTTTTTTGTGTGTAGGGATGGGAGCGTCTGCATGAATGATTTTAAGGACGTGGGTGGGCTTATCATCCACTCGGCACGCATCGCTTAAGGCAACCCCCGGAATCCATAACACTTGGTCATCCCCAGCGACTAATAGGGGCAATGTGTCTCGAAGGTGTGCAGGTATTTTTTGGTTGATAAGATACCGTTTCAGTGAAACTGTCGTGGGCATGCCTAGTGGCATAAAACGGTCTCCTGTACGTCGAGGGCGTAAGGTTAAGGCCCAAGGATGGGTTTCATGGTCGGGTAACTCTTTTGCAATGTCCATCCACCACTCTAAGTTGACCATGACTTCAAACCCTTTACTTTTAAGGGTTTGCACGCTAAAGCGTTTTCGTTCGTTGTTAGAAATATCCCGAATAATCAGATTTTTCTTAAGGGTCTCATGAAAAAACGTGCCAGGTACACTGACAGGTAAACAATACGCTGGGTCTGGTATAATCACTTTTGTTTTAGACGTACTGGGGCATACAGAGGTAACGCTCAGCGTATCTCCTAGTACTCTCACGTATAAAGGGGTGGTGCCTGATGCTGATGAGGCTTGCTTTGCAGATAAAAGCTGGTATTTAGGGTGGTTGGTTGCCGTATCATACGAGGCTAAAAAGCGAACGAGCTTTTCCATTTCGGCTAAAGGAGGTTGCTCTCCTGCGTAGTAGGTGCTTAACCAGCATTGTAATAAACGCTTCTGGAGTCCTTGACTTAAGGGAGTTAAAAGGGATAGACATAAGTAAGGGTGAGAGCTTGTAGCTTGAAGTTGTGACAGTAAATGGGTATGTTTAGGGTGCTGTAATTGCTTTAAGCTTTGCTGTTCAAGTTGTACATAGTGTAAATGTAGCAACTCCTCTAGCCAGGTCATATCTTCTTTCACATGGTCTGTCAGGCGTAGCAGATGATGCTCAATCTCGGGGTACTCGCTTTGAATGAAAGGCAACAACTTATGTCTGACCCAGTTTCTAGGGTGTTGAGTGTCTTGATTACTGGGGTCTTCAAAGAAATAAATGCCTTCTGAGTGCTGGTAATGCACGAGGTCTTCTTTATCAATGGCTAAAAGAGGACGACCCAACGTCACCTGTAAGCCTTCCTCATTACGCATGGGACGCAGTGCTTGAATACCCTGAAGCCCAAAAAGCCCCGTCCCACGAAGCAGACGTAGCATGATAGTTTCAGCTTGGTCTCGTCGATGGTGTGCCGTCATGAGGATATCACTTTGTAGTTGATGGGTGAGACGAATGAGTGCCTCATACCTTGCACTACGAGCCTTGGTTTCTGTGCGAGGGAGTGTTTTGTCTAGGGGGAGTACCATTAACGGAATACGCCCTTGGGTACAGGTTTTATGAATACGTGGAAACTCAGGGGCAGGTGACCCACGCCAGCCATGGTCACACCATGCGGCAACAACGTGTAATCCTTTTATACCATGTTCGGGGAAGTTCAAGGCACGATACGCTTCTTGTAATGCGGGAGATTTGGCATAGGTAACCCCTTCTTGCAACGCTTTTAATCCGTGCAGCAACACACTCGAGTCAAGCCCCCCTGAAAACGCAACCACAACAGACACTTTTTCTTGCGTCTGAAGTAAAGGGTATACCATACGATAGAGTGCCTCTAAAACACGTTTTTCGGGTGACCCAACAGTGGCTTCTACAGGATGAGAGGCATCGAGCGATATCTGCTTAGTGTGTGGGGTCTCTGACGCTTGAGGATGGGAGGATGCAGGCGTAGAAGATGGCTTTTTGAGGTGTTTAAAAAGGTCAAACATGAAAAAGAAAGGCAACCATTCTTGACTAAAATAAGTGAAAGACGAGAGGTGTCAATAAGATTTTTTAACGAGAGGTAAGTGAATAGGGCGAGCAAGTCATGAGACTATCGATGTACGTTTGCCAGCGTGTATCTTGGTATGGCATGAGAGGGCATGTGGGGGATACTTCCAGAGGTATTGCTCCTTGAGGATATTTAGAAGGTATATCCGTAGTATACCACAGCTTTTCTCGTGTATCAGGACAGGAAAAAAGGGCATCGTCTATCAGGGGTATCCCCTCAGGATACCATATTCCTTGGTGTTTCAGTAGTTCGGCTAGCGGTGCGAGTACGAAGGGACGCTTCATGATGTGTGGATGAGGCAAACGACACAAAGGGTCTTGTAGAGAGAGCCATGCTGTCGGTGTATCAACGGGTGCGTAAAGCCATAAGTCAATATCAATGGGGCGTTGCATTGCCTGAAGCTCAGCTTTGGAAACGTGTGGGATTCTGATGCGTCCCAGTGCTGCCTCTATGGCTAAGGCGTAAGACAGTAATGCTTGAGGAGTCAATGCGGTGCGTAACAGGATACCTGTATTTAAAAACCATAAAGGTGTATGTGAACTCAGGTGATGAGAGTCTGCTTCACGGGGGATGGAACCCCATGTCATAGGGGTGTGAGCTTCAGGATGCCATGCGATGCTTTTGAACAATGAGGCAACAGAGATGACGCGAATATCAGGGTGTGTATCAAGCTGACCGAGGGTATTAAGAAACAGGTCAACTGTATCACCCACGTTACCCCCAAGCCCCATATAAGCCCATGACAAAGGAGATGCTTTCATACGATGGGTCATTCAAACAAGGAGGGAAAGGTTAAAACAGAGCAACCTTCATGCAAAAGACTGAACCCCCTGAAAGCACATATTCGCTGGTATTCACGGGGACAGGGATAAATCCTCTTTGCTTTAACATGGTTTCAGTGATTGTGTTGCCTTCCTGTAGGATGACGTGTTGACCATCAGGGCAGTGGGCATTGCAGGCAAATCCTGGAGAGTCCGCCTCACTTAAAGGGACTTCAAGGACATGCGGAAAGAGTTGGTACAGTGCGTCAATTCCTTCAGTGGTAAAGGCTTCCAAGCAGGCTAAGACGGTCGTTTCATTGAGTAGGCTTAGGCAGGTATCTAGGTGGTAAAAACGGGGTTTTAATAACGCAAAGGTTACAATGTCTGTGTGTAACACTTGGCTTAACCACTCATAAATGCGTTGGCTGGTTCTGAAGCCATAGCCACCAAGAAGTAAGCGTCTCCCTGGTACCCAAAGTGCATCCCCCATGCCCTCAAAGTGTTCTTGTGCATACGCAGGAGGTATTTGTAGTGTACGGTATCCTATGGCTTCTAATCCTCGGCTGACTGCATCCACTTCCAGATGTCTTACAGGATTTGCCATATGGGATAGTACAGCGACTTTTTCTCCGCAAGGCAGGAGTGCGGGTAATGCTTGGTTTGCGGCAAAAACCATATCAGGTAAATGAGGGGTGCAGGGTAGCACGCTAAGTGTGAGTGGCTGAGGGGCGTTTACGGCAATGGTTTCATAGGCTTCACGGAGTTTGTGCCATTGATAGTGGGCTAAGTCAAGGTTTGGGGTGTTGAGTTCCCCCGAGGCATTTTGCATATGGGGGTTGATAGCGTCTTCTACTCGAAAAGCATCTGGGCGAATCATGCGAATATGACTTTGCCAAGCCATGGCGGGAAAAGAGCGTGCTTCAGGGAGAACAGCGTGAGGTGTTTCTTGGGTGTGCCATACGGTATGCATCATGAGGGAAATGTCCTTTATTGAGTCCACGGGTAAGAGAGAGTAAGGATTGGGGGAGTTAAGGTCACTAAGGTTTGTTGAATAAACCACAATGTTTTGTGAGGATTCGATTGAGTCAAAAGCTTATTGCTGTGGCGTTTCCCTTGAAAGGCTTACGCTATCGAAAAAAGTATATCGCAAAGCCTTGTATGGATGCGATATCTTTTTGAGACGATATGAGACGAATCGTCTCACACTGGCACGGTGTGTTTTGAAAGAACGGCTTGCATGAAGAGTGTCTCTTGCGTTAAAGTGTACATATCTCAGCATGGCAATAAAGTTTTCTCTGTCTATGGTATGACTTGAATCTTGCGTCGTTCTGACGCTCTCCTTGACAGTGTGAGAGTAAAAAGCTTTTTACTCCACGAGATTCTTTAGCTATTT
Source organism: Vampirovibrionales bacterium (assembly GCA_046080605.1). Taxonomy (GTDB): domain Bacteria; phylum Cyanobacteriota; class Vampirovibrionia; order Vampirovibrionales; family JAJTHC01; genus JBJTUH01. Next base: position 59,900 of record JBJTUH010000088.1, read on the forward strand.
TGTCAAGCAAGCTTTAAATTAAAGTGCTTTATGTTTTCTTTTATTTATGTTCTTTAGCATGTAAAAACAGAAAAGTGTTTGTGTCTTATGGCAGACAATCGCAAAAAACGTTGTTATTTCTCTTCTAATCGTATTCAGTACATTGACTTCAAAGACGCTGCTTTGTTGCGTCGTTTTCTGACCGATAGTGGTAAAATCCTTTCTCGTCGTATTACAGGGTTAACTTCTAAGAAGCAGTCTGCTCTTAAAAACGCTGTGAAACGTGCCCGTGCTGCAGGCTTGCTTCCTTACACCATTACGTAAGTTGTGCTTCATTCGTTTGACGAGTGCTAAGGCTTAAGAAAGAGGATAAGATGTTTGGTCACTCTGTCCTCTTTCTTGTTTTTTGTTCAGGGTTAATTCTATTTTCTATTGTTTAAGCATAAAGTGTAGGTTGTTTATATGCTTGCTAAAGCGAGTACCCCCACGCAACCTTCTGGGGGAGCCAAACCTTCTACTCCCAAGAAAAAGCCTGCTTCTAAAACCATTGCAGTGAACCGCCGTGCGTACCACGACTATGAAATCCTTGAGACCCTGATGGCAGGTATTTCCTTGATGAGTAGTGAGGTTAAGTCTCTTCGGTTGGGGCGTTGCTCTTTAGGAGAAGGGTTCTGTCGAGTGCAAAAAGGTGAGATATTCCTTTTTGGGATGAGTATTCCTAAGTTTGAGCAAGCCACTTACAATAATCATGACCCCGACCGTACCCGAAAGCTTTTATTACAGAAACTTGAAATTCGAAAACTTGCTGCGAAAATGCAACAAGATGGCTTAACGCTGATTCCTTTGAAACTATTTTTTAATCGTTGCTGGGTCAAGGTTGAGCTGGGGTTAGCGAAGGGTAAAAAATTGGTTGATAAACGAGAGACGCTTAAACAAAAAGACCAAGCTCGTCAAATTGCACGTATTAAAAAGCATTTCCAATAAGTGCGTGTAACAATTTATCCGCTTTGTAACGCTTTAGGCTTTAGGGTGTCGCACTTAAAGATGCGTACCCGTTTAAGCTTATGCTACCCTTAGTACACGCTGTAACCTTATCCTAGAGGGTGCCTTCTTGTAGAAGAGGGTGATGGTGCTACAGGTATTTTGCGATAAGCCATCATAGAGCTTGGTTGTCTATTGCGTTTGATTACACTTAGAAAAAGTGTTATGGTTTCTTCACGGTTGAGCTTTCCACTACGTTCATCTTCTTTGGGTGTTGCGAGCTATCCTAGACGGGTTGGCATTCGTATGGGTCATGCTTTATCTCAGGCTGGAGATGGCTCAGAACCTTCTTCTTTTGCCAAATCTTGGCTCCGTGATGCAGAAGTATTCCTGAAGCAGTCTCACATCACGGGATCCCCTATGGCGTTGCCTCAAAGGGTAGCCTCTCAGGCTGAATCTGTGGGGAATAAAATGCTTGAATTGAGTATTCCAAGCCTGCATTGGATTAAAAGTGGTCTCATTCAAACCATCATTGCCCTTGATGTGTTGGGTATTTGGATGCCTCGGATTGGGGTTTCTTTGGTAAGAGGGGCATTGCCTTATGACCCTCAAAAAGATCCTGACTTAAAAACCATGTCTCCGTGGGATGCATGGCGAACAGGCAAGTGGCGACAATTGAAAGCACTGAATTGGCCTAACTTGGCAGAGGAAACGAATCGGGAGTTTGCATCAGGGCCTGGCTTTTACAGTATTTGTATTCTCAGTTATTTGGCAGCGAGTAAATTTCTTTTTAAGGCGGGCGAACTGACAGGACTTCCTAATGCTCGTATGGCTCACCATATCTATCAATTAGATCATATGCAACACACCCAAACGGAACGACTTCAAAAGGTCATGACCTCTCCCAAGGAGCATTTAAAACCTTTCCTTGAACATGTATTCACGCAACATGCCTCACCTGACACTTGGCCTGACGCATGGCGAACGCATCCGTTAACGCATCAAGGGCAACGGGTACCCCAAGCGCAAGCTTCAGCACTGTCTCAGACGACATTCCCTGACCTTGTAAAACGGTATGCCCATTTTGCTTCGGAAGTTACTCAACTTGAATGGCAAGACAAGGTGGTCTCTCATCAAGCACGTCAGAAGGTTCATCAAGGTTTATTGCAGTCAGGCAAGCTTACTGAAGAAGCTCCTCAAGCCTATAAAAAGCTTATGAAAGCAGGACTTCAGTATGCAGAAAAAGCGTTACACCAAGCGGTGATTACACTGAATGAAGACACTTCCCCCCGAGCCACACTTTATGCAAAAGACCATATCCCCGTACAAACATGGCAAGGACGTATGGGTGAGTGTGCTGTCTTACATTCACAGACGTTACCTTTGGCACAATTACTCAAAGAACGCCAAGCGTTGGGAGATGTGTACCATACGTATCTAACCCATACCATGGCAGGTCAAAGTTTACCTCTTCCCGAACTACTGCAAACAGCCTTGAGGCAGAAAGCAGCTGTGATTACGGCAGGGGTTGGACTTAATATTGCAATGCTTTTTGGATTGGCTTGGATGGCACAACGTCATGCCGAATACCCTGCGAATCGTTTGCTTTATCGGCGTGAGTCACGCACATCTTCTTTATCTGAGCATTCAGATGCCATTCCCTCATCGGTTGCTACGAAAAAAGCACCGCATGAGCTATCGCATACGGGGGCTTCTTCGTTGGTGGTGTGGCGTGCTTTATCGAAGCCTTTACCTCAAGCACAAGTGCCTGAACCCCTTCCTGCTCGTTTCATGAATCCTGTACCCCAGTAAAGGGTTTCTATTTAATGTATTTTTAGTGGACTGTTATTATGTCGTTTCAAATTACACCCCCACAGTATCCTTTGGCGCATACCCTCTTTCATAGGGTTCCTCAACGAGTGAATGCTCTTAAGGCACATCATTTGGAAGCTGCCCAAAAGCTCGCAGGTACAACAGGGCGTAAGGTGATGAATGTTGTGTATGATACGGTCATTATTCCCACGACGACCAGTGACCCTATTCATGATATTAAATTGGGGAGTCGCTACTTTAAGACATTACCCGCAGGAGCCACCATTACAGCCATTTTGGTGGGTGCGATTGGTGGTAGAAGCTTATTTGCTTGGTTACGAGCCCCTCTCAACCCAGCGGATGAGACCCATCCAAAACCACGCAAAGATTTAAGTGAATTATGGGATGTGTTGCGTCGTGATACGGTTGCACTAAGCATGATGCTTTTTACCCTTGACCCTTTGTGTGATCGTGTGATGATACCGACCCTTGAAAAACTAAAGCATCTTCGCTTAACGCACCCCGTCACCAAGGCTCCCTTTGCGTTTACGGCATTACAAGACATCTATGCTCTCCGTACACCAGCGTTGCTACACGCTTTCTTGGTGGATAAGTCTGACCACCATCGGGCATTTGACCATGCCATGAGGCAAGGACTTGCCCGAGTACAGCTACAACGAGCTTCCGCTCCTGATACTGTCAAAAAAGTGCTTGCGACGCTTGAGGCTCAGTGGCACGAAACACAAGCCACCCTTCATGTGTATCATGGATTAAAGGGGTATCAACAAGGTAAACTTTCTAAGGAGCTTTTACTCTCTGGGCTGTCTCCTGACCATCTCGCATGTTATCGGCAAGCTTCAGACCTTGCAGCCTTTCAGCAGGAAATACACCAAGCGCTCCAGATCCAAGTGAAACGATTATATGCTCAGTTGTTGGCGTTAGATCCTGTCCTGAAAGCACACGGGTTGCCTGAGGTGATGCCTCAAACTTGGGTCTCGCAGTATGCTCGTCGTAGTATGGCCCCAGCCTATCTTGGTGCCATTGCACTTTCGACTCTCCTTGTGGGTGTCGCACCCGTATGGCTGAATAAGCTTTTGGGGGAGCGTCAAACACAAGCACGTCCCATCACATAAAACGTCATAGAGGTGGGGTGGGTGACAGTGTTTCGTATCTGATGGTTTGGTAAAAAAGGGGTTCTCAAGGTATACTAAAAGCATTCAAATGCGGTGACGCATCGTGGTTTACCCTTTTTTCGAGCAATGTCAGTGGGTCATGCAGAGTATCGTGTGACACTTTTTTCACCTCTCTGTCTATCTCTCTTTCCTGACCGATAGATCTCTGATGTATACCTACGTTTTATTCCTTTTATTTTTTAAGAGACCGTTACAATGCCTCATCCTTCAAAGCGTTTAGAGACCCTACCTCCCTACTTATTTGCTGAAATTGACCGTAAAATTGATGAAGCTAAAGCCAAAGGGGTAGATATCATCAGTCTAGGAATTGGGGATCCTGACCTTCCCACGCCTGAGGCTGTGGTAGAAGCCATGTGTGCGGCAACCCGGAATCCTACCAACCACAACTATCCTCCGTACCAAGGAACGCTTGCCTTCCGAGAAGCTGCCTCTCGTTGGATGAAACAACGCTTCACTGTAGACGCTGATGCACATACAGAAACCCTTGCCTTGATTGGTTCAAAAGAAGGACTTGCACATTTAATCTTAGCTTATGTGGACGCAGGTGATGTGGTGCTTTGCCCTAGTATTGGGTATCCTGTGTATGCCAATTACACCCGTATGTGTGAGGGTGAGGCTTACATGATGTCCTTAAAACCTGAAAATGGCTATTTACCTGTGTTGCGTGAGATTCCTGAGGATGTTGCACGCCGTGCGAAAATCATGTTCTTGAATTATCCTAATAACCCCCTTGGTGCGATTGCAACAGAGGCATTTATTCAAGAGGCAGTAGACTTCTGTAAGCAGCACGATATTCTTTTGTGCCATGACCATGCCTATTCTGAGATGACCTTTGACGGCTATAAAGCACCTAGCTTCTTGAGTGCGAAGGGTGCCAAGGATGTCGTGATTGAGTTCTTTAGTCTTTCTAAAATGTTTAACATGACAGGTTGGCGTGTTGGGTTTGCCGTTGGCAATCCTGAAGCAGTGAAGGTGTTAGGCACTTTAAAAAACAATACAGACAGTGGCGTATTCAAGGCCATTCAGGATGCCTCGATTGTGGCACTTGACCAAGCCGATGAACTGACACGTGACCTTAACGCCATTTATGGTAAACGTCGTGATTTGTTTGTGGAAGGGTTACAAGCACTTGGATGGCCTTATGAAAAGCCTGTCGCAACCTTTTATCTATGGGTTCCTGTGCCTCAGGGTTGGAAGAGTGTTGAGTTTGTGAACCATTTACTTGAAACGTGTGGTATTGTGGTACCCCCGGGGAATGGGTATGGTGCAGAAGGGGAAGGCTTCTTCCGTGTTGCCTTAACGGTGCCTGAAACAAAACTACAAGCTGCCATTGACCGTATGAAAGCACATAATTTCCGCTATGATGTGTTATCACGCACTCCTGTGAGCGGTGCGGTGTAACCACGCTTTGTATCCCCTTTACAGCGATTGTAAGGGGGATACTTGCCTTAGTCTTGTGTCACATGCGTGTGGGGGGATGTCATCATGAATCAAGAAAACACCCGAGGTATGAAAACACGCTTCTTATTTTTTGTGCTGTGGCTTCTAGCATCTATCACACGCTATCTGTTGCGTTTGGCGAAACCGTTTCGTAAGACATTGTCAGGGAACGGAGGCACAAGCCTACCTGGGTTGTTGGCACTCCGTTTCATGCCTCATGTGCTTGGTGCAATTGTGCCTCCAGAAGATTACCCATGTGTGGGGGTTACGGGAACCAATGGAAAAACGACAACCAGTGGATTTCTTGCACAAGGGCTAAACACCATCCTAGCGGGTCAAGTGATTCAAAACACTCTAGGGGCGAACATGAAAACAGGGATTACCAGTTTACTTCTTGCCTCCAGTGACCCTTTCGGGAAGCTAGAGGGAAAGGGCTGTGTACTGGAGCTTGATGAAGCCAGTGTGCATGGGGTGGTACAGGCGTTTCCCCTTGATGGCTTAGTGGTGACGAACTTATATCGTGACCAACTTGACCGTTATGGTGAACTGGATACCACAGCAGCCTATATTGCCAAAGGGTTTCCCCACGTCAAGGATGTTCTGTATTTAAATGCAGATGACCCTTTGGTGTATGCACTTCATCGTCACGCATCGCCTCATCATCGTATTGTGACATTTTCGGTCATGCTTTCTTCTGAGTCTGAGGATCCCACATTGATGGACGAAGGCTTGCATCCCATTCCCTTTCCTATAGAAGGAACCGAATGTCCTGTTTGTGGTCATCCGCTTCACTTTACCCGTCGAGTGTATGCTCAGTTAGGAGGGTACGATTGTCCTCAGTGTGGGTTTGCTCATCCTGTTTCTCCTGAACTTCAAGTGACTCTTGTGGCATCTTCTCCTGAGATGGGTACCGAGATTGCCTTTACGTGGCAAGGGATAGAGGCTACCTACCACTACACCCTTCCCGTACCTGGGAGTTTTAACGTGTATAATTGGGCGGCTGCGTCTTGTGTCTGTCTTGACGTACTCACGCAACGACTTGGAGACCCAACGCAAGCCCTTCAGGCTTTTATCCCTGAAAGCTTATTACCAAAAATGCAGGTTTTTGGGCGGGCTGAAACCTTGCAGTATCAAGGAAAAACGTTGAAGGTTTTTTTAATTAAAAATCCTGTGGGTACCAGTGAAGTCTTACGTTGGGTGGCGATGCAGCCCAATATCCAGATTCTTTTAGCCTTAAACGACCAAGCTGCCGATGGCAAAGATGTCAGTTGGATATGGGATGCACCGTTTGAACGCCTGACGCACCCTCAGAGTAAAGTTAAAGCACTCCCTAGCGTGTGGGTTTCTGGAAAACGTGCTGAGGATATGGCATTGCGACTGCATTATGCGGGGTATGCGACTGAGCAACTGGTGTGTATTCCCTCACTTGAACAGGCACTTCAAGAGGCCTGTCGTTCACTGAACCCAAAGGAAACGCTTGTTGTGATTCCTACCTATACTGCATTACTGTCATTACAAAGCTTACTGAAGTCGTGATATTGGCTATATATAAAATCTAAAAAATGTTTTATACTGATTGAATATGCCGTGACGAATGCCTTCTTAAGGTATGCTCAGGTTGCTTTACGGTGTCATTGTTTCCAGGTTTTTTGATGAGGTTTCAAGTATCTCCATGGCTCAAGGTACTTCCACGTCACGGGTTTGGCATACGGCTTCAGCCTATCCTTTGAGTCCAATGAGTCCAATGAGTCCAAGGACTCCTTCGACATTAGACCAAGTCAGACAGAAACGAGCTAAGAAACGAGCGATTCAAAGAAAACGTCGTTTAATGTTGGTCGCTGTTATGGCATTGGTGTTGCTTGGACTATTGGGCTGGGTGACGGGTGCGTTGTGGGAACAATACCAGCGTATGGTAAGCACACAGGTATCCTCTCAGGTTAAAATGTCTTCAGGTAAGCCTAGTACACTGATTCTTACTTCTGTGGGGAATACCGTGTTGCCTCTTACTGGGAATGCTACCCCAAATGCCTCTGAACTAGCTTCGGTGGTACCTTCCTCCGTACGGTCTTCTTTGCCTTCCTTTCATTCGCTCTTACGGCATGATGCGTTGAATCTTTGGGTTCAAGAGCAGCTATCTTATCCTGAGAGTGTGACGACACAGTATACTCAAACTTCTTTACAGCGTTTGGGATGGGAGCGGTTTTTAGTTCAACCCGTACAGGCAACCATGGTTCCCTTGCATCTTGTGAGTCGTCAGCCTACTTGGTTACACGTCTCTCAGGGCTGGCGTTTTGGGGCGGATATCCCTGTGGTTCAACCCAGTGATATCCCTTTACTACACACACCGACCCGTTTAGTGTGGGGAGAACGTTATTTATTCCCAAGACCCTTACATCAAGCTTTAGAAGCACGCTATGCACTTCCCTTTGTATCCCCTTTGCATGCTCCGATGGATGCGGCACTCACCCAAAAACTGACGCAACTGTTTGCCCGTACGGACAGTAGTTTAACGCCCCATGTTTATGTATATCATCCTGCCTCCCAGCAGAGTGTGAATCTGCATGGTAATACGCCTGTATCCTCAGCCAGTGTGATTAAGCTCCCCTTGTTGTATATGTTGGCTTTACGATATCCTCAAGCCTTTACGTCTTTGTCGTCTTTGGGTACCACTTTACCTTCTTCGGTGTCTCATACTTCCACGTGGAGTCCTCAGGCACGGATGCCTCAATTATTTACCGATACGCTAAGAGCAGGGGGGTCTGGACACCTAAACTTTATGCCTGCAGGAGGCGTTTACGACTTACACCAAGTGGCAAAGTACATGATTCAGTCCAGTGATAATTCTTGTACCAATATGGTGATTCAAACGTTAGGTGGACTCCCCACAGTGCATGCCATGTTTGAGGCTATGGGCTTTCAGGGAACCCAACTTCGTGACTGGCTTCCTGACCTTGCAGGGTATAATACGCTTACACCCCATGATATGGTGAGTTTGCTCTATCATCTTCGTCATACAGATCGTTTGAGTCCTTCTGTAAAACAAACGGTCTTGTCCATTTTGAAAGGGACATTGAATCGTTCCTTACTGACAGGGCAGCTCCCCGCAAGCGTTCCTTTTTACCATAAAACGGGAGACATCGGAACCGCACTGGCAGATGCAGGCTTTTTTGTATTACCCAACGGCGAAGAAGTGTTTATTGCCATACAGGTTGAACGCCCGTTTAATGCACCTCAAGCACGTCCTCTGATTCAAGCCGTTGGGCATCTTGTGTATACGCATTATCTTCCCTAGTATTGGATTTTTTCCGTGCCTTCTTCTGAGTTCCCTTTCCTTCAGTGGCGTGAAGATGCTTGGCATGCCTTGGACTTTTTCCCCTCTTCTTGGCTTGCACCCTTGAGTTTGGGCTGTGTGGTTGTCACAACCTATCCAGCCTCTTTAACATCTTGGGCATGGCACTACCATCAAGTAAGGCTATTGAGTACCCTTGAAAAATGCTTTCCTACCCTAGAGCCTCAAGCTTACCCGCCATGGCTGGTGTCTTGTGATGGGGTGCTACCCATCCCCCCCTTTTTCGAGGGTGAGTCAGAGAGTGCGTTGACGGATAAGCACTATGCTGTAAGACTGTTAGGGATACCCTCTGCGGTGCATGGTGGTTCATTATGGAGACCTCCTACAATAGAGGGAGTCTCTCAAGCCCATGAAATGGTTTGGATCATGCAGCGACGAGAGCTTCCCCTATCGTCGGCACCTGTTTCATTGAAAGAAGTGTTATGGCAAAGACAAGGTCTCTTGGCACCGTTTAAATTAGGGGGTACGCTCTTAGAAGGTCTTTGGGAGCAGTCGGTGCATAGCGATACGCTCATGTGGGTGAAGCCCAATGGGTTGGCTAAGAAACGTATTTGGTTAGAAACGCCTACAAGTAGTTGGTTTGCTTTAGCGTGGGATGTACAGGCACAGTGTGTGGTAGTCTTGATGCCTAACGCCACGGAAGATACGCACAGGCTTTACAGTACCTCCTGTGCCATGATTAGGCTTTGGGTAGCCCAAGAAGTACTGGCTGACCGATGTTTTTTACAAGAGGTTGCGACTCCTTTGAATAGAGAGGCTCACACTTTATTGTATGGTGTCTATCTTGTCAATGCCTTACGGGGGATTCAACCCGTGGTGAGCGTGACGACACTAGAGGGCGTTGAGGTGTCTTTGCCCTCTTCAGGTGAAGGCACTGATGCTATGCATAGAGCCTGTCGTACCTTGATTGCTCGGTTAGGTCACTGGTGGCAACATGGCGTGATGGGGTGTGAAGGAGACCTTACACTGTCTGAGTCGTGATTCTGTGTAACCGTGATGCATGAGCCATCCTGCGGGATACTCTATGACACCCCTATGAGCCTGCCACACCCACTGACTTACCCGCCATGGCATCAGAGCGTGTGTGATGGTTAGGACGTGATGGTCAGCATCGAGCCATACAACGTCCAAGGCTCCTTGTACACCCCAAGTATGAACGATTGGACACCAACTGGGTAAATAAAGCCCGTAAGCCGTTGCCAGAGGTTGTCGTGTGAAATGCTGCCATGCCAATACGCCTACTTGTTCTTGCCACCAAGACATAGCACGGTATATGCCATGAGAGTTACCGAATCTTTCCAAGTGAAGCACTTGGTACTGCCAGCCTTGTTTACCCGTAGGAGCCATGGAAAATGATTGCAGAAGCATTAAACCTCAATAGGGTAAAGCCGATGGGTTTGCTCAAAGCGTTCAATGGCTTCAAGGTGTGTGAGGGTATAGCCTATTTCATCAACCCCTTGCACTAAACATGCTTGCCAAAAGGGATTGATGGGAAAAGAAGCATGATATTCCTTGGAGGGTACTTCAAGGGTTGCGGATTCGACGTTTACCTTAACGATGAGGGTAGGCTCTGCTTCAATCCAGTCCAGAAGCTGTAATACCTCGGTTTCAGGGAGTACGATGGGAAGCACACGGTTTTTCAATGCGTTATTTTTGAAAATATCGGCAAAGCTAGGGGCAATAATGGCGTGAATGCCATAATCTTTCAATGCCCAAGGGGCATGTTCTCGAGAACTCCCACAGCCAAAGTTCTCAAGTGCCACCAGTATGCCCGCCCCTTGGTATTGAGCGTGATTCAACGAAGATTCAGGGTTTAACTGAGTGCCTTCTTGGTCAAGGTAGCGTAAATCATGAAACACCACTTGACCGAGACCGTCTTTGGAGGTTCCTTTTAAAAATCGAGCAGGAATCACTTGGTCGGTGTCTACATGACTTCGCCGTAAAGGCATCGCAGTGGTTTCCAGTGAGACAAACGGTGCAATAGAAGAAGAGCTTGACATCATGACACATAACCCCTTTTTGCAACAAGAAACAAGACGGTACGTTACTCAATAAGCCCTTGAGAGAGCTGTTCAATTAAATGGTACACCCGAGTGCCACGTTCCAGTGACTCATCCAGTTCTAAACTGAGTTCGGGGACAAAACGTAATTTGACACGTTGTCCCAAATGAAAACGGATTTTGGGTACTAACTCAAGTAAGAGGGTCATGAGTTTGACCTTTTCACCCTCCTCTGCCAAAATGCTCACGTACGCTTTGACGTGTCGCATATCAGGGCTGAGGTCAATATCAGTCACAGAAATGACTTGATGTTCAAGTGCAGGGTCTGAAAGGTCATACCGTAGTACTTCCCCCAGAGCCTTTAGAAGTGCTTTACGTACCTTATCTACACGGGAAACCCCGCCACGATGAGAGCTAGGCATGATTATACCCCCTTCAATTCGACAGTTTCCATGACATAGGTTTCAATGATGTCACCTTGTTGGACTTCGTCAAACTTTACAAAGGTACAGCCACATTCTAAGCCAGCACGTACTTCTTTCACGTTATCTTTGAAGTGGCGTAAGCTATTAAACGACCCGTTATAGATTTCTTCTTTACCACGTTTGATGCTGATGCGGGCATTTCGTTGTACTTTGCCTTCAAGCACCATACACCCTGCCACCATCTGGTTATTGATGGTGAAAAGGGCTCGTATTTCTGCCACCCCTGACTTCACTTCACGCATTTCAGGCTTAATACGACTGAGCATCAATTTCTGGACGCTCTCTACCAAGTGATAGATGACATCATACTTGTAAATAGGGACGGTACCCATGAGGGGGCTATTTTTCAAGCTAATATCTTCACGCACGTTAAAGCCTACCACAATGGCATGACTTGCAGACGCAAGCATCAGGTCAGTAGCGGTCATATCTCCTGTCCCCTGATAAATGACTTGAGCGGAAAGATGCTCAACCGTTAAGCCACTTAGAGCATTTGTGACCGCTTCCACGGCACCTTGTGAGTCGGCTTTAATGACAATGTTAAAGGTATCAGGCGTGCCTGTATCACCGCTTTTGACGGCTAACGAGCTACGTCGTGCATTGAACACCGCTTGGTTGTTTTGTGCTTGTTGTTGGGCGAGGAGTTCTTGCTCGGTTTGTTGTTGTTGCTGGTACTGGCGTAAGGCTTTTTCAGTGGGGAAACACTTAAATACTTCTCCCGCTTGAGGCACATCGGATAACCCGAGTAACTCTACGGGTTGAGAAGGACCTGCTTCTTTACACCGTACGCCTGCATCATTATGCAAGGCACGTACACGTCCAGAAACCTGACCGCACAAAATAAAGTCGCCTTGCGTTAAGGTACCATTTTGTACGAGAAGGGTTGCCACAGGACCTTTGCCTTTGTCGAGCCGTGCTTCTACAATAACCCCTTCAGCGTCCACTGTGGCATCTGCTTGAAGGTCAAGCAACTCAGAGACCAGCACAATCATTTCTAACAAGTCATCAATGCCAAGTTTCTGCAAGGCTGAAACTTCTACTGTGACGACATCGCCGCCCCATTTCTCAGAGACCAAGCCATGCTCAGATAACTGCACTAACACTCGCTCGGGGTCAGCACCAGGCTTATCAATTTTATTCACTGCGACAATAATGGGGATTTCTGCCGCTTTGGCGTGTTGAATTGCCTCAATGGTTTGAGGTTTTACGCCGTCATCTGCCGCCACTACTAAAATGGCAATATCTGTCGCTTTGGCACCACGCATCCTCATGGCGGTAAAGGCTTCGTGACCAGGGGTATCTAAAAATACAATGGTTTGGTCATCTTTTTCCACAGTATAGGCACCAATACGCTGGGTAATCCCCCCCGCTTCGGTGTCCACAATTTTATGACGTACCTCACGGATCGCATCGAGTAATGAGGTTTTCCCATGGTCAACGTGTCCCATAATGGAGATGACAGGTGGACGGCCTGCTAAGTTTTGACACCCTGAAAGATCCACCTTTGTTTTCGTGGTTTGAGAAAGCACATCGTGTGTGGCTTCTGTATTGGTTTCAGTGATATCTTCTCCTTTGGTGTATGTAATTTCTAGGAGGTCTGCCACTTGGTGTGTTAAAGGAACATCCAATAATGAGTTTACCGTGACAGGGGTTCCCTTAAGGAAAAGCTGCTTAATGACTTCGGCACTACGAACCTTTAAGTACTCTGCCAATTCCGAGACGGTCATAGGGGCGTTGAGTACAAAAACATCAGGGGTGGTGTCTTCTACGGGAGTGTTTTTTCCACCTTTACCCTGATGACCTTTTGATTTTCCTTGCCATTTTTGCGAAGTGTTCCCCTGCTGCGTGCCTCGTTCGGGCTGAGGCTGGGGTGCTTGTCCTTTTCCTTGAGGAGCTTGTTGCGTAGGCTGAGGTGTTTGTGCGTTTACGCTAGGTTTTTGAGCTTGTTTTGAGGGGGCTGCAACCGCAGGAGAAGGATGCACAGGGCGAGCCTCATGATGATGGGCTGGCTTACTGGCTGTAGGCACAGGAGGGGCTACGGTAGGTGCTTTTGGAGGGGCTATAGGCTCTTGAGGCGTAATAGATGCTTTGACGGCTTCGGGTTGAGGGGCATGAAGTGCTTGATACTTTGCCGCAATGGTATCGCCTAAAGAGGCATCAATGCTACTGGAATGGCTTTTAATGCCAAGGTCAAAGTGGGCATCAATAAAGGTTAATAGGTCTTTATTAGGAATATCAAGGCGTTTCGCAATTTCATACACACGAACCTTGGCAGTGGAGCTAGTGGCATTCATCATCATCAATGGTCATTCATCTTTCATTATTTTTAGCAGTATCTTTGGCAAGCGTTAGGTTGCATGATTAGGTATTTCATACGCCTTGAAGGTTAAGCTACTCTACCTAATGTGTGAAATAGGGTCATTCAGCGAGAAAACACTTGGGTGGTTAAAACACGCAATCGGGGGCGGGAGAGAGGGGGCATCCTGGAAACGGGAAGGTACAAATCCTTTAAGTTGAGGCAAAACGTGCAACACGTATTCATAGGGGGAAAAGAGGCAGGCTTTTCACTGATGCTTGCAAGGGGCTTTTTAGGTGGGAAACCACACCGTATTCAAGGCGATGACAAGACCATCAAGACGACAAAGGTATGTCTTGAAACAGAGGGAAACCCTCAGTGGCTTCAGGGGCGGGAAGCTTTCGTCTATGAGCTTGAGGGGGTACCCTGAAGCATACCTCCCCTATAGTATCGCATAGAGACGCAGTTTCGTATAGAGAAGCTCGTGTAAGTTTCACAATCTTCCTCTGGATGTGTGACCCTCACTTGTGTGATGAACCTATCACTTTCCTAAACTAAGCATGAGTTACCATGGTGAAGCTTTGGAATACTCGGGTAAGTTTGAAAATTGTTTCAAAGCCTGAAGCTTCATGATACAAATGCTACCTAAATATGAGTTTTTTAGGGTATCATCTTAACCATGAACTCTTATGGTGCTTTTCAAACACTATCATTATATCTCTTATCAAAATGGAGCCTTTGTTTTTATGCGAGCGGGTAAAGAAAATCTTTGGGTATTTATGAGCCAAAGCAAAACACAATATGTTATTCCCGTATATCAACGTAATTATAGTTGGCAAATTAAGCACTGTGAAAAACTGTTTGATGATATTCTAACTATGATGAATAAGCCAAATGAAGAATATTTTATTGGTTCAATTGTATATGCTCGACCTTTTAGCCAGTCTTCCTCGGCTAAACAATATAATATCATTGATGGGCAGCAGCGTCTTACCACCGTGACGCTTATCCTTACAGCACTCTATCATCTTCTTAAGCTTGGCAAAGTTCAGTCTTCTCGGTATAGTGCTGAACAAATCTATGAAAATTATCTGATTAGGGGATGTTTGCAAATAGGGGCATCATCTTAGCCAATCCAGTACGCACGCCATACTCACAAAACCTGCATAATGCATTGCTAGCTTCTCATAACGTGTCGCAATACGTCTTAACCTCTTTAAACGCTGAAAACAATT
>JBJTUH010000089.1:0-5902 GCA_046080605.1 Vampirovibrionales bacterium
TTTTGCCTTCCATCAGGTACTGCCCGATGTTAATGCCTGTTAGGACGATTTCCTTAAACCCTTCTTCGACGAGTGCTTTTACTTTTTCCCCTAAAAGAGTCATGGAAACACTACGGCTTGGTCCTCGACCTTGCCAAATAATGCAGTAGGTACATTTATAATCACATCCATCTTGGATTTTTAAGCTGGCTCTGGTTCGATATAAGCCCTCTTCACTGATACCCGCTGCACCTCCTACGGCTTCAGTGAGTGCATCCACAGAGGCCTGTTCTCGGCTTTTGTCCCACTCACTGACCCACACTTTAGGCCATGTGCCGGGGAGTGCTTCTTGGGTTGCGTGGGTGTGGTTTACATGAGGCATTTCCTGTACAAGTAAACTGGCAAGTTGTTCTTTTAAATGATTGCCAATCACAAAATGTACTCCTGCCATGGCAGCAATGGCTTCTGGGTTTACTTGGGCATAGCACCCTGTGACGGCAAGCTTGGCTTGAGGGTTTCTCTTATGGGCAAGGCGTATCATACGCCGATTTTCCGCATCGGCACGCTCGGTCACGGTACAGGTATTAAATACCACTAAATCAGCCGTGCCTGCATCCATGGGAACAATCTGCCAGCCAAAGCCTTTAAATTGTTTTGCCAAAGCGGAAGACTCTAATTGATTGGCTTTACACCCTAATGTCATAAAGGCAACTTGACATGAAGGGGTTTCTTGCATAGAAGCCATTGCTGTATGAGAAACCACTGCCTCAGTGAGTGCAAGAGGGTCACCAGGTGAGGTTGGTTCAGTGGGTTGAGGGATAGAATGAGGCATCGCCAAGGAGGTCATGGGTACAATGGGGGACTTATAGTGTATGCGTGTGTAATATCTCAGAAGGAGAACGCCCTTCAAGAAGGAGAGAACGAATCTGTTGCGTCCATTGAATTAAGTAGTGAAGGTTATGAATACTCAATAGTGTTTTTCCTGTATCTTCCCCTGATTTAAACAGATGCCGTATGTAACCCTTGCTATGGTTTTGGCAGGTAAAGCACGTACACGATTCATCCAAGGGGGTAAAGTCTTCACGGAACTTCTGGTTGGTAATAATTTTCCGCCCTTCTTTCGTGAAAAAAGAGCCATGGCGGGCAATACGTGTGGGCATCACGCAGTCGAACAAATCCACGCCGTGTAGAATGCCCTCTAATAGGTCACGAGGAGTGCCAACACCCATTAAATAACGAGGCCGGTCTTGCGGTAACAAAGGAACCGTATGTGCCATAATGCGGTGCATTTCTTCAGGAGGTTCCCCAACACTCACGCCACCTACCGCATAACCATACGCATCTGGCATCAGGGTTAACGTTTCTTGGACTGAACGTGTGCGTAAGTCAAGGTAGGTAGACCCTTGGATAATGGGGAACAATGCTTGAGTGTCAGGACGTGCATGAGACTTTTGGCATCGTTCGAGCCATCTTAGGGTACGCTCTAGTGCCTCTTGAGCCTTTTCATGGGTCACAGGATAGGCGGCACAATGGTCAAATGCCATGATGACATCTGCCCCTAAGCTATTCTGAATTGCCATGGAAACTTCGGGCGTAATATGATGTTTGGAGCCATCGATGGGGCTTTTAAAGGTGACACCCTCTTCGGTCATGGTGTTCAAGTGTGCCAAACTAAACACTTGAAATCCTCCTGAATCAGTCAAAATAGGACCTTGCCAGTTCATCCACTGATGTAGCCCTCCTGCTTGTGCGACAAGGTCATGTCCGGGGCGTAAGTAACAGTGGTAGGCATTACACAACACCATGGCGGCACCGAGGTCTTTCACCTGATGCCACGTAAGGGCTTTGACGGTGCTTTGAGTCCCTACTGGCATAAACATAGGGGTAGGTATGATACCATGCGGTGTGTGGAATACGCCCGCACGTGCCTGACCAACTTGAGCTAATAACTCAAAACGAAAAGGGGGAAGATGGGTCGTTATGGATGGAGAGGCGGGAGCCATAGAGTGATACTCAAAAAGAGTAGGGGGATACAGTTTAGGAGGTTTAAAGGGTTATTTTAAGGTGTCTTTGAAAGTATAGTATGAACACATAAAAAAAACCCTGTTGTTTACAACAGGGCTGATTGAAGAGAGTTTGAAGAGAGAGAAAAAGCAGTGAAAAAAAGCAGTTGAGACAATGACGTTAAAACAAGGATTAAGGTGTCTCGGTAGGTTTCTGAGATGTTTCAGTTGTAGAAGGTTGATCCGTAATATCCATTGACTTACTAATATTGTTCATTTTAAATCCTTTTTTCCCTAGGATTTCCAAGAATTGGTCAACATTATCTAAGGTGACAACCCCTTGTGTTGCAACATCTTGCTCAAGCCCTGAAGCACTTGCGGGAAGTCCTTCTTGTCCTTGACCATCCTTTGCTGAGAATACTTGGACGGTGCCGTCTTGACCAATCGTCATGGTCACATTGGTACCATCCTCTTTTCCAAGAGATAGAACCCCATAATTGTTACCATTTGAGGCTGCGAAAACATAGCCTGTGTCATTGAGTGCTTTAGACACATTGGTGTTTAACGCTTTCTGTTTGGATTGTAATTGCGTTGATAGGGTATTGACATTACTGGAGGCAACTGCACCTGAGAGTGCAATATTGGCTTTTGTTTTTCCTGTTGTGTCAGCAAATTGAAGGGCAATGCCACTATTTTTCTTCCAAGAGTCTGAGAAGCTCATACCACTTTTGACACCTTCTTCTACGGCACCCTTTGCCGCAAAAGCTACTTTGCCATCTTTGGTGATGCCACTTGAGTAAATACCACCATCTTCAGTTTGCATGAGCGATGTTCCTCCGACCGTACCCGCTTGTCGCCCTGCAATTTCCTTAATTTTCTTACCACCCGTTGCATTCGCAAAGGCATTGGCTAAAGCGGTATTCTCCTTGTTACCGTCAAATGCACTTCGTGCAGCCTCTCGGTGTTCATTCGGAGTTAATTTTTCATTGGCACCATTATTGACCATGGAGGCTTGATTGGTTTGTGTGGTTGTCTGTGAACTGTCTTGGGTGTTCGTTTGTGAAGAGTTCTCTGTATTGTCACCATAGGTTGGACTCTGGTTTTCAGGTTTTTGACTTCCCATCAATTTACTTGCTCCCCAAATACCTCCGCCCACAACCGCAGCTGTTGCTAAGCCCATTTTGATAGGATGATTTTTATAGAGATTGCCTACTTTGCTCAGAATACCTGTTTTTTCTGCGGCTTGTTGTCCTTGTTGTGCAAGTTCAGAGGCTAAGATGCGTTGATTCAATGCACGAACCCCTCGGTAGGCTCCGTAAGTGGCTCCTGCGGCAATTAAAGGTGCTTTAATAAACCCAGGAAGAGGGATGGCTTTATAGACTCCTTTTGCCATTTTTCCTGCGCCTCCAAGAGCCGCCATGGCTGTGGCACCTACCACATTATCTTTTACCATATTACCTGCTTCTTTGGCGGCACCTTTAAAAAATTGTCCTACTTTTTGTGTCATGGTTGGTTTGGGTTTGAGTCCTGGGACGGCGTTTCGTACCATCTTGACTGCAGCACCACCTAAGTTGCGTAACGTTTGTAAACCAAAAGCCATCATAGTGTTAAACTCCTAACGTCCTAGTGTTTGCGAAAGTCTCAGTCTGCTAAAAATCTCAAGTTTGTTTACAAGTGGGATGATATACTTGTGTACGATTACTACTTTAACTGCTCTTCTTTATCGCTCTGAGTGATAAGCTCTTCTTCCTATAAATCAGAGGAGGGAGGGAGAGAGAAGGATTGTTTTTATCTTGTTTTAATAAACACGCCTGACTCCATAAAATTGTCTTTATTCTTGAAAGAGATTTATATTAAAGTAATCTCTGGGTAACATAGGTTTCATGAGGTCTCTAAGGTACGCACCTCAAAAAACTCGTATGTTTGAAGGATGCCCCAAGGGATTCTTGCTCTGCCTAGGTGGTAAACCGATATACTAAAACTTTGTACGCTCTGTTTGGGGTGCGTTGTCATACCCCTTGAGGTGTCTTTAAGGGATAGTTGAGTTTAACGGGTTTGTACCCCCATCGCTTTGTTTTCATTCTCTTCTCTTTTTTCGCTTCCACACAAGAAAGTTTCGTGTCGTTATGCCACAGCTGTTTTACTCTTTCCAAGTACGTCTTATGAATCCAAAAGCGTATGCCCATGGCTTAGGCATGCTGGTTTTGACGGTATGTCTTTTGGTTGCAGGCGGTTCCAAAGGGTTTGCAGGTGATGAGAGCCGAGAAACGCCTGCCTCTCCAGTCTCTACAGTGACCGTGAAGGGTTCAAACACCACTCGGGTTAAAACGTGTCGCTTTGGATGGTGGTGTAAATCTCATACCGCACAAAGTACGCTCAATCCTTCAGAGGTTTCTACCGAACAGCCTGAAGCCAGTCTGGTGATAAAAGATACCGCAGAAGAAGCTCAAGTACGTCAAGTGATGCAGGCACTTCATGAGGCAGCGAATCAGCATCATCTTGAGGGGATTTTAAAATGCTATGCTCCTGACTATGTGAGTGGCGATGGCTATAATGTGTCTCAGCTTAAAAGCTTACTTGAAGAAACTTGGCAGGCTTACCCTACCATGAAGTATCGTACCACGGTCACTTCCATCCGAGTTTCAGGCACGAGTGCCACTGTTGAGTCAGAAGAATATTCAGACGCTACACTTACTGACTTGCAAGCATTACAACTTGACATTCCTACCGAGGGAAAGCTCCGTAGCCACTCTAAAACCGTCACTTATCTTAAGAAAGTGTCTAACACGTGGGAAATTACAACGGACGCTATTTTGCAGGAGTCAAGTGAATTAAGTGTAGGGCATACCGACCTGTTGAAGCTTGAGCTACAAGTGCCTGAGCAAGTTTTTCAAGGGGAGCAGTATGAAGCTCGCATTACGAGTACCTTGCCCCGCAATGTCATTGGACTTTCTTCTATTACCCAAGATGTTCTAAGTTACCCTTTGGTAAAAAGTAAGGGAGGCTTGAGACAACTCATGGCATTCCAGCCTGAAATCTCCAGAGTCTTCACGGCAGGAGGGGCTTCTACAACGTTTGGTCCTTTGAAAGTGAGTTTACCCCCAGAGCATGCCTTGAATGAAATGGTCACTGCGATGGTTGCAGTCTCTGAGATACTTCCTAGTGAGCAAGGGGGCAGTAACCTACAGGTGACAGGGCTATATTCTCTTTCTAAACGAGTGAATGTATTACCCAAACGCTATGCCACGCCACCTAAAGGTGAGGCTCAAACCTCTCAGGGGGCAAAGGGTCAAAACCCCATGTCTGAAGCTCAAACCATAGACACCCATGTCAAAGAGGGTGCTTCAGAAGCTTCTGTCACAGTGCCAGTACATGTAGAGGTGACTACCAAGTCACCCGTCCCTCTACATGAGGAGAAACCCCGTTTGGATAAGTAAGCCAATAGGTTTTTAACACTGTAGCATCATCTTCTTCCCTGAGTGTCACACGCTCAGGGAAGTTTTTTGCATAGGCTTTCACCATGGCGTAGCCATTGCCACCTTCTAGCATGTACTGTGATAGACTTAGGGTGAAGGGTGTTTCTGGGTGAATGATTTGTCCAGGGTGCTTTGCATGTTGAGGTGCAAACTTTAATGAAACCACCCGATGATTGACGGGCTGAGTGAGGTCATACTTTACTTCGATGCCACTGACGTGTAACCAGCCTCCCCATAAGGGTTCCTGAGGGCGACGAGAGGCACTATGTTCAAGTATTGCTTTCAGTAGGGTGCCATTGGTTTGCAATACAGCCACTTTATTCCCAAAGGGTAACATGGTTAATATGTCAGCCCATGTAAAGTCTTGAGGGGGATAGTATTGCTCAGAACGTACTGCACCGCCATTAAATACCGCAACATCAGTGTGCGTCACCGTACGTTGGG
>JBJTUH010000090.1:0-14390 GCA_046080605.1 Vampirovibrionales bacterium
TCTTATTTCCCAAACGATCTAAGGAGTTGATTGCCTCATGATGACCCTAAGCTTTGTACAATCTCGTCGTGTGATGCACCCCGTGTATGGCACGCAAATGATTCATATTTTACGGTTAAGCGGTGTCACAGGAGACTTTACCCTTCAAAACTACAACCGTCTTGGACAAAGTATTCCTGTAACCAATACACAATTTGTAGA
Organism: Vampirovibrionales bacterium; assembly: GCA_046080605.1. Taxonomy (GTDB): domain Bacteria; phylum Cyanobacteriota; class Vampirovibrionia; order Vampirovibrionales; family JAJTHC01; genus JBJTUH01. The sequence goes on from JBJTUH010000090.1 coordinate 202, forward strand.
ATTGATAGACCTCACAGGAACCCCTCAGAACGATGTGCTACTTCAATTTTCAAGCAATACGGGTGTGAACAAAACACCCGCTGATGCTGACCTAACCTTGCTTTCAGGACAAGCCATCAGTATGAAAGCCCTCGTCACCCACTGGAAAAACTTTTTAGCATGCTCTCGCAAAGGAGAACCCCTCACGCTCACCATCGCAAACAATCCGACAAACTCCCCCCTAAGCTTGACCATTCGAATTGCGGAAGATTTGTAAGCCCAACCCTCTACTTTAATAGTGCTTTTCCCTCTTCTATTGACCCTATACCCCTGTAACGAAAGTGCATGATTACGATGTCCAACGAAGCCCTCTATCATTACGCACAACACCATGCCACACAATGGGTCATTGATTATGACACCCTCCCCATCGAACGTATTATTCTTCCTGATACCATCAACTACACCCTGCATGAGGGACGTTGCCCCGAGGGATTTTCGTCGCCACCTCCTATGATTGTGGAATAGCACGTTTTAGCATCTCAGTACACCCACGCTTCACTTAAGCACCAAACGTACGTCTCTTACACCAGAAAGGTTGTATTGCCACTATGATGACCTCTTGGATTAGCCCTCCGCCAGCCAGTCTTAGTTTACTTCAGCGTCTACTGAATATCAGCTTCTCAGAGAACACATCACCCAACATTGCTTGGAACATCACCCCCATACAAACCAATAAACAAGAGTCTATACGATGGTGGCGTATCGGAAGCTTGGTACTTGTTCAATTTAGAATGGTCTACCCAAGTAACACACTCTCTATTAGTAGCTTCAGTCTCCCCATCACCAGCCATGGCTTACCCACGCCCCTAAATGTAGCCAATGCCCAAAATGGTGATTTACTGTATGCAGGACATTTAAGTGCTGATTTTGCACGCAATACAGCTGCTCCTTTCAGTACAAGCTTAAAACACCTGTATACTCGACTCAATGGCTCAGGGGTCATGGAGTTTTATGGGGGTCTCACAGCAAACCCTTGGCAATTCATCAGCGGGTTTATGGTGTATCGTTGTCAGCCTTAAGGGTGCCATACAAAGCGTACTAGCACCCTTTGTTTCAAGCGTCTTATTGCTTCCTAACTCTGTGACACCCCTCGTGTTACAGAGTTTTTTTAGGAAAACCTTTACAAAGGCTTAAACTCTTCTTAAACACTTAAAGCTTTTTTCTTCACCCACCGAATGATTGAAGTATGGGTTTGTAGGGTGCTCATTACAATACATGAAATTTTAAGGTCATGATGTCATGTTGTTTATGAAATGTATGAGAGAGTCATAGTGTTTGAGGTTTATACGTATTCTATCCATCATTATAGTCTAAGGAAGAGTAATCCAGAATGAGAACATTTAACACCTACGAGAAAAAGTTTTTAAGCGTTTTAGGATTCAGTGTTTTAGTTGCAAGCTTACAGCAAGTGGTTCACCCTACGGAAAGCCATGCAGCGGATGTGTTAATTCCCACCGAATGTGTGGCAGCCATGACGCACTATTCAGAGCCTTTGATGGGTGGCACCAGTAGTGTGAGTCCGTGTAGTGCCTATTTAAATAGGGGGTGTTTGCAAATAGGGGCATCATCTTAGCCAATCCAGTACGCACGCCATACTCACAAAACCTGCATAATGCATTGCTAGCTTCTCATAACGTGTCGCAATACGTCTTAACCTCTTTAAACGCTGAAAACAATTCTCAATTAGATGCCTACTCTTATAAACCTCTTTATCATAACACCAAGCCTCTTTTGTATTCCGTTTCGGCGGAATCACTGCCTCTCCTCCCTGAGATTCAATCAAATCACGAATCCTTTTACTCACATACGCCTTATCCGCTACCCAATACTTCGCAGGATAATATCGAATCACCTCTCTTGCTCGTTGACTATCATGAAGCTCTCCTCGACTCAGACAGAACAAAGGTAATGGGTTCCCTAAACTATCACACGCTAGATGGATTTTAGTCGTTTTCCCTCCCACACTCTCACCTACTTCTTGCAATGCTTGCCCCCTTTTGCCCCTAATCCCTGTTGGTGAACTACGACGGTCGTACTATCTATAAAACAATGCTCTAAATCGGCTTCTTTCGCTAAAGCAATGTGTACTTTCTGCCATAATGCTTTTTGATTCCATCTCCGAAACTGGGTATACACTCGTTGCCAGTTGCCATAGCGGGCGGGCAAATCTCGCCAAGGAATCCCTGTTCTTAATACATAGAAAATACCATTAAGGACTTGACGAATGTCTATTGGCTTTCGCCCTCGGGTCTCTGTTTTTGTAGGAAATAGAGATTGAATACGTTCAAATTGTGTATCAGTCAAGTCAAATCTCATAGGCTAAACGCTTTCTAAACAAAGGTTACAGCCCTATTGTAACAAAAACAAATAACTATGCCTTTTGCAAACATCCCCTAGTAATAAGTTTGACTTACCTGTCCCCAGTACCGAGGCAGAACTCGCAGAGTTGGTTAAGCACATTACCTCACGAGGGGATGTCACAGACGGCGATAGCAAACTTGCCACTGCCAAAAAAATCTGGGAAACCATGCCCGCCCCCACACGCTTAGGGTATTATGTGTTCGGGCAATGGATTAACGGGATGGAAGAACAGCCCTTGTTCAATATTCCTGGTGGTGGAAGCTATGGAGACCCTCACTATACTCGGATGACAGGATTCCGTTACGATGGGAACACGAAAAGCCTCATCAGAAATTACGAGCATTTTGACCTGCATCGTGATGGCATTACCGACGTGTATTCACGCCCTGGGCTACAAATTAACCAGCGCACCATGAACTGTAACCCGCAGTATAAATGGGGTAACCCTCTTGCAGCAGGATGGCAAAAAATGCGGGCTTATCAACAATGGTGGTCTTGGAACGGTGCCAATGAGTTTCCTATTCATTGTGGGGTCAGTTATGGGGTAAATATTAAAGAAGCAAACAGTGGTATTGTACATAAACTATTTGTAGGGATGATTGAAAATAACCCCTCAGCATCGAGTGCACAAAAACTGAAAGCTCATTCACAGCTCATTGCAGGATTAGCAGGGAAATTACCCGCACCATTCAATGCACTGTTTACTCGTAACCCTGGTGTTAAATGGCCTTTCTTTGGTACCGTAGAGTCTACACTCCCTAAAGAAGACCTTGACTATCAGATTTTATCATTCTTCCGTCAAGACAACGAACCTGTTGCGGGCATCAATGCTAGTTTACTAAACACCTCCCCAGAGTACTTACTATTTTACCTCACTGGGGTTCAACCCACCCTAAAAAGTGAGCAAAAAACCCTTGACCTTATGGAAAAGGGTGGTGGTAGTGATAAAGGCTGGTGGATTCCTCAACTAGGAGCCAGAGTAGGGTTATCCTCTTGTAACACCCCCAGCCATGGATGGAAAAACGGCTTTTTCCTTTACAGCGGTGCCAGTAACGGGCTGTTTGTTTATCAACCTCTTGCCGTTGAGCTGATTCGTGACCGCATTTTATTCAATGGTAAGTTTGAACGTAACGGTGATGGTGCTGTGATTCGTAATAACCTTACCAACTACAATAACTTTTTAGGCGTGTCACTTGACCTGAATGCAAAATGTAAACGACTGTTTGATGGTGACCCCCTTCTGCAAAGTGGTCTTGGCATCATGAAGGATAACTTCCTTGGACTGAAAGTGAACCTCAATACAAAAGTAGGAGATTTACCAGGACCCAACGGTACCTACTACTACTTTGAAGATCTTACAGCCAAACTTAAAACGGATGTCAGTACCGTCAAAAACTATTACGTACCTTTAATGGCTCAATTACGAGACGCACACAAAGCACTTCTGGATGCCACTCAACAGGTTGCCAAGGAATCTTTACCCGTCCGTAAAGTCACTTTAGACGGTGCAGATATTTCAGGCAATACGGGTCTGAAACCCATCCCTGGCACCAAGGATATGTACAAATGGGATAATGGCAACGAAATGCTTTACTACATTAGTAAGGATATTCAATTTGTGACGGTTCGTGAAGGGGGCAAAGCAGGCTCATCCTTCGGACTTACCTACACCTTCAAGGGAACACCGTTTGTCAATGGGGTTGCCACAGGAGGACTATTAGGCTCAACCGTTGATTTTGAAGTCACAGGGTCAAGTCTGAAGGGTCTTCCCAACTTCAAAACACCTGTCACAGAAGCCATCCTCAAAGCGTATCCTGACCTTTGCGATACTGGAAAGGGCAAAGCAGAAGTACTATGGCGTGCAAAAGCAGACTGGTGGACACAAGAGGTTGACCCCAGAAACCTCACAGGAGATGTTTCTGCCACAGGCTTACGTCCTGATAACAACCGTTTCCAAGTGCCTAATACACTCACTGATGTCTTTAAACTTGGCGACCGTGGTAGCAGATTCAACCTCGACCATCCATTCCCAACGTGTAGCGGGTTCCTACCTCTTGATTACCAAGTAGGTGTGTTAACGAATCCTGCACTTAAGGCAAAATTTGGTCTGTAACACTTACATCATCGTGAGTGTCTCTATCACGTAAGATGAAAAAGCAAGCTCCTTAGAAAGTGGTAAACACTCTAAGGAGCTTACTTACGACAAGCTTACTAAAACTTTACCGTCTTAGACATTTTGCACTCACTGCGGCGTATAAACCCTTGCTTGCTCAGCTGTATCGTGACAGGCACGATACGGAAGATTTGTGAAAACAAGCATTAGTGGTACACTGTAGGTTAGAATGTTTACGTTTCATGCTCTATGTCTCCACATAACCCATCAGTGATAATACACCTCATGGCACTGCAACACCCTTCCAGCTCTTGCAACATTTCAGCCTCAAGTATTCAAACCATTGGTATATTGGGGGGCGGACAACTGGGCAGAATGTCTGCTATGGCTGCACAACATATGGGATATAGGGTGGTGGTGTTTGCCCCTGAAGATAACCCTCCCGCTAGTAGCGTGGCACATGAAACCATCCAAGCAAGTTATACCGACCACGAAGCCCTTACACGCTTTGCACACCAAGTAGATGTCGTTACACTAGAGTTTGAGAACATTCCTTCTACAACCTTGGACTACCTTGCAACCCTTGGCGTAACCACCTATCCGCAAGTACAAGCCTTGGCAACTGCACAGCATAGGCTTACGGAAAAGACCTTTTTCAAAACGCAAGGACTCCCCGTTGCCCCTTTTTATGAAGTAGACAGCCCAGAAGCATTACAAGAAGCTACCACCCACTTAGGGTTTCCGTGTGTGCTGAAAACAACAGGGTTCGGTTACGATGGTAAAGGACAAGTCATTTTACATACCATACAGGAACTCCATGCGGCATGGGACAAGCTTTCCCCCCTATGCCCAACCCTCATCGCAGAGGCATGGGTAAAGTTCTCAGAGGAAGTAAGTTGTATCAGTGCTAGAAACGCTCAAGGTGAAATCGTTCACTATGGGCTACTTCATAATGAGCATCGGCATCATATATTGCATATAAGCCGTACAGGAAAAACGCTTACGTCGTCGGCATTGCAACACCAAGCAGAAACACTGAATACCCACATCCTAGAAGCTCTCAACTATGTAGGCTTGCTTTGCGTAGAGTATTTTGTATGCCCATCCGAAGAAGAGACCTCGTCCCAATTACTCATTAACGAGATGGCACCTCGTCCTCATAACAGCGGTCACCTCACCATAGAGGGTGCTGTCACAAGCCAATTTGAACAGCATATCCGTGCGATATGTGGCTTACCCTTGGGAAGTACCGCTTGGCGATACCCTTTCATTGCCATGGTGAATATTCTAGGAGATGCTTGGTTTAACGTCTCTCACACCGCTTCTTCTTCCCCTGAAACCCCTGCCTGGCACACATGGATGGCACAAAACACCCACTTAAAATGTCATTTATACGGAAAAACAGAGGCAAAAGTTGGACGTAAAATGGGACACTGGACCCTTCATGCCGAAACTCAGCCTGACTTAGAGACTGCTCTTTCTGCTTTAACGCCTTCCTTTTAATACCCTCATGTAAAAAGAAGGTTACTGTTTATTCACGTTTTGTTTTGTTACTGTTTTAACACGCACACACCCTCTATGGCATCTTCTTCTAACGCCAATCCTACCCCTGCTTCCCCCACTCAAACCAATCCTTCCCCTAGTGTTGCATCAGGGGTACTGGAACGACGACAACGAGAGGCACACCAAACCTATTTTAAAGTCGGATTACTCACTTTAATCAGCATTGCCCTCATTACAAGTGTTGTCTTCTGGATTAAGGGACAATCCTTTTTTCAAGGCGATACCATCACCCTCCCCTTTAAAGACGTGGATGGCTTGAGAGAAGGTGCATCAGTACAAATGATGGGCATTAAAGTAGGAGAAGTCTTAAGGCTAAAGCCCTTCGCAGACCCAAAAACGGGTAAGCCCATGGTAGACGTGACCTTTGCCTTCAAAGATAAAGCGATTCATCCGCCAAAGGCTTCCGTGGTCTCCGTCGAACAGTCTGGACTGATTGGGGACAAATACCTTGAAGTGGCTCCCACGGTATGGCAAGAGTTTTCTTTTCTGCTTGAAAAAAAGCCCTATACCTTGCGTCATCCGTATCCTACATGGGTCTATGTTGCACAGCAAACAGACCCCTTACCCTACGGCACATTGAACGTTCTCAACTGTAGCACACTACACCATCGGGAAAGATGCTGGCTTCAGCTTAAAGCAGAACATGCAGGCATTTTACTCCCTAAACGGTTTGCCCTGAGCTTTGACACACACCATCAAAGGTTCATCATTCGTCCTTCTAAGCCAGAGCTTCCTATTGGCTATGAGCAACGCTCTGAGTGGTACACGGTGAAAGACCCGTTCCGTATGAGCGACTTCATGGCATTGCAAGTAGAAGTGGCAGAATCGTTACGAGATGTCAATTTAAGGATTAATACCCTTTTATCAGATGCCACCATTGCAGACCTTCAAGCAACGGCAACCGAAGTAAAACGACTCACGCAAGACTCTCGGCACCTCGTAGGTGAGCTACGTCATACCCTAGGGCTAGTGACCTCGGATCTTCACCACTTAGCCAGTGATGGGCAAACCCTGCTAAAAGAGCTTCAGCAACTTACGGTAACCTTCCAAAGCATTGCCACCTCTGAGACGGTTCAAAAAGACCTACCCGAGACCATTGCACAGCTAAAGACGCTTTCAACGACCCTCTCAAAAACAGTCAATGCACCTGAGTTTCAACGCATGGTGATTGACCTACAAACGACGCTAGCCAATACCAAAGAACTCTCGGAAATGGGAGCCTCATTCGCAAAAAACCCTCAAGTAAGGGAGCGTGCGATGAAGCTTTTAAATGAAACGGATCGTTCGTTAGAACAATTACAAACCTTACTTGAAACAGTCAATACCAGTGTGGGAGACCATCCAGAAACACTAAAAGGGATTATTGATGACACGAAAGCCACCACTCAAAACCTTCGGCGTTTAACAGACCGACTTAAAGGGCGTTTCCTGCTGTTTAAGTTACTCTTTTAACAGAACTGCTTTAGGTGTAGGAGTGTTCAGTCATGCACTTATTACGATATATTCAATGGATACTCAAGCCCATACAGTGGCTAAGTCAATGCGTCTTAAGTCTTGGCACCCAAGCATTACGCATAGTAGGTTTTCCCGTCACATTGATTTGCCTTGTCTGGCTAGGCTTCAATCTTCTTACGCTCATACCTTTGGCTTGGATCTCTCAGGTATTACCAACCCCAGAATGGGTCTATGAATTACTGGTGCATTGGCGCCTTCAACTAGGGTTATTAGGCGTATTGGGGCTAGGCTGGTTTATTGTCGTACGTTATCAAACCTTGGTATACCTAAGCCTTGGCATCATAAGCATACAAGCTTGGCTTGTGTATCAGGCACTTAGTCCTTTAACGTCTTCATTACCTACCAGTGTGCCTCTCACGCCTGAAAAAATAAAACCCATTTCCCAGGGAGGCAACGCCTTACATGTGCTACAGGCTAACGTATTTATTCATAATATGGCTCCCGCTCAAGCCATCAAAACGCTTACAACCACACAAGCAGATATGGTTGTACTGCAAGAAGTCGATGCCGTTTGGCGAGGTAAGCTACTCGCAAACGCAACCCTTAAACAACAGTTTCCCATGTGGGTCTACCATGACGCAAGCGATGTCCTCATACTCTCTCGGTTACCTGTCCTTAAAAGCGACCTCGTGGAAATTACCCTACCACAAAACCAAACCAATGAGCGCTTTTGGGAACACCCCATTTTAGTGAGCATTCAAGGTAAAACGCTACAAGGCACACCTAAAGTGTGGCATATTTTAGGGATTCATCCACCCGTACCCTTTTCAGAGATTTACTGGAAAAGTCAACAAGCCTATGTGCAGTGGGTACAGCAGTTACAAAGCCCCCAAGGTGCATCATTAGGATTTCAACAACATCGAACCGTACGTTTAGACCCCTCTGAAGCACTCATCGTTTTAGGAGACTTTAACACCACACCCTACAGCCAAACGTTTCAACGGTGGCAAAACAATACAGGGCTTTCACCCGCTTTAAGGCTGGTATCCACCTGTCAGACACTGTGTCTGCAACCAAGCTGGCCAAGTATGCTTGGGCTTCCCTTTTTACAAATCCCGATTGACCATGCGTTTGTCTCTAAGCACATCCATGTCCTAAGCCGTGAACCCCAAGCTTCTATCGGGTCAGACCATTTACCTGTGATGAATGTATTTGCGGTAGCACCGTAGACGGACGTAGGGGCGGATACCCCCTCTACCCATCGTCATGGCTTAGCGAAATAAAACCGTCCGCCAGCCTTCATACAACAAACCAAGCCCCAGAAGCCCTAAAGCAAAACCCGCCAGCAAAGTAAGGCGTTGATGATGCATCAAAAGCCATCGTTGCATAGGCACCGTTTGGCACCCAAGTGCCATACACAGAATGGGCATCCCTCGACCAAACGCATAACACCATAGGGCAATCCCTGCAACCACCCACTGTTGCGTCGTACTCATAAAGCTTAATACACCTACCAAAAAAGGGGTGGCACACGGAGACCCTATCACGCCAAAAAGAAGCCCTAACACAAAGGCACCTAAAGGATGCTGAGACGCACCCGTACGCAACGACTCAGGCACCGTAAACGCCATACATTGGGGAAAACTCAACGTCCAGTACCCTGCCACACTACCCGCCATGGCGAAACACACCAAAGCTAAAACCGTATAGGTGTAAGGATTCAACCAACTACCAAACACCCAGCCACCCGCCGTACTTAAAACACCCAGCACACTCAGTGTACAGGCACTGCCCACGATAAAGCTCAAAATTTGCCATACGCTACGTGACTTACCCGCATACCCTGTTTGAGCAGGTATGGGGGGAGAGGTGTCAGTGACCTCTTGGCATACCGCTTGCGTTAAATAACTCACCATTAAAGGCGTGACCGATAAGGCACACGGTAAAACACTACTAACAACACCTGCCAAGAAAGCAAAGCCCCATATCACCCAAGGCGTACTCTGATGAAACGCACGTCCTGTTAATAGTTCTAAAAAAGCTTGCGGGTCAAAGTACATAGGCAAAAACCTAGGCTAAAAGGGTTCAAAGACAAGTACCAGATACCATCCTCTTAGTTTAAGTATGCTGTAGAACACCCTTCGTACGTGTCGCATGCTTAGAGGGTGCGTCAGAGGAAACCTCTACAGGGTACCAAGCATCCAAAAGTTTATTGGTCGGTTTATAGAAATACTCTTCAGCAAACTTTTCACACATGGGGTCAAGGTACTTTGCAACAATCGGCATAGAAGCAACACTTGCCGCCGTTGCGGTAAACGAAAGCAGTGTATCAAGACTAGTGAAATGTTTTTTGGCACTCGCAGGTGCTGCTTTGAGTGCCATTTCACCTAACCACTTAATATTCTTATACACAATATCACGAATCACCAAGGGGGGTAAGGTGTAACTTGCAAGATAATGGAATACATACTGCCCCAAAGTCAGCTGAACCCCTTTCATGACCGCTCGTGTTTCCATGGCACGATCCGTTTTTTCATAGCGTTTTTTGGTTCCCTCTGCTTGATGCTGTGCCTTTTGAACCTTCGCCTGTTGTTTCATTAACTTATAGCCCCTATAGCCCGTGACGGCACTATCCCCCATACAATATACATTAGAAAGGGCGTACACTGCTGTGTTCAGAAATGCGAGGGTTTTAAGTTGCAGGGGGAACAGTTTATCGACATAAGCGGCATAGTTACTTTCCATGTCTAACCCTTGAACCACTTTCCCCGCCGATGCCTGCTTAATACGCTCAGGGGTTGCTTTTAACGCATACCGATTGTAAAAAGACATGACACTTGCAAGGGTTCCAATACTTGCTTCATAGATTTCATCCAAATAGCCCACAAAGCGTGTCAACCCATGAAGCATCGGGTCAGAGGAAGTCAAATGGGCTTTAAGCGTTTCATCATTAAACGGTTTACCTGAAGGAAGCACTGATGTAGGCTTCTCTGGTAGAAGGTTAGCAGGCTTAGGCTGTCTTTTTTCCGTGTGCTTCTGTGTCATGATATCGGTATGTACTTGAGCAACAGAAGGCATGCGGGGTACCGTCTGGCTTGTCTCAAAATAATCTCCCTCTTCAGGGGTCAATGACTCTCCTTTGAGTTGTTGCTGTAGTGCTACACCCACATAAGTTTGGGGTGACACCTGTTTTTTTAGAGGGGCTGACATCAGAGGTGAAGGTAACGGGAATGCCACAGGAATAGCACTTGGAAAAAGAAGCGATGTATCTGAAAACGTCACAAGGAGGGATGTCCTATCGTTCAGGAGATTTTGTATTGCTATGATGACAGAGAGAGAAAAAGAACAAGCATACACTTTAAGAGGATGCCTTATTAAAGCATAGTTTTCACTTGTTTAGGGTATATACGTTACAAATTGTAACATGTACACTTTCTTACGCTATCACTCACAAACCCTCTAGGCATTTGAAGGGTCAGGGACATGCTTGTTGAGCCATTGGTTAGTGGGCTGATAAAAACATTCTCGTGCGACTTTTTCACACATGGGGTCAAGGTACCGAGCAACCCAAGGCATTGAGGCAACACTTACAAGCGTTGCAAAAGAAGACACGCCTAAATCCATCACGGGTTGATGCTGCTTCAACGTGGAAGGTAATAACTTAAGTAGCCCTGTAGCCACTTGCTTGATATTTTTATAGACAATGTCACGAATCACCAACGCAGGTAAGGTGTAACTTGCTAAGTAATGAAAAAGATACTGCCCCACAAACAGCTGTATCCCTTTAGCCACAGCACGTTTCTCAAGCGCTTTTTGATACGTAGCCGTCGATACAGTGGACGGTATGTCAGTAGAGGATTTACCCTGAGTACTGGCATGAGAAGCAGTAGAAAGAGACTGCAAAGGACGCTTCTGCTGTGCGTCATATTTTACCAAATGATAGGCTCGATACGCTGTTAAAGCACTGTCCCCCACACAATACGCATTACACAAAGCGTAAATAGCAGTATTAAGAAAAGCGAGTGTTTTTAACTGAGCAGGCAATAACCCTCGAATGTACTCGGCATAGGTACTTTTGGGGTCAAGGCCTTGCATCGTTGAGGCAGATGCCAATAAAGGTTGGCTAAGAGCTTGCGGGCGTAGATTGTGCTTATTATAGTAGGTCATCGCACTGGCAAGCGTTCCAATACCCGACTCATACAAGTCATCACTATACCCTATGTAACGCCACGCCCCATGCAATAAAGGATCCGTTGAGGTTAAACGATACTGAAATAACGCTTCTTCACTAGGCACATCAGGCTTATAACTTGGATATACTTTAGGTATCAAGGCTCCTCGTGTTATCGCCACTCGTTTTGCCAATGAAACACGTTCAGTGGAAGGAGCAACTACTGGCAACGTAAGAAATGGTAGTGTAAGAGCGTGTAATACCATGGCGTTCTACCTAGAAAAACACAAGCGTTTAAAAACGACAAATCACATGAGAGACTGACTCAAGAAGCGACGATTACTTGCCCCCTGTGAAGGGTACAACGACTTTTACTTAAACGATAGATACCTAAAGCATACTGATTCCATTTAATATACCAAAAAAGTCTGTTGCATGACCCTGAAATGACAAACCTAACAGAAAACACCTACACTCAACTGTCTGAGAGCCATCTTTTTAGTCAAGCCAGCTGACTTGCCCATAATCAATATGCGTCAGGTAAGTCTGATGGTACTTGTCTCTTTGTAAGCGACCTGTGGCGGGGTCGGGCTGTACAAAAAAGTTAGATCGATGCCTATCTTCCAACTTAACACCTAAAGACTCATTGAACATTCGAGCCTGTTGATGTAAACGTTTATTCACACTTTTTCTGTCTTCAAGAGAAAGGGTATCATACACCTCTGCATAAGGTACTCCTTTTGCACGTTAAAAACGAAGATACACTAGATGAGGCTCAGAGAAAGGTATGATAGCTCCTTTAAAGGTCGCAAGACTTTCCTTTAACACCTCTGCCATAGGAGGGTTTTCCCGTTGTAAACGTTGAAGACGTTTTTGTAACTCGTGTAAATGATAGAGTTCATCTTGCGTTATTTCTGAGTCACGCAACATACGCTTCAAGACCGTCGTTTTAGAACGCTTCACGCCTAAATTAGAGACACCTTGTCCATATTCAAATCCTTTTCTTTCCAATGTAAACCCTTTAGGAGCCACAGTAGAAGCATCCGTCAAAAGCTCCTTAAACTGAGGCTGTGACATCACGGTCTCTGAAAGATCTGTTTGAGCCATATTGGTTCTTCCAAGGCGAGCTTTATAAAAGTAGCTTCCCGCAAGACGACTCTGCTTCATGGAAGCCTGAGTAAGCGTTGCTTCTGAAAAATTGACATTTTCTAGCCTTGCTTGATTCATAAAGGCATGGCGTAAATTTGCTTGGGTTAAATTCGCACCATTCAGATTTGCCCGATTCAAATTAGCGAACGCTAGATGAGCACCTCGTAAATCAGCCGAAGATAATCGAACCCCCTGTAATTGACTGTAACGCAAATCAGACCCTTTGAAGATACTTGATTGTCTAAAATCAGCCCCTGTAAGCGTAATACCTCGTGCAATCAGCTTAGGGAGAGGCACTTTTTTGACCTCTTGAGCTTTTTCTATGCCTTGTAAAAAGGGAATCGCTGCATCAGAAGGCATCGCTTTATGAAGTGTGATTTTCTGTAGGCGTGGCGTATTACCCTCCACATAGCGCAATGTTGCATGATTTAATTTTAAATACAGCCCTTTTCCTTGGCGGAGTGAAGACGTGTACGCCATGTTAAAACGTATTGCCTCCTAGAAGCTCTACCCCTGTCGTGTCGGTATTCATCAGAACATCAGTGCCTGTAAACGTATTATCACGCCACTGCTTATGTTTGAAGGAAGTGCCTCTCAAGTCAGCCCCTGAAAAATCGTTCTCAATCAGGTCTCTATACCCTGTTGAACTGTGAGGAACAGTATCTGAGGTACTAAGATTAGCGTGTTTAAGAGAAGCATCAAGAAAAGAGTTGCCTTCAATCATCGTATTTTCTAAATTAGCACGACGTAACTGAGCTTGAGTAAAATAATTATCCTTCACCACAGAAAGAGCATGAGGCGTACTTGAAAGGTTCACGCCCTCTAGGTTAGCACTTATCCAGAGGTTTCCCTCCAAATGGGCATCCGTCATCTGAACCTGCGGGAATTGTGCAAGCGTGAAATTATTATTCTTGAAATGAACGTCTGGTGCCTTGGCACCCTGAAACGTTGCACCTTGAAGCTGGCTATTTTCAATACTCGCAAAGTTTAAGTTCGTACCTTTAAACGTTGCATTTGGAAGGTAGGCACGATCAATAATAGAAGCTGCTAAGTTGGCATCTTTAAAATTAACCCCTGACATATTCATTATTTTTTGCCCTCGTGTTGCACCAAAAAATGAGTTCCCAAGGTCGCTCCCTTGAAAGTTTGCCCCTGAAATATCAGTATTTTTGGCGTTGGTGCCTCAACATAGTTATGTTAAAATAGAGCCATGAATTGCCCGAAATGCCACTGTACCGAGGCGACTAAAAACGGTACCATGAACTGATACGGTTTTGCAATTGATCTCGATTACCGTATCCGGTAGATGCATTAGACATTTGAGCAGATCCTTGT
>JBJTUH010000091.1:0-4955 GCA_046080605.1 Vampirovibrionales bacterium
CGATGGTTTAAGGGAAAGGTACGACTTAACAGGGGAGTGTGACCGCATACCCTAACAACGACACACTGGCTTGTACCCCTGTTGCCGTTGAGGCTCCTCCGAGCTGAAAGTTTTGTAACTCGTCAAGAGGTTGCCAAACCACGGCATAGCTTTCAGTACCTGAAGCAGCACAGACAAAACGTTCTTGGTACTCGGTGGCGTTTTTACGTAGTCGAATCGAGGTAAAGACATTCAGGTCTCCGAGGGCAAGCACATTCAATAGTGCAACTTGGGCAATACGAGGCACGCCACGTGCTTGAATCGTGAGCCATGTATTATTAGGGCGAGTGTTAATAATCAGAGCGGTTTCCCCACCGTTTAAGGTGTTGACCATCATGCCTGACGGTGGATTACCTCCTGTGTTGGTGAGTGCGGCACTGTTATACCGAGTGTAAAATATTTCAGGGTTGTAGGGCCATCCTGTGCCGATATGCCACATTGCCATTTGTCCTGTTGCCAATAGCCTCACGGCAAAAGGAAACTGTCGCCATACGGTGACTGCTGTTGTGACTCCTAGGGTTTGAGGGAGGTCCACAAGAGGCTGATTAACGGCGGCACACCGACTACTGAGAACCAGTCCGATGGTACCGTCTGATTGCTTCACGGCATACAGGTAATAGTCGGTATTGGGTGCGGGGGTACCTCCACGGTAACAAACGACATTGGTTTCATTGGCACCAAAGGCACTTTCAACGCTTAATGCACTGTTGCCTGTGATGGCGGTAATGCGTCTGGACTGTCCGTTGACGGTACTTAGGGTGTCTCCTATCACAAAATCTGTCGTGAAACTTGTACCTACTCCTGTGACACTGCTACTCCCTGCGGTGACGGTGACAAAACCAGAGAGTGCTGCACTACGAACCACGCCGTTGAGTCCGAAGGTGTTAAGGCTGAGTGTGGTTGCTGTCAGTTTACGAAGGTCATCGGTGTCATCGGCACTACGGCATAAAATTTGGTCGACTCGTAAGCTGGTACTTGAGACATACGCAGGGGGCGATGAGGCTTGAAATCGGGTGGTAAAAGGAAAGCTCCGATGGGTGCCATAAAGGACGTATACGGTGTTGTTTAATACCAGTTTGACTTGCCCATCTGTGGTGTTAACCCAAAGGCTACCGTTGCTGGGAAGGGGGGAAGGGTCCGTGTTACTGACATAGCTCAGGGGGAAAAACGTTGTACCGTTATGGGTCACTTCCCAAGCATCAGAGGTTTCATTCCATCGGATGCTACGACTCCCCAAGGCACCTCGATGGACTTGAAACGAGGCATGATCGCTTTGAGTGGGGACGGTCGCATTATTAAAATTGAGTGTAAGGCTCCGACTATCAGGAACTTGTCCTGCTAGAAGTTGGTTGACGACCTGCTGAATGGTGGCATCGTTATTAAATAATCGGATAAATTGTTGTTCAAGGGGTGTGGCATCATTGGGGGAGCCATTGGTAAAGGTCGCACTTTTGGGGTTGAGGTTCATGGGCATGAGGGTAGGAGTCTTTCTAAGAGCCTTGCATCATCAAAACACATAGCCTATCTTATGGGTCAGAACTAGGCGTTAAGTTTGACTATATCAATAGAAAAAAATCCTTTTTCTTTTGCCCAAGGAAAGGACTTAAACGCATCCATTTTTATTAACTTGTTTTTAAACAGTTATAATAGATATTCTAGGTCTGTGTTGCAGTATGTGTGACTGCACAAGACGCATCAGGAGGAAGGCATCTAGCACATACGTTAGCCTGCCACAAAGACACAGGATGGAACGAAACGCATGACTTTAAGCCATTTTTTACAGGAGCCCCTCACGACATTAGGACGATATGGGTTGACGCTAGGGTATCAGTCTCCTTCAGAGGGTGTAGCGTCTCAAGTGCCACAGTCTAAGTCTCAGGCACCACAAGGCTGGGAAGTGCCTACTGTGCTGGGAACCATGGCGGGTGTGGTAGCAGGTTCCTTGGGGCATCGTCAACAGTGGAAACAGCAACGTGTAGAGGCGTTGAAAAAGGCATTCTTGCAAACCCCTACAGGACAAAAACTTTTGAAGCAGTTTCCTAAGTTTCAGTTTCCACAGGTGCGTTTGACCCGCTGGGTTCAGGATTATGGCTATTATAAGCCCTATAAAAATGAAACGACGCTAAGAAGTACCCTTCCTTTTCAGGAACAGCTACGGGTATTAGGACATGAAACGGGGCATGCCTCGTTGTGGCAGTGGCGTGAACGTCGGGGGTTAAGCAATGTCAATTCATTGGCAGAGGAACGCTGGGCGGATTACTTTGGGCAACGAGTTAAAACAGACTATACGCAAGAGCCTACCCATCTTGCACTGCAACGTAGTAAACGTTGGGCTAGTGCCACAGAGCGTGCGTACAGGAAAGATGGCTTACAGGCTTCCTTTCCACGTCAGAATCATGGGAAAGAGCAGGCACTGATTCAAGGCTTGTTTCAAGGGAAAGAGCGACGTTGGATTCAACACGGAGGTGTGTGAAAAAACAGCCCCTGTCAAGCTAAAAGCTGACAGAGGCTTTAGGTACCCTGTGTATGGAGGTGATACCTTTAACAATACCTACGTTAAACGCTAGAATGGACCACCTTGCTGTGCTAGTTCAGGAAGGTCAGCATAGGTTTTTTGGAAGTGCTGTTTAAAGCGCTCTGCCAAATCACGTGCGGCAACATCGTAAGCGTTGGGGTCTTTCCATTGCTTTTTGGGGTCAAGGATGTCAGCATCCAAGCCCATGCAGCTGGTTGGAACCAGTAGATTAAAGAAGGGGTCTACTCGGAAGGCACTTTCTTCCAAGGCACCTGTTAATGCTGCTTGTACTAATAAGCGTGTGTCAGGAATGCTTAACCGTTCCCCTACACCGTAACCGCCCCCTTGCCAGCCTGTATTAATCAGGTATACACGGGTGCCGTGTCCTACCACTTTGTTTGCAAGTAGTTCAGCGTACACCTTAGGATGCTTAGGCATGAATGGACCGCCGAAGCAGGCTGAGAACGTTGCTTTGGGTTCTTTAATTCCTCGCTCGGTTCCTGCAAGCTTACTGGTGTATCCACTCAAGAAGTGGTACTGTGCCTGAGGGAGCAGTAGTTTAGAGATAGGAGGCAACACCCCGAACGCATCAGCAGTGAGGAAAATGACCGTGTTAGGATGTCCTGCTTTCCCTTCAATGACCGCATTGGGAATGAAGTGTACAGGATAGGCAACCCGTCCATTTTCGGTAATAGAGGCATCATCGTAATCAGGTACGCCTTCTGCATTAAGCACCACGTTTTCCATGATAGCCCCTGGGCGAATGGCACGATAAATATCAGGCTCAAAGACTTCAGAAAGTTTATGGGTTTTGGCATAGCAGCCTCCTTCCATATTGAAGATGCCAGAAGCCCCCCAGCCGTGTTCATCGTCTCCGATGAGAAGTCTTCCAGGGTGTGCGGACAAGGTGGTTTTCCCTGTACCAGAAAGCCCGAAGAATAAGGCACTATTGCCTCGTTCATCCACGTTGGCGGAACAGTGCATAGGTAGGATACCCTGTTCAGGGAGGACATAGTTCATAATAGAGAACATGGACTTTTTGATTTCGCCAGCGTAGTGGGTACCTGCAACAATGACACAGCGTGTTTCAAAGTCAACAATAACCCCTACTTCAGAGCGTACACCATCCGTGGCAGGGTCAAGCTCTAGCCCAGGAACGGCTAACACATACCAGTCTACTTGGAAACGCTCTAACTCAAAGGCATTAGGACGTACGAACATGTCATGCGTAAACACCGCTTGGCAGGCTTTTGTATGAAGGAAGCGGACTCTTAAACGGTTTTGAGCTTCCATGCCACAGAACCCATCTTGAACATAGACATCATGGGTTTTGAGGTATTCTAACGCTTTTTTCAAAATACGGTCAAAAGACTCAGGGGCAATGGGTTGGTTGACTTTACCCCAATGGACTTCTTTGTCAAGCGTGCCACGTTGAACAATAAAACGGTCTTGAGGAGAACGTCCTGTGTAAACGCCTGTGGTGGTGGCTAATGCACCATTACTTGCAATGACTCCTTCACCACGTTTTACGGCATGCTCAGTGAGTAATTCAGGGGTGAGTTGCACATAACGCACTGCGTCGGAAGAAACCTCATCCCACAGGGTGGTATGAACGGCTTTCCCAAGAGGGTGATGATTTTGACATTGCATTGCAGGTTTAAACTCAGGCATTGCAGGCTGACACACGGGTGAAAACATCATCATGAGTACAGGTTCCTTTCAGTCGATTGAGAAGTATCCGCCACAGGGGGAGTTTGTTTTACAGTAGCACCCGACCTTATAAAGTGCCATTATGAACCACAGCATAGAAGGTCTTTCTTACACAACACAGCATTCGCCTCAGCAAGGACATACCAAAAAGAGCTATCAATTAGGATTGATACGCATCAACTTTTTTTCCCTATCACTTGATAGGGTATCCACGGGACTCCTGAAGGTATGGAAAACCTCTTGGAAGTACACCACTAGCTACCATCAGGGACGGGGTACAGGGTTAAATCACATGTCACAAAATTTACATTCGCTCCACAAGGAAGCCGAGTAAAGCCTTCGTACTTAGAAGGTCTAAGTACATCAGTTGTCCAAGTTTTTTTCTTTTTTATCGCCTTTTTGTTTCTTTTACACTTTTCTTTTCACACTTATACTATACGACTGACTTTGGGTATCATCTAGGGGTGTTTAACAAGTCTTTATACGTTTGGAGGAGAGATATAAATAAAAGGGCGTTGGTGATTTAGTATAGATACTGTTGCCAATGAGAGGTAAAGAAGATGGTTAGCGTCGCTTTTACCATTTCTAACGATTTTGAATCACAAAACGTTTTTCGCCTAAATCGTGCCAAATAATGACGTATCCTACTGTTTAAACTCTCCACTCCCCATGTGTAAGCCTTTCCAACCAC
>JBJTUH010000092.1:0-16044 GCA_046080605.1 Vampirovibrionales bacterium
CAGTAGGATACGTCATTATTTGGCACGATTTAGGCGAAAAACGTTTTGTTATTCAAAATCGTTAGAAATGGTAAAAGCGACGCTAACCATTTTCTTTACCCCTCATTGGCAACAGTATCTATACTAAATCACCAACGCCAATAAAATAATAAGACTGCTTGCCAAAAATAGCCCTATGTTTAAACGCTTGGAAACGCCTTGTATCCTCAGTGTGGGTTTAGGGTGGTGAGAGGGGGTGAGTGCTTTGTGAAAAAACGAAGCTCCTCCTTTTACATGAATGTAGCAGGAGGAGACTTTACGTTTTATAGAGGATACTTGGTGTATCCTGTGGTAGGAATGTTAGTGAAGGCTACCGGGTTCAAGCTTCAATAAATCAGCGAGTCCGACAAGTTCTTTCATCGCATTTTCAACTTTGAAAGGACTGTACGCATTCATTGCGGCATATGGATGATTAGGTAACTCTGCCACTTTGAGGTCATAGTACGCACCCGCCCCTGCAGGATGGCGTAAACTCCCCGTAACCATATACCCTGCGGTTTCTGCATAAAACCCATGAGGTCCTACCTGAACCCCAGGAAGGCTTGCAGAGAGTCCTTGTCCTAAGGAGCCGATAGGCTGACCGTTAAGGCATACCACACCCGTATTGACAAAGGTTACAGCCCCTACGCCTGAAATATCAAGTGTGACGGAACCAAGTCCCCAACGTCCAGGGCTTACATGCGTGCTTTTCGTAGACAAGGTTAAGCCATCGGGGTCAACCAATAAAGGTTGTGTGTCTAAGTAGCCCCGACTTGCATGGGTAATATTAATGGTACGTAAGTGAGCAGGAATGGCACTTACGCCAAGCAAATGAGCAGGGGTATATAAGCCCATATCGGGGTCTCCTGCAATGCCCGCTGCACCACTAATACTTCCAAAACTTGCACCTGTTGCCACAGGAAAGCCATTCAGACCTGTATAAGCAGCTGTGCTACTTCCTGTGCTAGCTGAAAACTTTCCCAGGCTATCCGAGCCTCCTGCTTGGCTACCTTCAAACACAGGCATACTACTTCCTTGAGGCACCACATACACTTTAGGTGCAGAAGGTACCACAATGACGTTAGGTGCTGGGGCGTAGCCGTTGCCTTTGACTTTCACGTTTAACTGCTGTTTGTACTTAATATTGGTACTGTAGCGGTTTGTGGGGACACGGTAGGTAGGTACACTATAGGTAGGCACAACATACCGAGGTGCCACATAGCTAGGTGCTGGCATAGCATAGGTAGGACGATACACGGGCGTTACCACAGGTGTGCTATAGCACTGTTGATAGCAAGGATGGCTTACCACAGGGGTATAGGTAGGGGTTACGGTGGTGTAGTAATTGACACGTGCTTGAGGCAATGGTGCAGGTACGTATTGAGGCGCACAATAGCTACTATAGCTTGAGGGTACACAGGCTTGAGCCATTTGGGGGACAAGTAGTGCAAGTAAAGCCACGAATGCGAAAAAAGTATGCTTAGCGTGTTGCATCATGAGATAATCAGTTCCTTTTTTAAAAGCGTAAAAAGAGGCGTTAAGGCGTGAAATCACCAAACAACCATGCAAAAACCCAACGATGAAAGAGATAAAATAGCCTAATGTATGACTTCACGCCTACCATGTTCCAAGAAACTACCCTGTAGGTTCAAGCAACTTTCAAGCGTTGAAGGCAAAACACCTCTATTTCGTAACGATTCTTAATATCCATACGGTTTAACAAACGTCCAACACAAACCCCCACCTCATCTACGGGTTTCCGAAAACCCCGTGACGAGGTGAGCCATTGATTTACCCATCAAAGAGTAAACAAACTTACAGGGATGAAACACCCATGTCAGAGATTTTGTGCTAGGGCAATGTACTTCTTTATATTGTTTTTATTATTTAAATAGATGTTTCTCCTCGTGCTTCAGTTCCTTTGGTAAATGACTCCCTTAGAATGCGTGTATTGACCATGGCTATAACCACAGTGCCAGTGTCCCCGATTGGTATCACCACCACTCAAATCAATCCTCCACGGCAAACCTATCAGCTGGCAAAACCTGGTGAGGTGAAAGCTGTGACTCTCGGAAACACAGACTGGATGGCAAACTGGCAAGGGTTACCCCCGACTTCGCCACGGAGTGCTACGGGGAATGAGGTGCCTGCGGGTACGGTGAAAGCTGTGACTCTCGGAAACACAGACTGGATGGCAAACTGGCAAGGGCTACCCCCGACTTCGCCACGGAGTGCTACGGGGAATGAGGTGCCTGCGGGTGCGGTGAAAACTGTGACCCTCGGAAACACAGACTGGATGGCAAACTACCCTGCTACATCAACGGCGACTCTGCCAGCTTCGATTTTGGGTGGGCAAGGTTATCCTGCAACACTGACCCCTCAAGCACCTGTGGCACTCACACCACAGCTTGAAGCCCGTGGACTCACTCGTGTGCTATATGACCCCGCACTTTCTACAGGGGCTACGCCTCCTGAGAGTCCTACCCCACGAGGGTATGCCCCTTGGCAACCTAATGGGGTAACCGCTTCACAGGTGAGTGGTTGGCCTGTGATTTATCCTCAAAATGACTTTACCCCTCAAAACATGTGGCAGTATAACTTGGGGTCTATTCGTCCTGTGGCACAAGGCACACAAGGCATGGTGTGGGGTGTCCCGACGGTGGTGCAAGGGTTATCTCCTGAGGCTTTTGAAAACCTAGCCCGTCTTGGTATCACCCTTACATAAGGAGGGTCACTTTTTGTAAAGGCTCTATCAATGATGAGGTAAAGATAGGTTATCTTTGTACAGATAATATATATATTACTATAGCGCTATTCATGGTATAAATATGTGTATGTGCATGTAAAGTAAACTTACTTACATGATAGTAGCTCACTAGCAAATGTCCATGGTAAAAAAATCAGAAGATAGAAATACCCTGAAACAGAGTAACTGATGCCAAATGATGCTTTCAATCCTCAATCAGTTCCTTCTCCCTCTTCACTGTTAGGAGCTGAGAATAGTGTTTTTGAGGTTTCTGAACAGGGGCAGTTTAAGTCTAAAAAAATAAAAATCACGCCTGATGGTAAAATTATAGGGGTAAATGTCGAATCTTTGACGATTCAGCAGTCTGCACAACGATATATGCAACACAAGAGTAACACATAGTTGTTTTCGCTTACGGTGCTTGAGCGTATCTGATAAGGTCTGGTACCCATAAACTATACAAAAACAATATAAAGGTTAGGGTGAGAATACTGCCGATCCAGAGGATGGTTGTTTTGTAATCTTGTGCCAGGGTCTCCAGTAATGCTTCCATTTTCTGAATACGGATTTGATATCTTCTACCTAATTCAGTGTAGTAGAAAGGTTTGTCTGATTCTAAACCTTCATTGAGAATGAGTGCGTCATTTAAAATATCATAAGGTTTATGACCTAGAGGGTGGTGATTCGTAGGAGCATAACCTTTTAACCATAGTCCGTAAAGAATGTATGGTATGGCAAGTAAGGGTAGCCATAAATACCAGTGGATACTTAGGTCAGGTTTTAGTGTGGCGAACCCTGCGGTGTAGAATGCTCCTATCCACTTACAGGTTTCTAGGGTTCGGGTTTGCTGCTTATCGTAGTTGTTTTTTAAGTCAGTGTAGTTTAATACAATTTCTTCATACGCATGCTGAAAAAGAGGTAAGTTTTTTTCGTTGAGTGTTTCAACCGAAAGGTCTAAAAATGATGGCTGTTGGGTATCGGAGTTCATAAAAAAATCGGTATGATGGAAAAAAGGGTCAGAGGGTTTGTAGGTATTGTTACACACATGATGCACTTGTCAGTATACCATGTTTTCCATGATGCTCCACAGGAGTCACCCACAGGACGTATGACATAACGCTTTACAAGCAGGTATGTTTTAAGTAAGGTAATATTTGTTGAAACTTATTGAATCCATCAAGCAAGTTTCACGCCTCCTAAAGCCCTCCGTGTCGGAGTGGCGGAATGGTAGACGCGCACGTTTAAGGGGCGTGTACTTTATGTGTAGGGGTTCAAGTCCCCTCTCCGACACCAACATTCCCACTTACATTTTCGTAAGTGGGAATGTTTTTTAGGTACCTAGGGTTATAAAGAGCTTTCGCACACGAGGTCATCAAGGACATGGTTCAGTTTTGCCACGTGTGTGACCATACGTCCTTGGCGTGCGGTTCGGCTTACATACTGAGACCATGCCGCAGAGGTATGAATGGAACTCATGGGGGCAAGCATTAAAATACAAAGCTCTACCAAAGCATACGCTACACGACGCTGGTACCTTTGCACCCATTGGGTTTGAGGTTCTCCGAGTGATAGACTATGACGACGCAGGTTGGATGTGTGGCTGGAGTCCTCTGTCCAAGCGTCTACTTCAGAGGAAAGGGCAGTCTCTTGAGAAGCCACCAGTTTGGCATGGAAAGTTCTTAGATGTAGTTCAGGGGGCACGTGTTATTCTCTCTTCAAAGGGGGGGGGCTTTCATGGGTGTAGGATAAAAAATGACTAAACTCATGTAAGAACATGAGATGTGCTATGAGGGGACTCCTCTAAGGAGATGAACTGTACGCACGGATACCTCTTGTGGAACCAAACGTTTGCTATCCTTGGTAACGATACGAGTAGTGTACTCGTTGGTGGATTAAGAGATAGCAATCCTCTTAATCGTTAAGTCAAGAAGGTTCAAAACTTTTCCTGAAACAGAAGGTATAGGTCATGCTCATGAGGATGCGTGCATCACTATGGTGTTCCTCTTCAAAGAAGGATGCCTGACCCAGCTCACACGTTTGTGTGTGCTAGGCATCCCTCATACGCTTCGACCATCTAGGATGGTCACTATAATTTTAGTTACAACGGTAGTGCATGATGAGGTGAGCTTGTAACATCTTTCTGAAGTGTCTCTACCTCAGCTCGCCCTCTTCTTGTGTGTGATACGTGATTGAAACGACATGTACAAGCCTATGTTATCTTTATAAGGAAATTTGCCATGGGGCTTCATATTCAGCGTACTACCTCGGTGCATTCTCCTCGCACGTTGAAAGAGGCTGCTGTAGCAGAGCCTACAGGTGCAAGCGTTGCTTCGTCTGTTCAGACCTCTTCCAGTGTAAGCTTTCAGGCCCTTGAGGCAAAACTAGCGTCACTTAGACAAGCTTCTGTGACGAAGAAGCCTGAAGTACCCTCTCTGTTGCGTGAAAAAACGGCTGAATCATCCTCATTGCAAACAAAAGATGCTCCTGCGAGTGCGGCGTTAGGGATACCTAAAGCTGAGCCACCGTCGGGAAGCTCTGCAAGCTCGGCAAGTGTCTTACGGGAGGTTCAAGACTTTGGTAGGCTCCTTGTGGAGGTTCAAACTTTAGGAAAAACCCTTGGTACCCCTGAAAGCCATTTAAGCGATGAAGCCATTCATCATGCGTGGTACTGGGGAGAGAGCATGTTTGCAGACTACAAAGTATAGTGGCATCTCGTTTTATCCTGAAGCCATGGTGTAGGCGAGGGTTGAAGCGTCAACTTTTTCGGAGGGCTTTTTGCAAGGCAAGCTCTAGGGTATTAATTTTGGCTTGTAACTGCTTCACTTTTTCCTGTTGTAGGTGAAGCGTAGCCTGTAAGGTTTGGCGTTGTCTTAATTCTTCCAAATGTTCTTGTGCCACGTGGGTATGTTTTGTAGATTGAAAAAACATACTGCCTAGGCATACGCCAATCAGTAAGGTGACAGGAAGCCACCATGCACTGAGACCTACCTCATGGGTATGTCCTGCCCATACAAGGCGTAGCTCGGTGGGGGCTACCAAGGTGAGTAACCCTCCAATCATTCCAAGGACGCAAAGGCTCCCTATGAGCCACGCCCCATAGTGCTGCATCCACTGATGCAGTCTGTTCAAACGTTGCCCTAGCCATTGCAACAGAAAAAAACGAATCATCCCAAACATGGGGTACCACTTTTCCTAAACTTATAAGGTTATCATGCGTGATAGAAAGTAATAAACAACTTGATCGTAAAGCATACACCCGCCATGGCGGGTCGCAAAAGCCATGTTCACTGCTTGGAACAAAAGGGTAAACCATGGGTGGATGCGGTGTAGGCTCAGGAGTAAGCAGGAGATTCTTACCGTGATGTGACCCATCATAGCATGCTTACGCTATACTAGCAGTAACTGTTCTGTTCTTGCTTAACACGCTCAATGTGCGGTGTGATATGGGCTTTAACTGAGGTTCTCGCTGCATGGTTTTTTCGACCCTTTTCCTAATGATATGACTGCCCGCCATGGTTGCTCCTTCTTCTCTTTTGCATACAAACGCTTTGAAACATTACACAACACCTGTGCTTTCGCAGGCTTGGCAAGAGGCTTTTACGTGGGCTAGTACGCTACATGCAACACAGGTACGAAAAGGCTTTCCTGTACCGTATATTTCTCATCTCATGGCAGTTGCAAGTATTGTGTTAGAGTTTGGTGGTACAGAGTCTGCTGCCATTGCTGCACTGCTCCATGATGCTGTGGAAGACCAAGGAGGGCTATTGACGGCAGAACGCATTCGTCATCATTTTGGGGAAATGGTGTACAGTCTTGTGATGGCATGTACCGATTTATCGTTTGACCCCGAAACACAAAAACCGCTTGAACTCCCTTGGCTAAGCCAAAAGCAAGCCTTCATTGAACGAGTGGCACAGCCACACTACCCCCCTGAAGCCGTTCTTATTATTGCGGCGGACAAGTTACATAATTTGCGTTCAGTGTACCGAGACTATCAACATCTGGGAGAGGCAACTTGGCATACCTTCCGAGGAGGCAGAGAAGGTACCCTGTACTACTATGAACATTTAGTCCATGCACTCAACCAGCATTACCATCAGGTGCCTTTTTTAACCCAGCGTTTACTGGAAGAACTCATGGGCTTCTGGGTGGATGTGCACCATCAAGTCACCGCACAATAGACGTGGGTGTGACACACAAAAACATCGAACGTCCCATACCCGTTTAAGAGCGTTTGAGTAAGCCTTGCCATTGAGCATAAGAGGCTTGATGCAGTAGGGTTTGGCGCCATTGGCTTATTTCCTTGAGAGAAAGCTCCAGTGAGGCAAGTCCCCAAGGGGTTAATGTCATAAGTGTGTCTTGAAGGTCATCCTCGGTCATGGCTTGCCATGAGGTTAGTACCTCTAGGTTTAAGGTATGGTACCCTGTTGGGGTGGCGGGCTGAAACACTTCCATGTGATGAAGGAGTTGTAAGGTTTGGGCAATCACTTGAGGTGTGGTTGCAAGTTTAGAGGCTAACGCATGGATGGCACGATGCCACGAGGCGTGCTGACAGTCATGAGGTATCGCCCCGATGAGCGAGGCAAGCTGTGGCTTATGTAGCATTTTAAGCAGGGTTGCGAGAAAGGAGACTGCGGGATAATACACCTGAGGCTTGGCAGGTATAAGGTGTACCCAAGTGGGTTGATGGTATTGGAGTAAAGCCTGTAGCGCTGTAAAGGACGGGGGAATATCCCACAAAATAAGGACGGAGGGCATGACGGACGGGGAAGATGGTGCGTGTGCGGTTGAGGAGAGGTCTTGATGAAACTCAAAAGCAGGACGGGGGGTGATACATCCAAGCCATTCATGGCGTTGTGTTTGAGGGAACAAGGCAGAGGGTAACTGTCCGCCTTCATGGTACACAACATACGGTGAGCCATGTCCTGAAGTTGTTTGCACGTTCGCATAAGCAGGGTGGCTGTGTTGCAGGGTTTGCCACTGCACTAAGCGTTCCCAATAGGCTTGCCAGCCAAGGGTGTCTTGCAAATGAGCGGGCATACGTCCTCGGTGGTCAATGAATTTAAACGAAGGAAACGCATCTTGAGAGGGTTCTTCCACACTATGAGTGCGCTCAGCAGTGCGTAACACGAGGGTGTCAGGGGGCGTGACATAAGGCAACAGGTCACTGGGTGTTGTAGGGGCATCATGTGCTTGTGCGACATCAACCAAAGATTCTTCTGTGGTATGAGGCACTGCCTCTGGTAGATGGTGTGTGGCTTCTTCTGGTATATCGTCTAATAAGGCGACGCTATGAGCCTCTGTCAGAACCTCTTCTTCGGTTTTGAAGGGTTCAGCATAAGGCGTTTCAGCTACTGGGGTAGGGTGTGTAGGGTGTAAGGGAGTCCTCTCAGAAGCTTGAAGCACCGCTTCAGACAAACACTCTTGGGGTTGAGTGGTTGCGACAGCAAGGCTTGAACCGACGGGTAAGGTAGGGAGCGTAGGAAGGGTAGGCACTGTGCCTACAGCGGGAGCTACGAAGGAGGGAAGTGAGGGAGGATGTAACACAGGAGCCACCAGAGGCGGAGGTGCGAAAGGGGTGAGGGTAGGGTGCGAGGGTTGAGGTGTTTCTATCGTTTTAGACTCGGAAACTGCTGCCCTCATCGTAGAGGGTTTCTCTGAGGCGTAGGGTGTTTCAGCCTCTGTGGTGCCTGTGGTTCGCCAATCTTTTAATTGTAAACGAAAGGGTGGGGCATCAGGATAATGGTTGGCTTCTAGGTGTCCGATGCCTTCAACCAAGGTACCGACTTGAGGAAGGGGTAAGTCAGGATATTTCCACATAATGGCCTCTAGGCATCCTTGGTCTGTTTCCAAGGTCAGCTTCAGGTGTTTTTTTTCTTTCCCGAACTTTGCAGACTTCAAGACTTTAAATGGTGCAGTCCAAAAACGAGGCTCAGGGTTTTGCATGCCAAAGGGTGCAAGTGTTTCAATACGTTGCAGCAGTTCAGGAGAAATATCCTCCGCCGTTAAGGTGCAATCTGCTTTGAGGTGTTTCACACATTGCTCAGGGGTGAGGGCTTTCATGGCATAGGCTTGTAAGGCTTGCACAAAGGCTTCTTTATGTTCGGGGGTACATTTCCAGCCTCCTGCCCCTGCATGACCGCCGTAATGTTCTAAGAATGCCTGACACTGTTCCAAGGCATCACTGACAGAAAACCCATGAATGCTTCGTGCAGACCCCCGCCAGTGACCTGTTTCACTATCCTGTGCCATTAAAAAGACGGGCATATGGTAACGGTCAACCAGTCGACTCGCAACAATACCAATCACGCCAGGGTGCCAATCGGGTTGCTCTAAAACAATGACCCGATGACGTAATGCCGTAGGCTGGTCTTCCCAATAGCGTGTGAGGGCAGCCTCGGCTTCCAGTGCTGTGGTCTCGCATAAGGTTTGTCGTTCTCGGTTCAAGGCTTCCATGGTTTCCGTGATGACATGGGCTTCTTGGGCATCCTCGGTCAACATTAACCGAACGGCACCTTCGGCATGGTCAAGTCGTCCCATGGCGTTGACTCTAGGTCCTATCACAAAGCCAATGGTTTCACTGGTAATTGGCGTGGTTGCCGTGAGTCCTGCTTTTTCAAGCAGACATTTCAGTCCAAAGCGTTTGCGGGTTGCAATGGCAGGCAAACCACGCTGTACGATACGACGGTTTTCACCTACTAAAGGGACAAGGTCAGCGACTGTGCCAATGGCGGCAAGGTCGGCAAGCTTTTCAATGAGTTTTTTATACCCTTTAGGTTTGAGCTGCTCTATTAAAGCGACACATACTTTGTAGGCGGTACCTGCACCACAAAGATGCTTCAGAGGGTGAGAGGCATCTTCAAGTCGACGGGGGTTCACACACGCCACGGCAGGGGGCATTTCTTCTGGGAGTCCGTGGTGATCCGTCACGATTGTATCCACTTTGAGGTTTTTTAAGAGCTGAATCTCTTTATGATTCATAATTCCTGTGTCGGTTGTAATAAGAAGCTTAGGTTTTTGTAGTGCAACCAACTTCACCAAGGCTTTGGCGTTTAAACCATGACTTTCACTTAAACGGTCAGGGATATACCAATGCACATGGGCTTTAAGGGCTTGGAGTGTCTCTACAAAAATCGCCGTGCCTGTGACACCATCCACGTCAAAATCGCCGTACACCACGATGGTTTCTTGAGTCTCAAGGGCTTGTATGATTCTTTCAATTGCAAGGTCAGCGTCAGGCAATGCCCATGCGGTAAGGGCTTTAGGGTCTTGCTTGGTGTAAAACGCATCAAATTGTTCGGGGTTTAACCAACGTTGGGCTTCCTCAGGGGTGTGAACCCCTCGGGCATAGAGAAGTTTCGCAAGCAGTGCATCGTGATGTGTACTGGAAAGTAACCCCTGCCATGGCGGGTGGTCTGGGAGGGTGTCAGTCATTGAAAGAGGGTCTTCTTTGAAACCCCAAAGCCCTCCTAGCATACCTTGTACTGTCTTTTTTGAGGGCATCTTTACTGCTTCTGTAAAGGTTGCATCAAGGGGTGTATTAGAAACAGAGGGGGTTGCAAGGGGCATCGCCGTTGCAAGGGGTTCAAAAAGAGAAGGCATAACCATGGGATGAAATAGCCAAGCTTAAATAAGAGGAAAGAGCGTAAGCGGGGTGAGGCTGAAACGGTATTTTAATACACCCCCTTGTTTACTCTAGCATAGCATGGAGGTAGCACCCTCGCATGGCTTCATCCTCTGATAGCTACTTGAGGGGTTCCGCAAGAGGGTACTTCACGAACCCGTTTTAGTGCATCATGTGCCATCGTATTAAAGTAGGGTTACGTTAGCCCAAGGGTTTGATTTTCTCGGCGCCAAGTTTGGTAGGGAATACTTGGTATTGCTGGGCGGAAGAGGGCTTGCCCGTTAAGTCTAATGTAATTTGATTGCGCGATTCCTCTAGGCGAATACTCCCCGTGGTATGGATGTTATACATGGGGTTGTTACTGTGGGTGGATGTTGTCCCTTTTCCGTGTAGCGTATGTTTGCCTACATCAAAGGTGTCAGTCCCATTGGATGCCAGCAACGTTGCTTCATTACCTGTGGCTTTATGCTTGAAGGTCATAGAAGCAGGTGAGTTTGATGTGGCTGTTTTAAACGAGGTGAGTGAGCCACCTTCCACACGTAGAAAAGTATCGCCAAAACGATGTTCCACCGTAGGGCTTTGAAAGAGCTTTTGATTGACCCTAAAATGGTTGCCCAGTTTGGTATCAGAACCCCATACGGCTTCTTTCAGTGCATAAGCTGCAGCACTTCCTACTGCAAGTGCAGCGCAACCCATCCAAGGTTTTTGCGTAATCATGTGAGAGGTTTCCTTATCCTACGTATTCAGGAGACATGAGGTGTTGTTGAAAGAGGATATTGCATAAAATGATTATAAAAAATAAAAACATCCAAAGGTTTTTTTGCCCCTGTCAGTTTATGAAAAGGTATCTGTTACAGTTCTTGATGTTTTTCAAGGCGTATGAAGGAACTACTAGCCTCAGCCCATGAAAGTTTTGTATACTCTATAAAAGAAGTAAGACTAAGCTTTTTTTCTTTTTTTCACGTGCGCTTCATGCCTACTGACCCTTGGTGCTTTTTTGTTGTAGTCCTAACAGTATAGTGGTTTTCTACGCCCCCTTCTTTTTATGTCTCAATCCTTTGAGTCTCAGTATGAGGGTTCCTCTCATCTGGGTTCTGCTTACACTTTGATGTCGCATCCTGCTTCTGGCACACCTTCCTTGACGGGACAGGCGGGTGTTGCACATCAAAAAGTGCGTCCATCAGGATTGCAACCTGTGCCTTTTGAGGTTGCCCTAGACCGTGTAAAAAGTAACCTCAATATCGTCGAGGTTGTGGGGCGTAAAGTTACCCTGAAAAAGCATGGTCGAAATTACTTAGGGCTTTGTCCGTTCCATCAAGAAAAGACCCCCTCGTTTAATGTGAGCGAAACCAAAGGGCTGTTTAAGTGCTTTGGGTGTGGTGCAGGAGGCGATGCCCTCAAGTTTTTAATGGACACTGACCACCTGAGTTTCCCTGAACTCATTGAGCAAGAGGCAAATGCCCTAGGACTGATGATAGTGAAAGATGTGGAAGCCTCTAAAGAGGCAAAAGCTCGACGTACGGAAGAAGACCGTTTGCTTGAGCTTTTGCAAACCATACAGCGGTATTATCATCAGTGGTTATTGGCTCAGGCGACGGGTAGTGAAACACAACGTTATTTACTGGAAGAACGTGCATTCCCTGAAGCCTTATGGCGACAATTTGGCTTAGGGTTGGCACTTCGGGAGTGGGATATGCTATACCCCACGTTAGAAAAACACCTTCAAGCCAATGTGGCCAGTCCTTCAGACTATCAAGCTCAAAAACAACAGCTTTTAGAGGACCTACAGCACCTAGGCTTTTTAGTGGCTCGTCCAGACGGCAAAGGGCATTATGACAGGTTTAGGTATCGGCTTATGGTACCCATTCATAATGCCAAGGGGCAAGTGGTTGCCTTTGGTGGGCGTGTACT
This sequence comes from Vampirovibrionales bacterium, assembly GCA_046080605.1. Classification (GTDB taxonomy): domain Bacteria; phylum Cyanobacteriota; class Vampirovibrionia; order Vampirovibrionales; family JAJTHC01; genus JBJTUH01. Next base: position 12,300 of record JBJTUH010000092.1, read on the forward strand.
CCATGCGGAAGATACACCGAAATATATGAATAGCCCTGAGCATCGCTTGTATCAGAAAAGTGATTTGCTCTATGGGTTACATCTTGCGAAAAAAGCCATGCACGACACCCAAGAAGCCTGTATTGTAGAGGGCTACTTTGATGCAATGCGTCTGCACCAGTTTGGCTGGCATCATACGGTGGCAACCTGTGGTACGGCGTTTACAGAGGGGCATTTAGCCTTACTGCAACAACAAGGGGTGAAGCGTGTCTATTTAGCCTTTGATAATGATAAAGCGGGTCAAAAAGCAACGCTAAGTGCCATTGCACTTTTAAATACAAAAGGGCTGGAAGCTTGGGTGTTACAATCGCCTGAGAAAGACCCCGATGCGTGGCTTGCTCCCTATCAAGCTCGTATGCCCGAGGCACAAGCACTCCTGACTCAGTGGAAGACCCATGCGATGAGTCCTGCCGAGTTTCAGTGTCAGCAGGCTTTACTGTCTTTTATACAACACGAGCAGTTAAGCACTCCTCAGCAAGGGATGGCAGTGCTGACACAATGGTTTGAAGGTACTTGGAACCCTCATTTGAGTATGCCTCAAATCATGCAATTAGGTAGAACACTGATTCCTCTTGTTGCGGTGACTTCCCCCATTGAGGGGGCTTTACTGTCCAAGCGCTATGCTCCCCTGTTAGGGGTGACCTCAGAGATTTTTCAACAGGAATTGCAGTTGTACCGTCAGCATCATGCCATGAAACAGGAGCGTTCTGCTCATCCGAAAGAGAAATCTTCTCCAAAAACCTCTGGGGTTGAGCGGTCTTCTATGGCTTACGATGCAACCGTTGTATCAGATCCGTCCCATCAGGAGGCTTACCCTCTTGAGCGTACGCATGAGCCATTACGCCCTTCTTATGAGAGGGACGCTTCTGGGGCATCCTCCTATCCACCTCATACGAGAGAAACCCATCGCACAGCTCAAAACCCTCCCTATACGCCAGGAGGAGGAAGTGCTAGGTATGCCAAGCAGACAAAAAAAGGGAAGCCCTCCGCTCGACCCCAGATGTTAAAGGCATCTCATCTTGTGATGCAAGACGAAACCCCTGTGGCACCTCCGAGCCATGATGCACTTTCACGGGAAACCGAACGCTACAAAACTTTGGAGGTCTATCTTTTTCTTCTTTGGTGGGTGGTGAGTGGACAAGCTCGTCTTGCGGTATGGCAAGTAGTGCAAGAAACCATCTGGCCTCAGCTTGACCAAGATAGTACACTCTATAAGCTGTGGCAACTTTTAAACCAGTGGTTTGAAAGTGCCATGCTTCAGCAGGAACATCTGACCCAACAAGATTGTCTTGATATTTTAGTCCCTCTTCTGAAAGATAAGCCTTCTTTACAGCGTCAAACCCTTCACCTTTTGCAACAAATCCCCAAGCTGACCTCAAGCCTACCATGGATTGACCCTTTACGAGAGCCTCACGGACAAGATCCTGCATTACTGAACAGGTTTTACCATATTTTAATGGAGTGGCAATTGGAATGGAAACGCCTACAGGTACGTCATGTATTGCGTGAAAAAAATAAAGAACTCTACGCCCTAGAACACGATGGGGCTACTTTGATACAGGCGACCCCTGAGCCTCCTTCTTCTGTGCATACGCATGTTATGGCTCCTTCCCAAGAAGATGCCTACTCGCTTGCGAACCATCCCTCTTCTATAGAGGGTACCGTTCCGCCTGTTTTTGTTGAGCCTGCCCCCTCTTTAGCCGCAGATGCTTCCGTGTCAGAGACGTTGCGACGTGAGGTTGCACCTCAGACGTTGCACGCCCAAGTACGAGATACTGTCCTAGATATATTGCCCCAAGAGCCGATGTCTCCTGCTGTATCCCCTCATGTAGCACTTCATGCCTCGTTTCGAGATACCCTCCAAGCCTCAACCCCCTATCGGTTAAAGTCAAGTGCTTCTGCGTCAGGACATCCGTTAGGCTCTCCGTTAAGTGTCGCTCAACATACCCCAGTGCCCACGCCTGTGCAGCATTCTCAGCCACCAGCGACACACATCACACAACATCTTTATATTGCGAATCAAATGTTGGTACAGCATGGTACCTTGCAGGTCTCACCTTCAGGACTTGCTCCTATGGATGTTGTGCATGGTGTTTCTTCCTCTTCCTCTGATGTGTCCCATGTTGTTGCTCCTCCTCCTGCTATTGAGTCACAGGAACCCGATGGTATGCTTACAATTCCCCCTGAGCCTCCTTGTAATTGGATTTTAGAAGATGCGTCTCATCCCCCTTCTTTACCTCCTCAGTCTTCGCAACAGGGTATCCCCTCTCCTGGTCATGTGCCGCATGTTCAGGCGTATGTACCCTCTGTGGCAAGTTTCTCAGTTCCCCTAGAGGCACCCGTTTCCCCTGAGGAAGAGGTTAATCCCTTTTCGGATCTGAACTTACCTGTAGGCTTTGACCCTGCTTCTCTCAAGTTTTAAGCGGTGTTTTTGTCCGAAAATTTCTCCCCCACAAAAGAGGCTTTCAAAACCATAGCAACATTTTATCTTGAGCTTGCTTACTCCCTGTGTAAGCCACTCTGTTGTAAGAGGCATACAAAGCGTTTCTTGTCTTGTGCCACCACTCTTGATAAAATGATGTTATATTTTGTCATCATGTCATTAAGCTGACAGTATTCACGCTTAACTTTAAAGCTAAAAACGGTTGCCATGCGTCTTTGGGCAACGCATGCCGAGTGATAACGACCCTGTTTTATCCTACCCTTAACACCCCCCATGTTAAAGTTTAACCCGATAGGGTTGTGTTTTCTCTTAAACTTTCTATTGTATGACCCTTGTTAATGTTGAAGTGAGCTTTTCTCTCCATGATGATGACCCGTCGCCGTAGTACAGGTGCTTTTGCCGATGTACTCGAAAAAGAGCAAGATACTGAAGTGGCTGAAGTGTTTGAGGAAGAGGCGATTGAAGAGTCTACCCCAGTCATGACTGAAGCGACTCCCTTTTACACTCGTGCCAAAAGCCTTGCTGACCTTGACCACTTAGAACCCACTGATGATGAACTCTTTGAGGAAAGTCTCGATGAGGAAACCCCAGGGGTTGCGGCTGAACTAACGGCGGCTGACCTTCGAGGTGTTTCTAGTATTGATGACCCCGTGAGAATGTACCTCAGAGAAATTGGGCGTATTAAACTGTTAAATGCCACTGAGGAAATTGAACTTGCTAAGCAAATTGCTGCAGGGGGTGCCTTAGGTGCCAGAGCAAAACAAAAACTGGTACAAGCCAACCTGCGTTTGGTGGTAAGTATTGCAAAAAAATATGTCGGGCGTGGACTCCTCTTTTTGGATTTGATTCAAGAAGGCAATCTAGGACTGATTCGTGCCAGTGAGAAGTTCGACTATGCACGTGGCTATAAGTTTTCAACCTATGCTACGTGGTGGATTCGTCAAGCCATTACCCGTGCGATTGCAGACCAAGCGCGTACCATCCGTATTCCCGTTCACATGGTGGAAACCATCAATAAACTCAAAAAAGTGACCCGTAAGCTGGCACAGGAACTCAGTCGTAAACCGAATGAGGAAGAACTCGCCAAGCACATGGGCATTAGTATTGGGAAGTTACGTGAAATTATTAAAGTGGCTCAAGAACCCCTTTCCTTGGAAACCCCTATCGGTAAAGAAGAAGATAGCCGTTTAGGAGACTTCATTGAAGACCGTGACGCTGAAGCCCCTGCCATTACCGTAGCACATGAGCTTTTACGGGAAGACC
>JBJTUH010000093.1:0-3830 GCA_046080605.1 Vampirovibrionales bacterium
CAGTAGGATACGTCATTATTTGGCACGATTTAGGCGAAAAACGTTTTGTTATTCAAAATCGTTAGAAATGGTAAAAGCGACGCTAACCATTTTCTTTACCCCTCATTGGCAACAGTATCTATACTAAATCACCAACGCCAAAAATTAGAACAAGAGCAGCGATAGGTAAGATTACTTTAAACATCTCTCTTGATACAAGAGGTTTGATAATTTCGATTACAGCATTTAAATTCATCATAAGCTTCTTATCTAGTAAATTCTAAGCTTTTTACAGCAAACTTTAAGTAATAGCTACAAAATCATAGAGCAGTTTATACCCTGGTTTTTTCTGACCACTGGGGCTTCCATAGTTATCCACCACTTTTCTACCTGTCATTTTGGATGGCTTACCTGTCTTTATATATTTTTGATATCCAGACTTAATCTTGCCCTCGACTGGGCGATATAATTGTTCAGAGGTTGCTTTGCGACCTAACTCCTGAATAGAATCATAAATCGCAAGTTTTTGACCATTCAAAGAACCATCATTTTCTTTAATGATTGTCCAACGAGTTGTTTTTGCCATAGAGTTCCCCTATCATTCACAAAGAATTACTAGCTTTGGGTTCAAAAAACCATCCATATTTTTCAATACATCGGCTTAACCTATTCCCTTTTTTCGTAAAAATCTTCTTTCGCATAAAAGCTTCAACATTTTCATACTTTTTCAAGGGTTCTGCCCAAGGTAGGTTATCGTAATCTTTGGGAGGTTTTTTTGCATGTATTTTTCCTTCAGGGTCATAGCCATAAAGCTCATAGGCTCGATACTGTAAAAGCTCTTTCGTCTCTGAGTGGGTATCCGTAAGCTTTGCAATAAAAGCAGGAGTCATGACAATGTTTGCAAGATTAGTGTAATCGTCTATGCTATCAGATAGTTGATACAGATGGTTAAATTGGACATCTTCATGCAGTTTTCTTTTTAAGCCATTTGCATATAAAAAGGCATCTCTCGGAGAGGAGTTATCATCGTACATCCAAGTGTTACAATCAGAATAGGTTTCTCTGCTCTTATCGCTCTTATTGCCCTTATTGTCTTTTGCTCGTATCGTTTGAAACACATTACGACATTCAAAGACACCTTTTACAGTATCAGGATGAGTAAAGGCAGTAAATTCGGCTATAACATGGGCGATAGATACATACTCGTTTTTCAGACAATGCTCAAGGACAAGCAGTCCGTCAAAAGGGCATCTCCCATCTGGTTTTATCCAGTGTTCTAAATCTTTTTTGGCTTTCACGAGGCAACCCTTATTTGGTAAGATTACAGGGCAAATATACTCACACTATAGTTAAAATCATTGTGATAATTGAAGCAAATAAGCTTTGTTATTCTATTCTTTAATTTCAAGAGAAACAAGACCTCGTTTGCTCTTAGAACACCACCACTTGACGAGAGGAGTACCTCTGCGTAGGCTTAAAGTATGACTTATTCGCTCCCTCACGCCTTTTTCACCCATAGCACGCCAGAAAACTTTTTGGTGTGGCAACTTTTCACGCAGGAAACGTGTGCCATGGCGGGTTTTGCGTACTTACACAGCCACCATCGGTACGAATCACAAAGCCATAAGCCTCATAGCTGCAACACCTTAGCACACCGAATGCCCTAGCCTCTTAGCGGTTCTTGAGGCATTCCCTCTCAACGCACTGCTAGGAGGAATACCACCTTGTGTGTCTCTCTACCTAATGAAAAAGAGAGACATCACACGTTGTCTCTAGTGCTATATGATGTTGCTCACAGAAAGGTGTACCATGCACGCTTCTACGTCGTCTTCTCATCGTTGTCAGGTTTCCTTTGAGTTTTTCCCTCCCAGTACACCTGCCTTACAAGAACGCTTATGGCAAGCTATTGAAAAGCTGGCACCCTTAGCACCTAAGTTTGTTTCAGTCACCTACGGGGCGGGGGGGTCTACCCGAAACCGTACCCATGCCACCATTGAGCGATTACTACAGGAAACCTCTTTAACGCCTGCCCCTCATTTAACCTGTGTGGGGTCTGATAAACCCACCATTGAGGAAATTGCTCATCAGTATTGGGACATGGGCGTAAGGCATTTAGTGGCACTACGGGGCGATATTCCACAAAATCAGCCCCCTGAAGAAGCGCTCAAAGACTATCGCTATGCTACTGATTTACTCGTTCATTTGCGTTCTCTGCATCCGTTTGAACTCAGCGTGGCAGCCTATCCTGAAGGACACCCCGAGGCTTCCAGCCTTAGAGCGGATCTTGCCATTCTGAAAGAAAAACAAGCCCTAGGGGCAACCCAAGCCATTACACAATTTTTCTTTGAAGCAGAAACCTTTCTACGCTTCCGTGACCGTGCCGAAGCCTCGGGGATAACCTTGCCGATTATTCCTGGTATTTTGCCCGTGATGAATGTGGCTCAAACCGCAAGCTTTGCAAAAAAATGTGGGGCTTCTTTACCCGCAAGGCTCATAGAACTTTTTGAAGGGCTAGACGACGACCCCGACACACGCCAACTGATTGCCACCCATGAAGCCATTGCATTGTGCCAAACCCTCCGTAAGGAAGGGGTGGATACGTTCCATTTTTATACGCTCAATCGGGCGGAATTGGTGTATGGTATTTGCCACGCCTTGGGGCTTAGAAAGCCTCTAACCAACGCTTCTCAGCCTGTGGGGTAACCATTTGCCCGTGATGCTCACTTATTACCCTATGCTACATTTACTATTTACCATGTTTTAAGTACAGAATATAGCTTTGTCTCATGATGCACGCCACACCGCTTGAACCTCTTGAACTTTTCCACACTGCTTTAACCTCTTGCGAAGCACCTTCTTCTGGTATCAGTCATTCGGAGGTGAATACGGCATCTCCTCGTCTAAACCAAGGGCGTTTGCTCCGCCAAGCCCTGAACCATCATGTGCTTTTATGCGATGGGGCGATGGGGTCGCAGGTGCAAGCCCTTCCCTTAGAAGTGACCGCAGATTTCTGGGAATGCGAAAACTGTACCGAGGTGTTAAACCTTTCCCGCCCCGATGTGGTGAAAGGGATTCATCGGGCGTATCTTGTCGCAGGGGCAGATATGGTACAAACCAACTCGTTTGGAGGCTCAGAAATCACGCTAGGAGAGTTTAACTTACAGGCAAAAACGTTTGAAATTAATGAAACCGCCGCACGTCTTGCCCGTGAAACCATCATCGAGCTACAAGCGGCTCAGGAGATTGAACCCCAAGACCTACGCCCTAGGTTTGTATTGGGTAGCATCGGACCAGGTACCAAACTTCCTAGTTTGGGGCATATCGACTACACGGCATTGGAAGCCTCGTTTTTTACACAAGCACGAGGGCTACTCTCTGGGGGCATTGACGGCTTTTTAATTGAAACCTGCCAAGACCCTCTACAAATTAAAGCCGCCATTCAAGGCACAAAGCGTGCGAAAGCGTCAAACACTCAGTTTCAGGATGTCCCTATCCTCGTACAAGTGACCGTAGAAACTACAGGGACCCTCCTTGTAGGCTCGGACATTAGTGCCGTTGTGACCATTCTTGAAAGCCTAGACATTGACAGCCTAGGGCTTAACTGTGCCACAGGACCCGCAGAAATGAGAGAACATATCCAGTACCTCTCTCAGCACTGGCCTCACTGGATTTCCGTACAGCCTAACGCTGGCTTACCTTGTTTGCTCCAAGGCAAAACGCATTACCCACTCACCCCTGAAGAGATGGTAACGCATGTACAACGCTTCATTACGCAAAATGGCGTGAACCTAATTGGTGGCTGTTGTGGCACAACGCCCGCCCATATTGAAGCCCTCCATACCATGCTATCC
>JBJTUH010000094.1:0-61697 GCA_046080605.1 Vampirovibrionales bacterium
GTCATTACTGTGTTGTTTACCTGAGTTTGAACTACCCGATGCTATCGGGTATGACCATGTCTTTCGAGTACTCATTATTGAGTTTATGGACGTACGCACCCTAGACATTAGAAGCGTCAAGCGTTCCTGTATTCATATTGTACACCCTGAAACCCTGAATATCATCCCTTTTGATACCTACAATTTATTTTATCGCCCAGGGCTTAGCCGCCCTTCATGGATTCCTATGACCTCTCCTAAAACACACCAAAGCTAGTAAAGCAACGGGAAGGTTTAATAGGGAAAGGATAGTGTCGTTTTATGTAACAGAAGGTCACAAGCCAAGAAGTGTGATGTGAATCCCCTTAAGGTTTAAAAACAATGAGCCGAAGACTCTTATGTCTGAAGCTTAAACCCCTGCACCCCAAGGTCTATGGTCTACACGTTGTAGCATGTCCTCTCCTGATGAAAGAGACTCTTCCCTATGATGATTTCCTCCAAAAACACTCATACTACACGCTTTACCGTTCTCAGCGTCGCTCAAGCGTCTGAAACCCTAGACTGTAATGCCTCAGAAAGATTGGCGTATCAAGGTCACCCAGAGACTACCTTCTCTGCCATGACGACGGCACACACCCGTAACTACCAACCTTCTGATTTATCAACCTTTGATTTCTCCGTAGTACAGGGGTGCTTTATTACCAAATACTAAGTTAAGGCTGAAGACGAAAAAACTCCTGTAAAATATGTTCCATCTGTTCCATCATGGTAGGTAGGGACATCATCAGAATCCCCAACGCAAGCACTGGCTTAATCGTGTTACTAATTTGAAAGACAGGGATTTGCTGTGCTGTACGGTTTAAAATACCAAGCATCACATCTAAAGCCAATGTTACCACCAAAGTAGGAGCACTCATGGCAAGTGCGACAGGCAAAATGCTATTAATACTCTCAACGACAAGATCCATATTCAGGGTTTCCAATAAAGTATTTTGTAGCATAAACACTGGAATATGTTGAATACTCGCACTCAGTGCTTCAATGAGTTGGTGCATTCCACCAATGCTAATAAAAAGCCATGTGGCAATCGCAAGAAAGACGGGTTCAAGAATCATACTTTGAGACCGTGTTGAGGGGTCAAACATCGCCGCCATATTCAAACCTGCTTGGTTTGTAATGAGGTTTCCTGTGGCACCAATGGTTTGAACGGCAAGGTTTGCCATCATGCCTAGAATAAGTCCTACAGTCGCATTTGCAAAAATTTGTAGCACCATAAACGTGGGGCTTACCTCGGTCAAAGCCGTATATTGCCGTATGAGTTCAGGGTGTGCCTGCAACATACATACGCATACCATGACCCCTAACGCTGTTTTCATTTGCCCAGGAATATCTTTTCTGCCAAACACAGGAGCCGTGTGCATAAAGGCAAGCACTCTTGAGAGAAGCAACAACCCTGTATCAACCCATGGTTGGTAGGTTGTGTACAGGGTACCATAGGCTTGCAATGCTGGCTCAAATGCCATTAGGGTCTATCCTCTCCTAATTTAGGAGGCTTACTTATCACATAACGAGGGGTTGCCGTATGACTATCTAGGACTGTTTCACGTCCTTCAGGAATCTGCTGAAAAGCAATTTGCATACTTTCTACCAGATAATCCCCCATCATATCCAGTAAAATAGGGCCTCCTACAATTAAAATAACCCCGATAATCAAAATCTTAGGAACCGTTGTTAAGGTTTGTTCTTGTAATTGGGTGACAGCTTGAATCACACCAATCACAAGCCCGATAATGGCAGCTAAACTAATCATTGGCACCGAAATCAGGAGTACCAAACTAAAGCCGTGTTTCACATGTTCAAGTAAAATATCTTGCATACAAACGAGAATGTCCTTGCCTAACACTGAAAACTTTTAGATCAAAGCACCTGAACTATCACACAAACGATTAGTGAAAGCTCTGTACCAAACCATTCACAATCAACCCCCAACCATCGACTGCAACAAAAATAAGTATTTTAAAGGGAAGAGAAATAACCGTCGGAGACATCATCATCATGCCCAGAGCGGTTAAAATATTCGCCACAACAATATCTAGCACCACAAAAGGAATGAAAATAATAAAGCCTATTTCAAAACTGGTCTTCAGTTCACTCAGCATAAAGGCAGGAGCGGCTTGAAAAATAGAGACTTCTTCAGGTCGTTTAGGACGCTCACTCCCTGCAAGGTCAAGAAAAAAGGCAAGATCCTGTTGGCTTGTTTGTCTGAGCATAAAACGTTTCAAGGGGATAGACCCTCGGTCAAGGAGTTGTAAGACATTGCTCCCCTTTTGCATCATGGGTTGCGTAATACTGATGGTTTCCTGAATCACAGGACTCATGGTGTGAAGCGTTAAAATAAAGGCAAGCCCTACAAGCACCATGGCGGGTGGCACTTGCTGTGTCCCTAATGCGTTTTTCACTAAAGACAGCACAATAATGTAACGTAGAAAACTGGTCATCCCCATGATAATGAAAGGGACAAAGCTTAACGATGCCATCAACAACATGAGCTGTAAGGCGGGGTCAAGGGCTTGGGTACCTAGGGCAGTCGTTGCCACGGCAGGACTCATCATCATGGCTGAAAAGGACTCCGAAACTGTTGGAAGGAAGGTTTAGTCACGGTGGCTTGGGAAGATACCGTAGGAAACAACCTACTTTGTGGCAACCCTGCCATGGCAAATGACTCATGCTCTGTGATCACTTCCTTACGAGGAGGCATCACAGAGGAAGGGGTATCATCTAGGGGCATACGGTTAGAAGGAACCCACTGTGCGGGAAGCTCATGCCCAAGAATGACAGGAGGGTGTAGGCTACTGGTAATCACCCACTGTTGCGTAGGTGCAAGCCAATGAAGGGTATGGTGCGTATCAAGAGGGTAGCTCTGAGGTGCCTGTGTCTCATGGGGAGCTGCAGGTATAGAAGATGGTTGGAAAGCCTGTACTTCGGGTATCTTTGGGGGGGCTACGACAGAAGGGGTAGACGTTTCAGGGGTCAAAGGCAATGTCACTTCCATAGGACGCTGAGATGCCATGGCAGGATGACGCATCCAAGGAAAACGCTCTACCAAATGATGTAAAGAGGTTTTCACCCGTACTTCATGAGAGGGACTTCGCTTAATCCAGACATACATACCACATAAACAGGCAATCGCTGTACCTGTAGCACCCAACAATTGGGCAAAGTACATCCACAAAGGTTTCGCATGATGCGTATAGCCCATGGCCTGTTGGGCAAGAGGTTGAGCCGTATGTAAAGGCACATCAAAAGCCATCATCAAACCCCTTTCAACAAGAAAAAACACCGTAAAAAAGACACGATAAACACCCTCATGCTAGACTCCCGTGGCACTGCCTCCTTGGGGGGGCTGGTGAGCAACCTCATGAATGAGTACTCCAAACTGCTCCCCGATAATGACTAATTCACCAAAGGCAAGCGTATTCCCCTCAACGTGTAAACGAATATGCTTCCCTCGTAACTCCCCCAATTCAAGTACAAGCCCTTGCGTGACTTGCTTGAGTTGTTTAAGAGGCATTTGAATAGGGTCAAAACTGGCTTGCACATCAATGAGTAAATCATCCCATTGAGGAGACATTGCCCCAGTAGAAGGAGCAGGCGACGACATGGGGGAAGGAGGAGACATCATAGGGGAAACTAAAACCTCAGATTGAGAGAGCGAAGAGAACGATGAAAGAGAAGACACTGAAGCATACGCCTGCCTATCCTGCTGAACCGCTTGCTTCAACATAGCAGCCACATGCGGTGGGTACTGTTGCAATTGAGGTACCACACAACGCACTTGCGTTTTAACCACAGGGTGTTTAGTCAAAAAATGATGCCCTAAGCGTTGTTTGAAATATCCATAATTACGAGGCTGAACCCACTGGCATAGTTGTAACCAAGGCGCTTGACTTTTCTCTAAAAGTAATAAATCACCTGGAGAAAGTTGACGCATTTCCCGCAAGGTACTTAGGGTACTACCTGCAGAGAACGTGACACGAGTCGTAATAGGTTCCCACGCACCAGAAGTATGCAAAGGTAAAATAGGGTATTGTGTTTGACCCGCATGAAGCCCTGTGGTATGAGGGGTAAAGGCTTTCAACGGTGCTTGAATCCACCACTTCCCAAGCAATTCAGGCTCAATGGCATCAGCCTCTAGGCTAGCATCCTGATGAGAAGACTGCAGAGACTGACTACCTTGAGTATGCGTGTGTTGCAGCACTAAGAACCCTACATGAAGCATCTCAGGTTGTAATGCCAACGGGAACCACTCATCCATAAAACGAGCTTCCACCAAGGCATTAAAACAACGCTCATGGCAATGGTCAATTAAAAAGGCATCTAAAGAAGAAGGTTTTCCTTGAGTAGACTCACCATGTAAATGCTCCCCAAGTGCGGACGCTAAAAGCTTTCCTTGTAATGCAAGAGGCATTTTAAAGTGGACTTGGCGCTGTTGGGTATCATCGAGAATAATGGTACTTTGGTAGCAATGTTCTAAACGCTCTAAGCCTTCAGGCAGATGGCTCACCATCCAAGGTTTTAAGCGAATCCCTTGTCCCCAATATTGTTGCATTAGAGCTTCCAACATAGGCAGAATACGCCACGTTGCTTCCATGACATGCTTACACTGCTGATGCAACACATGATGTTTCCCTTGGTGTCCTCCTGCGAATGAAGTCTCTACCACAGGTGCAACATGTCTGGATTTCTTGGATGGCTTACCTTTAGGCACTAGGGTGGCTTGTTGTCCTGTCGTAGGTTGCCAAGAACTTAAAAGCGTTTGTGCAGAGTGTTGCAAGGTTTCACGCTGTGTCGCTTGCGATATCACCACAGGAGCTTCAGGAAACACCACCGAAGCGGTGGGGTCTAACGCAGTTGCGGGATGGTTGGTATCAGGAGGAAGGAATCGTGTCATTGCAACGCCCACAAGAGGCTAAGAAGGAAAAAAAGAAACTGTCAACGTCATACATAGGACTCTGAAGAGCATCACCACACTGCCATAAGCTCATCCATCTGACTACAGCACTTAGTGTATCGCATCCTTCAGCTGTAGGAGACACCCTCATAAAGAAATCCTCCAGAAAGAGGAGTCCTATGAAAAAGATGCTAGATAAACCTTCTGTAACCGCCGAAACCTATAACACTTCAAGTATTTTTTCATGGCATTCAAAGAAAAAAGCAGTGTAGCTCTTGGTTTTTGGTTAATCATGTGAAGAGGAACCCCTCATGATGATGGCATTTGATACCCTTCATACCCCTTACGATGATGAAGATGTTTGCTATCATGCATTTTTGCCTCCGTTACCTGAGATAGTGCATACCACCGTGGTAGGATGGGAGTTTTTGGCTTGGTTTTTATTAGAGACTGACGTGGCCCAACCTGAAGCATCTACGGAGTATTCAGACAGTGAAGACCTAGAGGCCCTAGATGCTGCCTTGGCACACTATGCTTCTGACCCTGTCGCACAAGATACGTTTGTCACAACGCTTTTAAAACGCACCGATATTTGCTTTAAAGCTGATAGCGTACCCGCACTTATTGCCTCAGAGACACGCCCTCAATCCCCTGAGACCACACCAGACTTTTATACGCTCTATATTGTTCGACAAACCGCAAGCCGACGTGCCAAAGGGGTTGGCTGTGTCAAAAACTGGGCAACTGCACGACGAAGTATTGCCTATGATATGTGCCGCATCTATCAAGAAGCCTTTGACATTTGATCGCTTCAGCGCGTGCTATACCCCATACTGAGATTCATAGATAATTTCTTTCTCTAAAATCGGAGGTAATGCTCCTGGACGCTCCCATCCATCAGGCGTAAACACCTTAGGTTTACGAGTATCTCGGGGATGATCAAAATAGACATTCCACCGAGAGGAAGGCTGATCCCAGAACGCTCGCACAAGGTCTTTACGTTCAAAGCCAAGGCGCTGCCAGCTATCTACTAGAATTTTATACGTATCATCAACCGTTAAAATAGTCCCTTGCACGGGTGCCACTTTATAATCTCGACTCAACCACCAAGGTTTTCCTGGACATTGGCTATTGGCACGCATCACCTCCGCAGGATTCATCGCTTTTGACCCTGGTTGACTAAAACGAATATGGTCAAGTGCCTCACTGACAAAGCTATTCAGCTGCCGCCAACTGGTATCTTGAGTTTGTGAAGTGGCATTTCCTGCAATACTTAAATAACGCCCATCTGTGGCATAGGGGTTATAAAGCCATACCGTGCTATTAATCACCCTAGAAGGGTCAAGGGTCTCTCCTGTTAAGGTAGGGGTTTGATTTCCTGTCATCAGTAAGGTGTTGGGACGATAAAACGCATCTTGAATAAAAGGATGGAAGTAAGCGACGTGAAAGGGCATCGGGGCATAAGGACGAGACATGGTATGCCCTGAACCATGCCCATGCCCTCCATGAGGGCTACCAAAACTATCTTGATGGGTAATACTCAAGCCAGTCGTCCCCGCCTGTAACACGTCAGGCTCATAAACCCCTAAGGGAGGGGTAAAATGCTCCTGCCCATGCGTGTCATGCAAATACTTCAGGGTAGAGACCTGCCGAGAAGAAGATAGGGACGTGTTGTCATATCTAGGGAAAAAGTTCATGGAGGTATCACCAGAAAGAGATCGGCTACTAGAGACACCAGATACAAAAAAAGAACGTATCGTATCACACAAGGGTCGAGGATAACGGTAAGGTGTGTGGGTCAGGCATACAAACAGCCTATGAAGATGCTTTTTGCATAGGTTGCTCAGTAGCTTCCTCAGCCGAAGGAGAGGTATGGTTTGTACTTGGCTTGGCAGGCTGATCTTTCAAGACAAGGTTCATTAAGTATGACGTAGCTTGAATAAAGGCACCAAATTTCGCCATGTCCTCAGCCCCTAAGCCCAACGGTTTAAAAGAGCGGTTGATGGCAGAAAAGCCAGAAAGGGCATAGGGAATGGCACTGATACGATACACCGCACTCAGTGTAGGGTTCCAGTCATTAAAACGTGTAAATACAGCTGAAATAGCTCCTGCAAGTTGACCCGCTAGGAAAAACGTCCCAATGCCACCCATCAACTTCTGAGCTTGTGGCGTTGTAACAGGAGGATGCTTCGCCAGTTGGTTCATCACATTCCCTTTAGTCAGCAAATGTGTTGCCCCCTGAGAAGCCAACGAAACCGCAAACGCCGCAGAAATCATACGTCCTAGTCCTGTGATGGCGTAGGTGGTTGCCGTGAATGGGCTATTAAACACAGGGGTTGCAAAATCACACCAAAGTTTCCCTAACCCTTTCGGCTGAGACTTACCCGCAGCATCCTGAGAGGATGTATGAGAAACGGGGGTTGAAGTGTCTTGCTGACCCAAACGAGTCAATCCTTTTTTAAATGCTTTCAAAGACTCGATCGTATTCTTGGGAAGGTGCGTCATAATATTGCCAAATGCTTTAAGCTCTTGTTTGGCATTATGTACCAGTGCTTTCCCTACAGGCACAGGATTATGAGGGTCACTGAGTTCTTGTAAGGTATCTCCATGAGGGTGCAATAACTTGACACCTTGTAAAGACTGTGCCGCTTTTGTAAGGGTAAAAACCCCCATCAATACCCCAATGGGGACGGTCGAATTAAAGAGTGCTGAAAATTTTTTAAGGTTTAGGGCTTCCTCAGTAAAGGTCTTTTTAAACCAAGCGTGAAACTTAGGGTGCTTCACGGCTTCACTGACTTCATGAAAGCCTTCCTTTTGTGCCTTTTGCAAAAGTGTCGTAAAAAGCTGATTTCCTTTTAAAAGCTTAGGAGCGGATAAAAGACTGATGGCAGAAAAAGCTGTAAACGCCAAACTACGCAGGGCATACCCATTTAAAATAGCACCCGTTGCGTTGATAGCCCCATAACCTACATTAATCACAGGAAGCCACTGTGCTAACTTGAGTAGTGCTTTCCCCGTGATGCCCTTTGAGAAAAACTTGACATGTCCGTCATGCAACATATGTTCCGCAATATTCCCCACGCCCCAAGCCAACGAAGCCCCCACACCGACTATTGGGACTAATTTTCTGATGTTTACGCCCCCTGACTTTAAATGAGGGACTTCCTGAGAGGAAGAGACCCCTTGAGCCTCTGAATTGGCAGGATACTTTTGCGTTGCACTTGGAGGCATCAATGGGGTAGAAACCTCTTCTTTTACAGGAGAAGCTTGGGCCTCATGTGACACAAAGGCAGGATGTTTCATAGCATTTGCGTGCGTTGACACAAGGGGTTTAGCATGCCCATGATGTCCTCCATGAGGAGGCGACACCACATGAAATAAATCCTCACGAGTCAACGGCTTCAAAGTGGCTTCAGACAAGGCATCTTCCGTATAGCCAGAGCGATAATAGGCATCTTCAGGATAAGAATCAGGAGGTAAGGGTAACAATGCCTTAGGGGGCTGAAACTGTGAATGAAAAAGCCAATGATGCTTCAAAGATGAATGGGATGAAGAGCCAAGCCCTGTAGGAGTAGAGGTCATAGAGTAAGCACTTTAACCGTCAAAAAGAAGCGTAGCAACGACAACAACATCATGAATCCGTGAAGACCTACTTCCAGTTTACATACTGACAGGATACGCTTCAACGAGTGTATCTTGATGTAACGTATGCACTTGATGCACGTGAACCACAGGTGCTTGTGACAACCCTAAGCATAAAGGCCCAGAAAATCCAGTTTTTGCTAGAGGGTCATTCATAATTTTTGACCCATAAAATAAATAATATTTATTGACCAGTTTTTTCGAGATAAGACTTCCAGCAAGTTTTCCGCCAGCTTCTACCCAAAGACTACTAATGCCAATCTCTCCAAGTTGTTGAAAAATACTTGTAAGATCCAACCCATGTGCTCCGCCTGACACAGGAAATAGCTTGATACCCAATGCATCTGCCACACTTTCATAGTGTTTTTCAAGGTGAGCCTTAGCACCAATGACCCACACAGGAGCTTCTTTGGTATTAAACAGCGTGTAGCGTCTTAGATCCAACCTAAACTGTCTATCCAAAACAATCCGTATGGGCTGACGTACCACACCAGGGTAACGTACCGTAAGCCGAGGATTATCAGTCATCACGGTTTCAGCCGTGGTAAGGATCGCATCATAGCCACTGCGTAAGTAATGCACATGTTGCCGACTCATTTCCCCTGTAATCCACTGACTTTGCCCGCCTCGTGTGGCGATACGCCCATCAAGTGTAAGCCCTAATTTTAGCGTCACAAAAGGGGTACGTGTCACACTATGATGAAAGAAAATCTCATTCAGCCGTAAGCACTCTGGGTACATCACCCCAAATTGACACTCTACCCCTGCTTGCTGTAACCGTTGAAGCCCTCCCCCTGTCACTTGCGGATTGGGATCCAAGGATCCTATAAGCACTTTTTGAATCCCCGCATTCAAAATGGCTTCTGTACAAGGAGGCGTACGTCCATGATGGTTACAAGGCTCAAGATTCACAATGAGCGTACCACCTTGAGTATAAGCTGGGGTTTGACCTCCAAGTTCAAACGCTTTTTGAAGTGCGACAGCTTCCGCATGAGGTTGCCCCGCTGCTACATGGTACCCTTGTGCCACAAAGCGTCCTGTTTTATCTAGTACAATCGCACCCACCATCGGATTCGGTGTTGCACGCCCCCAACCTTGTTTGGCAAGTTCAATTGCCTGTGACATATAAGCATGGTACACAGGAGGGATAGCTTGAGCATGTAAACGAGTAGTGACTGTATGCATGCCTATCAGTGTATCAGAAACAGGGTAAAACACAGAGTGTCACTTTGAACAGAGAGAACAATCTCCTCTTGGGTCAAAGTGACACTCTGAAAGCTTTTAACGATTTTGACGTAAGACAAAACCTTACCGTGTCCCTGTCATCAAGGCTGGCTGTGCTTGGTTTAAGTTTAAAAACCCATCCATTGCAGCCAAATGAGCCATACCCGACTCTACCACAGGCTCCACCTGGGTGTCTTTATGGGTCGTGCTAAGCTCTACGTTGCTAGGGGTAAAAATAAAGACTTTATCGGCAATTTGTTGCTGATGTCCACTAATCGCATGCGTTGCTCCTGCCATAAAATCAACCGCACGTTGAGATTGTGAGGTATCTAACAAACCAAGATTCAAAATAATGGTACGACTGTTTCTTAACGGTTCAATGAGATAAAGAACCTCTTGGAAGTTCTCAGGCTCCACAATCACAATTTGGCTCGTAAAATGCTTGGCACCTGGTACCACACGTAAGGCAGCACGCTTATTTTTGTGCTCTTGTAACAACGCTTGCTCGTGAAGCAACGCCTGCTGCTCCTGAACCGAACTGGTAGGCATCATGTCGGCATGACGCACTAATCCATGCGTCCCATGGGCATGGGTTACATGATGAGCATCGGGTGCCGTTGCCATGGCATATCCTTGCTCATCCTCAAGATACTCATCATGCTCAAGTGCATCACCATTAATCCACTCAGACAACTTATGAAATAAACCTTTTGCCATCATCATTACGGGCAGACTCCAAAACGTTAAAAGGGGTATCGTAAAAAGGAGTTATCGCATCCTTACACAACACACAACACAACAGCTTGACACACAGTGAGTGCAAACAGAACAGACTCTCGGCTTGAAGATGAGGGTCAAGCCTTGTAAAAATACCTCATGAACGCACGACAAAATCGTGACGTATTTCAATACACTAGCCTTGTTCTACCAGTAGACTCATACAAACACCTGAAATGATTGCCTTACGGGTTTACATTTCGTAATGATAGTATGACAAAGATTTACAATCTTTGCAAACGTTTTTTTATCTTAATGATATTTTATCTTTCTTAACGTACTACAAACATAACCAACTGCCACAACGTAACAAAAAAGCTTGCTTTTGTTACATAAAGTCAACTTGATGGAAATGCATGCGCTTCCACAAAAAATGGGGGCATTATCAGAGAGTCCTATCCTCTAAACACCTTAAATTAAAGGGGTTTCAGGTCATGAGAACAGACTTTTTTGATAGGCTTCCAAGACAGGTTTGTGTTTTACATTTCGTTACATTTCGTATCACAAATCTTTATCATGAATGGTATTACATGATGCCCCTTTCGGGAAAGTGAGCAAGCCATGCCCTTCATTCCAAAGCACACCCCCTTTATTCCAAGTACACAGGTGGCTTCCCATAGAACGGTTCAAGCCAATGGCGTGCCTTGGTCATGGATGGGACACACCCCTGGAGATGGTTTAGGGATTAGTGTGCAAGCCATGATGACACACATGACCCTCATGGATACCCACACGAACAATATTGCATACTATGGAACACCTGGCTATCAGGCAAAAGAGGCACGCATTTATGCGGCTAAAAATAAAACGTTTACAGAGTTTCTAGGTGCTAGCTATTCAACGCAAGAACGTACCAACACAGACGTGGGCAGAATACGTTATACCAGCTTTACGTATGACCTTGCATTAGAAGAAAAAGGCTATTTTCAAAAATACAACCCAATCACAGGACAGATGGATTTAACACGAGATGGCAGAATGAAACTTGACAGTGAAGGACGTTTAGTAGGTAACGACGGGTCTTATTTTTTAAATCGGGAGGGGACAGCCATCATGCTCCCTCACTTATTACAAGACCCCAAATGGCAACTGGGCATTGATAAGCAAGGGGTTATTACCCTCACACACCCTTATAAAAACGAAGTGGTTAAAGCAGGTGTATTAAAAACAGTACGGGAAGATGGCAGAACAGACGGCACCCCACCTACCGTGTTACAAGGCTTTGTCGAAGACTCCAACGTCATGCTCCAAAACGAGTATATCGGGATTGTGCCACAAAAAAGATATTTTGAAGCCAATCGTCAAATGTTCCTTACAAATAACGACCTCATGACCAAAATGGTTCAAGAGTTAGGAAGAGCCCAGTAATCTGATTCTTTTAGCCTATCCTCAGACATACTGGGGTAGAAATCCTCGATAGAAAGCGCCTTATAACACCCCATGATGATGCAGATTCAAGGTATTATTGCCCAAGCCAGTTTGAATGCCAGCATGAATATGAAAGTACTCGATGCGGTCGTTCAAAACGTTTCAAACCAAAACACAGTTGGCTATAAAACACGTCGTGGCGATTTATATCTTACGGAAGAAGGGGGACCCCTCGGGTATCAAGGGCGTATCCGTTTTGAGCAAGGTACCCCACAATTAACCCACCGAAACCTCGACGTATGTATGCAAGGCGATGGCTTTTTTGTAGTAACACAAAAAGATGGTAAAGTAGCCTACACCCGAGACGGGCAATTCAGCCGTAATGCAGAAGGAATGCTTGTGAATGCCCATAACGATGTGGTAGGGTCAGGCATTTCACTACCCATTGATTATGAATCATTGCTCATTGATGAAGAGGGTGTCATCTCTGCACGTCCCGATAAAGAGTCTCCGTATAAAACCATTGGTAAACTACCCGTGGTACGATTCCAAAACCCAGAAGGGTTACACTTTGTGGGGCAGGGAAAATGGGTTCCTAGCCAAGACTCTGGTAGCCCAGAGCTTATCCAACCAGGAAGTGTCCACAAAGGACGCATTCGGCAAGGATTTTTGGAACGTAGTAACGTGAACATGTTTCATCAAGTAGATGAGATTTTACGCTTGAATGCTGGCGTAATTTCAAATATCAAAATGATACGTTTTATGGATGAAATATTCCGTCAGGCAACCAACCTACGTCAATAATGAAGCCCGTTTCCAAAAATCACTTTAAGGCCTTCAACTGAGCAAGCCAGTAAGTAAGTTGCTGTTGCTCTTGTTGGGACAGTACCACAGAGGGCTGACGAGAAGAGGTTCCTGATGCCTTAGGGGCAGGTGCCACTTTTTCAAGATGCCCAAGGGCTTGAAGAATATCTTGCTGAATACTCTGAAGTACAGTAGGAGTCAGCGAGGAAGGTGCTTGTTTACGTGCAGCAATAGCTTTACGCGCATAAAGCATCCCTAAATAATAGTGCGTTTTCGGATTCGATTGAGGCAAGGTCAGTTCATGCTCAAACATCGTAATGGCTTGAGCCTCTTGCTGCTGCTTCATCGAAAGAACCCCTACCTGATGCCACGCAGAAGCATCTTGGGGATAAAGTTGTGTAATAAAGGCGTACAATGCTTGACTACTTTGAAGCGTTTGAGCAGCTTTCGCTGTTTCTAACACTTCAGCAAACCGATGCAAAGAGGCTTGATTAAACACTTTTTTAAATGCCTCTAACGCCTGTTGAGGCTCTTTTCGAGCTTGTTTTTGCCAAGCTTGTAACTCTTGAAAATCAAGGACAAAAGCCATATAAGGAGCTTGTTGTACCAAAGCCCCTAAGAGCGTAGTAACCTCTTGCATGGAAGCAGTATAGGTAGGGTCTTTAGAGGGTCGCATCCCCAAGGCTTTCGCATACCACACCACGGCTAAAGGAAATGCCTGCGGATGAATCATTGCCGTGCCTTGAAGATACACCACAGGACGGAGTGCATTGACCATACCTTCAAAGTTCTGAGCTTCTAAGGCTTGTTGTGCTTGTTGCATCGCAGTTTTTACTTGTAGATAGTATGCCTCAACAGACATAGCAGTCTGTGTACCCTCAGGCGTAAGAGAAACTGGCTCTAAACTTTGAGAGGCCTTTTGGTCATTCAAGGTTTGTAAACGCTCTAGTCGTTCAGACAAACTGGTAATATACCCGTTTTGTTGATTAATGGTATCAATCGCTTCTTTGAGCTTCAAACTGGCTTGGTTCAGTTGCGTTTGTAACGCCTCAACAGCACCTTGTGCGTTGGGTGGGTTCTCCAAACCATGCCCTTTTACTTGTATGGCTTGCTCTAACTTTTGTTTTAAACGATAATTTTCCTGCGAAAGTTGTTCTAGTTGCTCATGCAATACCACAAGCGTATGCTGCATGGTGTCCTGTGAAACTTGGTCAGCATACGCTTTAGACATCCAAGTATCGCCACGAGTCGTTTCCCCATGCACCCAAAAGCATCCTATCGTAAGGACAGTCATCACGCATGTAAAATATCGCCAAAGAGCATCACGCCCTTGCCAATGAGATCGTTTCAACCCAATGTCAAAAAAAGGCTTTAACGTAAGCAACAAGCAACGGTCTTCTTTCTATGAGATTAAGGTCATGATGCACAGTGCTTAACAAAGTAAAAACAAAGCTATTGTACCATCACTCACTAGAAAGCTCAAATGCTCTCTTTACAAGCCGACAACTTCTCAGGCTACACCACAAGGTTAGAAGAAACAACCATCCTCTTCTTTATGACGATGAAAGAAGAGGATGATACCCGACTAGCGTGTTATCAGAAGTCTAGTGAACCTGAAGTACATACTGGTCAAATAAACGCACAAGTGCCTGAGTGACTTCTTGCATAGGTTTATTGGCATCCACCCGAGTCAGTAAGCCTTTTTCTTCAAAGCGTGCAAGAATGGGTGCCGTTTCTTGCTCATAGGCTGTTAAACGCTTTTCAACACGGTCAGGATAATCATCTGTCCGATGCGTCAAACGGCTTTCAGGAACCTCTGGTGGCGGAGGATTAAACTTGAGGTTATAAATTGCACCTGTTTCACTGTCAATACGACGATAAATGGCACGCTCGGTAATAATCTCATAGGGGACATCAAAATAAAATGCCTGAGGAATATGCAACCCTGTGGTTTCAGCAAGCTGAAACAGTGCATCGGTTTGTTCTAAGCTTCTAGGAAAACCGTCTAACAACACAGGAACCGTTTCTGCTTGTTCAGGTGCTTGGTTCAGTGCGTCCTGCAAACCATCTTTCAACACATCCATCACAACAGGTAAATCAACCAGTTGCCCTGCTGCCAATATAGTGGCAACCCTTTTCCCTAGGTCGGTCTCTTTTTGTGCGACCGCACGTAGTTGACTCCCCGTATCAAAACGAGCCAAATGATACGTTTGGCATAATATCTGGGTCTGTGTTCCCTTCCCTGCTGCGGGAGGAGAGATAAAGGGTAAAAGAATAAGACGTTCAAATGACATATCAAACTCCTTTGAGTCTCAATAACGCATGTTACACATCACACGGATTCGCCATACTACTTCGCCAAAAAGCCCTTGTAAGACTGTGCCATTAAATGGACTTTCACCTGATTGACCAAATCAAGGGCAACCCCTACCAAAATCATCAGCGATGTCGAACCCAGACCTTGCAACGTGACCATGCCTGTCAATTTAGTTGCAAGAGAAGCCACCATCACAATTAAGCCTAGTGCGACGGCACCAATCAGCGTAAGACGATTTAAAATCGTCCCAAGATAGGCTTCCGTAGCACTCCCTGGACGCACCCCAGGAATGGTACTACCCTGTTTACGAAGTTGCTCTGCAATTTCCTTAGGCTGCATACTCGGTACAATCGACTGATAAAAATAAGCAAAAAAGATAATTAAGCCCATTTCAACCGCCATATACAAGGGAGAACCAAACTGCATCCATTTTTTATAAAAGCGAATCACTTCAAACCACACCCCTGCAAGTTTAGCTTGTTGGGCATATTCAATTAACGCAGTAGGCACGCTCAAAAGTGCGAACGCAAAAATGATGGGCATCACGCCTGCACCATTGATACGGAATGGAATGTAGGTTTTTTGCGAGTCTAACCCCATACGCTGCCCTGCACGACGACGGGCGTGCAGAATAAACACCTTACGCAACGCTTCATATAAGTACACCACTAAGCCGAGAATCAAACCGTAAACCGCCAGCAAAATCACAAGCTGAAAGGAACGTTGAGGGTCTTCTCCAACGTAGGCAGCAGTGGTTGCCCACAAGGTAGGAAGTTTTGCCAAAATCCCGATAAAAATCAGAATCGAACTTCCATTCCCAATCCCACGCTCGGTGATGAGTTCACTCAGCCAAAGGGCAAACATTGAGCCGACCACCAAAGAAAGCACCAACCCTGGAAACACTAAAAATGGCGACACGGAAGGCAACAAGGCACCAGGTACCATCGCTAAAAGCTTCACAAGTACCAAAGACTGAAATAAAGCAAGCCCTACCGTGGCATAGCGAGTATATTGTGCCACTTTTTTACGTCCTGCTTCGCCCTCTTCTTTTTGCATTTCTTCCAACCGAGGAAACACCACCGTAAGGAGTTGCATCACGATAGAAGCCGTAATATAAGGACCAATCCCCAAAGCAAGCAAACTTAGTTTTGCAATGCCACCGCCAGAGAAAATATCTAAAAACCCTACAAGCTGACTATTCAATACATGCTGTAAGGCATTCAGGTTCACGCCCCACACAGGGATTTGAGCCACAAAACGAAATAACACCACCATGAGCAAGGTAAAGATAACTTTGTCCTGCAAGCCTGAAGCAACCCAAAGCTCTTTCCAGTTAGGAAGCAAGTTGCCCACAGGAGCAGTAGAGGCAGTAGAGGAAAAAGACGAAGAGGAGGAACGGGCGTGCATCATCATATAGGAAATCAATGGTGAACCTAAAAAAGTGGCGACAAACATGAGGCATAAACGCATACACACAAGTATTTTTCGGTATGCTTTAGCACAGCGTGTTAGATAACACATGAGACGTTAAGCCTAGGCAACACACGAGTAAAATCTTGCTCTTTTCATCGTAACGCAGATGCCCTCAGAATGCTAGTTGACGTATGAAAGAGTTTTCGCTAGCATGACGACACTTGGGAATGTTTAGGTTTCCAAAAAAGTGCAAAATAGCGTTTTTCACTACAGTAATATTCAAGTTATTCAACCTCACTTTACACAAAACTTGCGACATCCTTTTACGAAGAGCCTCTCGTAATGTAACAGTGATGTCCACTCATTGTTTCTAGGAACGCATGCAATGACCTCCTTACCCAAAATCTCTCGGCGAGACTTCTTGAAGGTGACCTCTTTGGCAACCCCTAAGCTCGTTGCACAAGGGAAACAAGAACTCACCCAAGCAGTCAAAAACCCTTTGGTCACCTACATTGAAGAAGTGGGTGAAGGACAGCTTAAGAGTGAACTCCTCAAGACCAGTGCAGAAACAGTGATAAAGCCTACCATCACGAGAAGACGCTTTCTCATAAAAGGCAAGCTATTGGGTGCTAAAATGGCACTCGCTAAGTTAAGCGACAGTAAAACGCTCATGCAACGTCTCATGGAAAGCCCCTCTTGGTTCATGAATACCCTTAACGGGCAAACCTTAGCCCTTAATCAAGCAATTAAAGCCCAAGGGCTACCCAAAAACAAGGTTCTACGCACGGTGGTATCCCTCTTAATGAAAAGCCCCTTGAGTTAATCGTCGTCCTACAACGTTTTACACGTCATCAGCATTGGGGTCAAAGCCTTCTACTTGAACCCCTTCAGGAAGGGTAATGCGTTCTTGAAGCCAAATAGATTCCATGTTATGAAACGTTCCTAAAGGGGTTGGCATAAAGTTTCGTACTCGTCTGCGTACTGCCATAAAGGTACGAGGGCTATACAGGTATACAAAAGGTTGCTCTTCAGCAATGATTGTCTGGTAGGCGTGATAAATAGCCTTACGTTTTTGAAGATCAAACGTTTTCGCACCCACATCAAACAAAGCATTCAGCTGAGCTTCCCACGCAGTAGGCGGGGGATTATACGTGTCGGGGTCTTGGGGAAACTTTGCAGGGAAACGTTGATGAAAGATATGCAAAGCACCATCACTACGCATAACGTTTCTGCCCCCATTTGGCTCAAGCGGACTACCCGTGAGGCTTAACATAATACTTTCCCAGTTGGCACTGTTAATACGCCCAACCAACATGTTAAAGTCCATCGGGCGTAAATCGACCTTAATCCCAAGCTTTGCAAAATCTTGCTGAATAGAAACAAGGGTCGCTTCTCGCTCCTCATTACCACTATTGGTCATCAAGGTAAAGCGAACAGGATGTTTCTGAGGGTCAAGACACTGCCCATCCGTACGCCAAGTAAATCCTGCCTTTTCAAGCAGTGCTTTCGCATACTGAGGGTTATACCGATGTCCCTTCACCAAGGTGGGGTGAACAAACACGCCATTGATAGGCTCAGGCGTAAACAATGGTGAACCTATCCCTCGTAAAACGTTGCGTACCAGCTTGTCTCGGTCAATGGCCCAATCCATCGCTTGACGAAACACCTTCGACTGAAACCACGTTTGATGGACAGGGTCAACCAATGGCTTTTTAGTGGTAGCATCAAGCTTTTGCGTCTGATTAAACGTGATAAAGGAAGAAGCCGACGTAGGTCCTAGGTCATAAAGTTTCAAAGGGAATGATTTAATTTGTCTTACTCGGCTTAGGGTACTGGCTTTGACATCAAGGGTATCAAGTTGACCTTGCTCAAACAGCAACAGCTCCGCATTTTGATCTTTTACAAACTTCACCAAATATTGGTCTAGGTAAGGCAGTGC
Source organism: Vampirovibrionales bacterium (assembly GCA_046080605.1). Lineage (GTDB taxonomy): Bacteria > Cyanobacteriota > Vampirovibrionia > Vampirovibrionales > JAJTHC01 > JBJTUH01. The sequence continues at coordinate 18,415 of JBJTUH010000094.1, forward strand.
TTGGTATTCTCTATCCACAATAAAGCTATAAGGATTCCGCTCCACAATCAATTCTCGACCATGTTTATAGCTACTTAACTTCCATAATCCTGCACTCACCATGGTTTCAGGATGTTTTGCCATACTTTCAGGGTTCCATAAACTGGTAAAGCCACGAACCCCCTTGGCTTTCAAGATAGGTGCTACAATATGCTTAGGAGCAATACTATTCCCAAGTGCTGCTTTAAACGGCACGAAAGGCTTTTTTGTCGTAAACTCAACCCGATACGCATCCAGCTTCGTAACCTTAGGAAACTCTCCGTCTACTAATAAATTATCTCGGGTAGAAGGATTACCCAACCCTTTTGCCATAATCTCGTTCCAAGTAAAGACGACATCATCCACGGTCAGAGGATGACCATCAGACCATTTAAGACCCTTTCTGAGGGTGACAATATACTGTGTATGGTTCGGTTTAATCTCGACATGCTTTGCCAAGTACGTCGTTTCTTCTCCTGTAAAGACATTCGTCGTGGTAAGTCCAGGGAAAAACATCCCTCCTATACCTGAAGAAGTCGCATCATATGAGGCCCAAGGGTTAAAGGTTTGAGGACCATTTCCCATTTGTGAGGTTCTAAAAATACCCCCGAATTGCCCTACTGCATAGGGTGATACCAATACTTCAACCCCTTCAATCATCGTGGTTCGATAGGCAGAGGGTTTATGCTTGGGCTGTTCAACCAATACAACCCCTTGAAGGCGTGCTTGCTGGGCTTTCAATTCTTTTTCAATCGCCTCAGGTGTCATGGGTTTACATCCTGTCATCCCCAGTAACATCAGTACGCCTAGGAAAAGGTAAACTGAACGTAAACTCCCTACTTGAGAAGATGATGTAAGGTGGCATTGCTTACCTGGAAGCGCACTGACCACACAAGGAGACCCGTTGGTCATGTGTTTAAAAAGTATTCCCAACCCGTGAAAAAATGACTGCATCCACTGAACGATACTGTGTTGAACTATGCTCATAGCCTTGTCTTCCCATGATTTCATCGAGGTTAGGCATTACAATTGTTTTAATGAATAAAAAAGGTTTTGCTTAATATACTATAGCGTGAGTGGAGCCATCCTGTCAGCCCGAGGGAAGTCCGTTGTTTAATGGAAGAGAAAACTGCAACCATAAGCTAAGGGTAGCTAAAAGCTACCCTTATTAACGAAAAGAGGCAACACGCAAAGTATCTACATAGCCACCTTGAGCTTGAACAGTGAATGATGTTGTTACGAGTGTGGTAAAAACCTCACTTCAACCTGAGAAGTTGGTGACACCGTGGGGGTATGCCCATCATGACGAGGCAGGCACGACTGGCACAAACCTATCAATTCAAGCTTAGGTTCTTGGATCGTAAAGTGCTTTTGACGCTCTAACAACTGGAGTAGTGGCTGTAATTCAGGTATTTGAACCTCATCCACCTTTTGGCAACTTTTGCAATACAACAGGTAATGAGGGTTATGACAATGACACGACATGGTTTCAGAAAGGCGAGTCACACCTTCATGTGCTACAGTATGATGACCATGGTCATGCGTTTCAAGCGGGGTACCATGATGCTCATGAGGTGCAGCGATAGGATGATGATGTTGATGAGACAGGCTAGGATGATGAGAATGGGCAATTAAGCACTTACGATACTTATTGGCACTCATAATATTGTGGACAAGATGATTTTCAAGCAAGCAGTCAACCACCCTGTACACACTCACAACATCCATTTTTTCTTGAAGTTTTGTCGTTAAATAATCATGAATTTCATACACAGACAAGGGAACTTCAGCTTCATCCAACACACGTAAAATAAGCTTTCTAGGGCGTGTAATACGGAATTGGTTTTGCTTAAGCACTTCTAACGAACGATGCATGTATTCGCTAGGTAAAGCAGTCGACACTGGATGAGATGAGGCAGAACAAAGCATACGCCTAATAACCTTTATAATAAGACCTATTAAGACCATAAAGGTATCACAAGTATACCAAATACAGGGTGTTCAATAGGATAAGCTAGGGAGGAAAAGAATGAAAAAAAGTAAGTTTTAGAAAAGACCCCTATAAAACTTATTGAGCTATTTCAAGGCAAAAAACCTAAAGCTCATGAAGTGTACTTAATATCTTACCACAACCAAGATTTCAAAAAATATATTCTCGCAGTGCCGCAGGACACTACCCTACTTTTTCAATGCCCCCTCAGTCAAATGATGGAGAAACACCTCAAGCTGTCTCTGTGAAGCAAAAACCTCACGTATCATCAAGCAAGTATGGCATGCCTCAAAGTGTTCGGCAGTAAGATTGAGGTATCCCCTATCTCAAGCACTCATCCGTGAGACATCGCTTAGGCTTAAACTTCTTTTTGAGGTTACATTCACCCAGTTTTCACTTCAGTCAAGTGCTTTTGTATTTTTTCCTACGTGCTTCAATACGTCTGCCAGTAAACCCTAACGTATAGGATATGCCCTTATGATGGTGACATCAACGACCTCTGTTTCCTCTTCCTTGCAAGCCCTCTTGCGCATGGTGAGCCGTGGGGTGCACGCCACCACGCAACACACCAAAGGGAACCTGCAAGGTGCCATCAGGTTTCAATCCTATCGTCCTGTATGGGTACTGTTGATATGCCTTTGCACCCTAGGGTTACAATATTACGTACCCCATCACTCATTGGTTGCCATGGCAGGTGTGCAAGAGAGTGTAAGCATGAAACGTTTAGGCATTGTAGAGGAAACCATTTATCTTCCTACGGTGTCTTCAAAACGTGATGTGAACTTTTATGTTCCCAAAAATGCAAATTTAACGGGTGCCAGCCACGTAAGTGTCACCTTTCAGCACGCCTATACCCTTGACCCCTCACGCTCTTGGTTACAAGTCATGATTAATGACCAGGTCATCCATCAAGTGGCTCTAGGACCCAACAACACGAATTCAACCACGGTCAAAGTACCTTTACCCATTGGTCGTTTAAAAGCCAAAAATAAACTTACCTTCCGAGTACGCCAACACTATAAAGCCAAGTGTGAAGACCCCACAGATGCGTCACTTTGGACACAGATACTCCCCTCAACTCGGTTAGTGCTTGACTACCAGCCCGTTGTGGCACCTCTGGATTTAGCACGATATCCTTTCCCTGTCGTAGATACCTTTAGTTATCTGCCTGCAAAAGTTCAGTTTATACTCCCCAATGCACCTCAAGATGCTCACCTAGAAGCCATGGGGATTCTAAACGCCCATTTGGCAATGAAAGCCCCCAAAGAGCCTAAAATTGTCAGTGCGGCAAGTTTGGGGATGCAGGGTATGAAGTACCCCTCAGGGGATATGATGGTGATAGGAACAGCGAGCGAAGTGTCTGGGCTATTAAGCAGTTTGGGTGTCTCTCAGCCAAGCCAGCTTTCTGGAAGTCAATGGTCAGGGATTAACACGGGCGAAGGCGTGATTTGGGTAGGACATAACCCTAAAAATAGCGCCCACGTGGTATTAGTCGTCTCTGGAAACGATGCCAATGGGGTCATTAAAGCTGCCAAGATGCTTTCAAAAGCACCTCGTGATATGGGACTGAAAGGACAATTTGTCACAACCTCTGCGATGGTAGGTGGCCTAGATACCGCCCCCGAAGCAAACAAGTTATATATTGGCACAGAGTCTCGGACACTCTCAGACCTCGGCTTCCAAACCACGGCGGTCTATAAACTGCACGCCCCCCCTGTTTACTGGGATGTCCCTGTGGTGCGTGACTTCAACACAGGCAATGGAAAGCTCTTTCTGAACCTTGTGTACAGTTACTCCATGATGTTGAACCCAAAGTATTCTTCCATTGAATTAAAAGTCAATGACCGCTCGGTTGCGAATGTACCGTTACAACAGCCTTACGGTGAGAAACTCGCAAAAACTCGGATTTACATCCCTGGAGATGTCCTAAAACCTTTAAACCGCTTTGTGGTTCAATTCCACTTACTCCCCGATAAATACGGTTACTGTAAAGGGGAATATATTGATATTGCACACGGCATTTTACACGACTCATCTCAATTTGAGGTAGAAGGTATGCCCGATAGTGCCTTACCTCGATTAGACATGTTTACTAATAGCGTTGGTTACCCTTACACCTCAGATAATACCTTACAAAATGTATGGGTGCATGTGACAAACCCCACGGATACAAGGGTATTAAACACCTTATTAAACGTAACAACGCATATGGGAAGACACTTAAAGTTGCAACACGGTCATATGCAACTTCACGTGAGTGCACAGCCACAACTTATTCCTAGCGATAAACACCTATTAGTGATTTCTGGCAACGGAGAAATGCCTCAAAGCATCACGTCTAAGTTTCGTTGGAACCGTATGGCGGGAAACGATGTCAAATACACCTCTCAAAATGAAAGCTTCTACATTCAACAAGGTGGTGCCATGCGCGTACTTGAGCAGGCGGGTGATGATGCACAAGCACTCACGCATTTTGGAGGCTTTAACACACCTGCCAGTCTATACGCTTTAGGGAAAAGCATGGAAGCAACTCACCTAGAGCAAGCCATTAGTCAATTACCCGTGGTGAAGGTACGTCAGCTTGCACAACTGGATGAAAAGGAAAATACCCTTATTCCAGCCGACGAGCCTAAAAAAGTGACCTTTGTCGCAACCGCTGAAGACAGCGGAGAAAGCACCCAAGAAGGTGGGACAGGTAGCAAGTCTATTACAGCCGTTGTAGGGGGTACTTCAACAGGAAAAGGTAGTTTACTTTCAGCGCCTATGCGATGGGTCAGTAAAACCTTTGGTCCAGTAGTTGCTCCTGTCTATAACAGCATTCAAGGATTCTTTGAGCGTATTGGTTGGGGAACCTTCCCTTGGGTACCCATTGTGATTGGTCTTGGATTACTTCTCATGGTACGTGTCCTACTTGGGCTTCTAGGTGGCGGGGGCGGTCCTAGAGGCAATGGGGGGTCTCGTCAATATTACTAACGTAGCTCGTCTTTGACCCATGACTTCCACACTCGCTTGACGCTTAATTGTAAGAAAGTTTATCTCGTCCCTTCGTTTAGAATGCCTTGTTTGAAAGGATGTATGCACGTTATGTTCTCTGTGCTTCCTACGCTGTACCACCGTTTTCCTTGGGCGTTTCGTACCTTAGCCCTTAGCGTCTCTACAGGTGCTTTTGCGTTAGCCTGCACCGTCATGTGTAGCCTTGCTCCTGTATTACATACGGTACCTGCTTGGGCTGATACGCTACTTGAAACCCCCGTACAACTTCCTGTTGCACTGCAACAAGATGACCATCATTTGGTACTTAACCTGAAGAACTTTGGTGATAAAGAAGGCTACACCCTTAAAACTGTCAAAACAGAGCGTCGTTACTTTTTCACCCGTCCCAAGAACTGGGCAATGCAAAACGGGACACATATTTCCGTTGCGTTTCAACATTCATCCTCTTTATTGCCTGAGCGCTCAAGCTTGAACGTGTTAGTGAATAACCGTATTTTAAAAACCATTCCACTCACAAAAGCAAATATTAATCTTAGCATCAGCAATATTGCCATTCCTCTTGAGATTCTTAAAGATGAAAACACCCTAACCTTCCAAGTGGATCAACACTACACCTACCGATGTGAAGACCCCCTAGCAGATGACCTTTGGACGGCACTTTTACCCGAAACAGCGCTTCATTTAAATTACAATTTGAAACCCGCAGAGCTTGACCTTGCCAAGTTCCCCTACCCCTTATTTGACCCTCTTGGCTATGGTCATACAAAAACAGGGTATGTGGTACCCAATGGTGTCAAATGGTCAAGTGATAGCTTGAGTGCATTGGCGATGGTCACAGCGACTGTAGGAAAATCCGTTTCTTGGCACCCTAGCCACGTGGCTCCTCTCGAGCCCAGTGCCATGTATGGTGCAAAAAGTCATTTAGTGGTCGTAGGAACCCCCTCTGAAAACCCAGCCATTAATCAGTTACGCCTTCCTAAAAGCCTCAGTGAGCTAGGACAAAACGATGGACTGATTGCCCTAGTACACCACCCTAGCTTCCCTGATAAAGTAGTACTGGTTGTTACAGGTAATACCCCTGAAGCCGTAAAACGTGCAGCGGGCTTCTTAGCTCAAAGCCCTGGAAATAAGCTTATGAGTGGTACCTTTACGGTGGTCAAAGACCATAAGCCCGCAGGGGTTCATCCTTATCGGCATTGGCCTGGCTTTATTCAAGGGACAGGAGCCACGTGGGAAGAGCTTGGACTAGATACCTACACCACCCGTGGGTACACCTCATTACCCATTCTGTATACCGTCAAACGGATGCCTGACCTGTGGATTAAACCCAATGGTAAAGCAAAGCTTAGAACCGTCTATAGCTATAGTAGCCAGCTAGAAACAGGACAAGCAAAACTGGAAATTATGCTCAACGGAAAAGCCATTCGTAGCATTCCTCTTGCCAACGTGAAGGGTGAAACGGCAGCGGTCGATGAAGTGGATATTCCTGTACAAGAGGTGTTCACATACAATGATGTAGAATATCGCTTCCATATTTTCCCTGAAAAATATGAAGAGTGTCGCTTTGTGACAGATAAGCACATTTGGGGAACCATCCATAATGCCTCAGCCATGAGCTTTGATGCCGAAGTACGTACCCCTCTCCCTGATATTGGCTTCATGAACGATAATGGGTACCCGTTCACTGCACACCCTGACCTCTCTCAAACACTCTTTGTATTGCCTGACAACCCTACAGAAGGGCAATGGAATGCACTATTGCAGGTGGTCAATCGCTTAGGACGTGTTTCACCCACCACGACAGGGTTCCAAACCATGGTTCGTACTGCCAGTACCATCACCGAAGGAGATAAACTCAGTAAAAACTTGGTGGTCATTGGAGGCAACGAACTGGAAACGACTTGGCTCAAGCAGATTCCAAACAATAAGCTGAAAGTTGTCCTGTCTGGCAGTAAAACCAATCTACAAAAAGGGGAAGAAACCCTCAGTAGTATTCAGGCAAACCCAAACCAAGGGATTTTGGAAGAAGTGTTAAGCCCTTGGAACAAAAACCGTGTTGTGCTTTTTATGTACGGTACAACCGATACCGCCATGAATGCCATCGGACGTTTGATGTTAGATGACAGAGCCTTTGCAGCCATTGAACCTGGTAACTTACTCACCGTCAATCATGACAGCTCGTTCCGTAGCTTCGGACAAGGGTTTAACAACAGCAACATGGGTGCGACCCCTGCACCTGTAGACGAAAATGGTGATGTTAAGAGCGACGTGGCAACCAAAAGTGTGGTGGCATTAAAACAAGGTGATGCTCGGTATGTCACGGAAGGTGGTATGGATAAAACCAATGAGCTAGACGCACAGCCTGTCTGGGTGAAGTGGATTCTGTACGCACTTGCCTTCCTAGGTGCTTTATCTGTACTACGAGGCATTATTGGAGGGCTGTTTGGTAGTAACCGCAACAACGGTTAATAGACCTCTCAAACGCCAACCATCATGAACTCAAGACGATTCTCGTCTTGAGTTCATCGTTTAAATACCCATTTTCACCTCGTCCAATATCCCATGCCAAAGTCAATATGTTGCAGTGCAGGATTGCCTTGGGCATCCGTTTTAAGGTTCCCATGTTCAAGGGTCGCAAAAATATTAACAGGTTGTCTGTCATCTAACTTACACTCCCTTTGAAAGTGTCAATAAACTGTCAAGGAAGTGTCATCAAGTTGTCATTGCCTTTGAGCTAGGATACAATAGGAGTCAAGGGTTACCTTAGGAATAAAACATAGCATTTCTTTTCCTTGAAGCTCTTTTATCTCTGCATCCATTCTGTTAAGCGTTCTATAAGCGATCGTCTTTTTTCGTTTCTTATTGGCTTTTAAACAGCACTTCTTTTTATGAGCTTTACCACGCATTTACTCAGTGCAGCCACTCACGCAGGTGTCATTTCCGCAGCAAATGTCATGCGTAAAGGAGTTGGTAGTGCTTACCGTGTGTATGATGCAGCGACCATTCCAGATGCCTCCCCTTCTTTAAGGGTTGTTGCACGCAGAGAATCCATCGTACTGGGCGTAACCTTTGTCACTAACATGATGATGCAACTGGGCATAGTGCCTTTGAAACGTAAGCTAGGGAAGTGGTATGCCCCTGTACAGCTCGGGTTTGATATGCTTTCACTGGTTTTCTCAGAAGCATTTTCACGACGACATACTTATAAAGATGTGAAGCAAAATCATATTAAGCCTACCATCCCTAATGTTCCACTACCTGTCACACTACCTAATGTTGCTTTACCTAACTTACAACCATTCCCCAAAAGTATCATGATGTCCAGTGTGGTACTTGCAGGTAATAACTTAGCGGTACTACCTCCTTCTAACAAAACAACCCCTTTACAGCCTGTTCAACACAGTAAAAAATTACAAAGTATCCCTGCGGTACCCCAAGCGACCCTTCCTTCATTTCATGTAGCGGCTAATACGACCACCGAAGCACTCTCTCATAGCTTTCACAATGTTTCACCTATTCACTTAGGGATTCAAACAGAAAACCCTTTCCAAGTCTTACAGACCTCAGCAAAAGCCCAGCTTCCACAAAAACTTTCCACCTATGAAATAGCCCTCATCCGCACCTTCGGTGCAAGTCAACCCCTTCAACATGCATAGCATTCACTTTAGGCGTGTCTTTTGCCCAATCAGACTTACGATCCTAAGTCTGATTGGGCAAAAGACACTTAGCACCAAAGTCTTACCGTGTGGGGAGGGTGGCGTGCAAACGGTATCCGCCTCCGTAGATGGTCTCAATATACTTATGTGGCATAGGCGAAGCTTTGTCTAGTTTGGTACGCAAATGTCGAATATGCACCCGTAGGGTATCCGCAAGGCTTTCATCGACATTGTAGCCCCAAACATTTTCAGCAATCTTTTGCAAGCTTACGGTTTGTCCTTGTGCTGCCACCAAACGTGCCAGAATATCATACTCTGTAGGAGTCAGTTTAATAAGGGTTTCTTGAAGTTTCACTTCATAGTTATCAGGAATAAGCGTCAACACACCGTATTGTAGTTGTTCAGTGACCCCCAAGGTTTTCAAACCTGCACTTGCACGACGAAGCAACGCTTCAGCCCTTGCAAGGAGTTCAGCCACTTCAAAGGGCTTCACCATATAGTCGTCGGCACCTCGACGAAAGCCCTCAACCTTATGTTGCGTCTCGCCCAGTGCTGTCAAAAGCATCACGGGTAAATGCTCCCCTTGAGGTAATTGCCGCAACTGTTGCAACAGTGCGATACCGCTCACTTGAGGCATCATAATATCAAGAATAGCAAGGTCAATGGGTGTAGAGCGAAACTTTGCCATACCCTCAATAGCATTCGGAGCATGTACGACTTGATACCCCTCAAACTCCAAGTTCATCCGCAGGAGTTGCACAATAGCAGGGTCATCATCAACGACCAGAATCGTTGCTTTGCCTAGACGAGTGGCAGGAGAGTGAGACATCATGGTGCTAAACCTTATCAATAAACCTTTTTATAACCCTGTTTTGAATCACGCTTTATCACGTTGACTTGACTGGGTCGCTGTTTTAACAGGAGAAAGACTCTCATTACATTTGATACGCTTAGTGTACATGAAAAGCATCACCAAGCGTACCCATGCCTTGTCATAGTTCCTCTAAGTGATATAAAAAGCTTGATACACTCATACCTCTCATGTGCGGCCAAGTGCTTCATAACACTTATGAAGGGGTTTTTGCCTTTTGTTTTCCTGTGGCACGATACACCAACGCAAGCACTTCTGCAATCGCCGTAAAGAATACTTCAGGTATCATTTGCTCTACTTCAACACTACGGTACAAGGCACGTGCAAGTGGTGGATTTTCAATAATGGTTACGTGATGTGCTTTACCCGCCTCTCGGATTTTAAGCGCCATGTGGTCTACCCCCTTTGCCACAACAAGAGGTGCTGGATAAATGGCAGGGTCATACTTAATGGCAACCGCAAAATGGGTTGGGTTTGTAATAATGACATCCGCCGTTTTCACTTGGTCTAAGGGGCGTTTTTTACTTAACAGCCCTCGTCCAAAAGTACGAATACGGTGCTTCATCCGCTGGTCACCTTCTTGGGTTTTCATTTCTTCTTTAATATCTTGTATGCTCATCCCCAATTTTTTCATATAGCCCCTATGTTGCCACCATACATCAAACAGTCCGATGGCAAGCAGGGCATATAAAATACGCTCTCCCATCAGTTTATTCACTTCCCCTAATACCTGTAAGGCTTGCGGCACACTCATCACCCCAATACTTAATAAGCGTTGCCACTCCTGAAGCATCACAGCCCCTACAATCACCAAAATCAAGAGTGACTTCCCCAAGCCTTTTAATAGCTCTTTTGTGCCATCAGGTGAAAAGAGTCTTTTAAACCCCTCCACTGGGTTAAGTTTACTAAAGCTTGGCATTAAAGGTTTCAAGGTAAATAAAGGCTGAATAATGACAAGATTCACAAGCACCCCAAGGGTGGCAATCAGGGTCAACGGTATCCAAAGTAACTGAAAGGTCTGTTCAATCGTCCAGCGTATCCACATGACCCATGCCACACTTCCTAACCCGCCATGGCTTGCCAACTGCCCTACTTTAGTGAGTGCCTGCATCATGGTCAGTGTTCCTAACGTAGTCTGGGTTGCCCATTGGTCGTGCATCACCAATGTCACCCAAAAGACTCCCCCCATAATCAGTGCGGCAACGAGGTCTTGGCTACGCCACACGTTTCCCTCTTGCCGTGCTTTGGCAAGTCGTGTCGCTGTAGGTTTTTCGTCTTTACCGTCCGTATCGGACATCATCATCATCATAAAACTAGGAGCATCTAGCCCATGTTAGAAAACACACACCACACCCCTTATGACGGTTGTGCCATCAGGGTAAAAATCATCTTAGGGAAACTGGGCATCACTTCTCGTTCAAGTAACCAAATCATCATAGGAAGAATCAATGTCAAGGTGGCAAGCCCCACAATCACTTTGAGGGGGGTTGCTAATGAAAACAAATTAAGCCTTGGTTGCATTTTACCGACATACCCTAAACCTACTTCCACCAAAAACAACATACCCATCAAAGGTAGTGCCACAAGAAGACCAATTCCTATGACATGAGAAAATACCGCAAGCAGCCGTTCCATGAAATGCTGTAGAGTACGGGTAGACTCCCACCAAAACGCTTGGGCAACAGGGACTTGCCCTAATGTTTTATCAAGTGCTAAAAACACGGCATGATGAAGCGAATGCGTCAAAAACCATGTCATCGCCGTAAGCGTGAAGAAAGGATTCAAACTTCCTGTTTGGTCACTTTGCCCTAGAGGATCCATTTGGTTAGACAGTTGCAAGCCCATCTGAATCCCCAGCAATGAGGCTCCCATACCCACCGCTTGAATAAACCACCCCACAGCCCATCCTAATATCAAGCCAATCCCAAGCTCTTGTAGCAATACCAACGCATAATGCCAAGGATGTAACACTCCTTGTAATAAGGTTGCTGTCAAGGCATGGTTTCCCTGAAACGCATACAGCCACCAAATAAGTGCAAACCCCAAGGCAATACCCATTTTGGACATGGGGGGAATATGCGGATTATTAAACGGAGGGGCTGTAAGCATCACACCACTGATACGTGTCACCAATGCCATGAGCAACAGTAGGCTACTAGGTTTTACAGACAGGAGCCACGAAAGAGGGCTTGCAGCAGTTAAGTCAGAGGGAGCCATCATGATTACCCCAATTGTCTCATGAGGTCAAACAACTTGAGGCAGTGCTGATGCAATAGCCCCATCATCCAAGGCAAGGTAAGCCATAACAAGCCTAATGCAACAAGCAGTTTAGGGATAAACGCAAGGGCTTGCTCTTGAATTTGCGTGACGGCTTGTAGTAAAGAGACCACTGTGCCAACCGTTGTAGTTAACACAAGAATAGGTGCTGAAACCAAAAGCAGAAACCACAGGGTTTCTTGAATCAGATGAACGAAAAGGGTTTCAGTCATTGCGACAGCCATGGCGGGTTAGGATGTATTTGCTCAAGCTCAAGAGGGACAAAACGATGCGGCATACTAAAACACATAAAAAGTTAGCAGGTGATGTTGAATTACTGCTGATACCCTAAAATAAGTGCCTGACACAAAAGATGCCATCCATCCACGAGGACAAACAAAATGATTTTAAAAGGCAAAGAAATCGTTGCAGGTGGCAAAAACATCATGCCCATTGAAACCAAAATACTACTTACGGCAAGGTCAATAATCAGGAAAGGTAAAAACAGTAAAAAGCCCAACTGAAAGGCAGTTTTAAGCTCACTAATGACAAAGGCAGGCAATAGCACATACGTTGGAACACTGGCACGGTTTTTAGGGGCAGGAAGCTTGGCAAGCTTGACAAATAAACCTAAGTCTTTCACATTGGTTTGACGAAACATAAATTGACGCAAAGGCTGTTCAATACGTTGCATCGCCACAGGCTGAGAGATTTCTCCCGCCATATAAGGCTTCAGTGCTGTACGTTGCATGGTCTGCACCGTAGGCGCCATAATGAAAAAAGTTAAAATCAGTGCAAGCCCTATTAACACCTGATTAGGGGGAAGCTGTGGCGTTCCTAACGCTTGACGCACCATCGCAAGCACAATGACCACCCGAGTAAAGGCGGTGCCTAACACCAAAATGGCAGGGGCTAAGGAAAGAATGGTCAGCAAGACCAATAGCTGTAATTCAGGCGTAAGGCTTAACGGCTCAGTCACCTGAGAAGCTGCCTCCAGAGGAGCCTGACCTGCAGATGGCTTACTGTTCGTCGTCTTTTTAGGAGGTGCCACCCAAGCGTTTGGGGTCACCTGCAACTGAATACCTGGCCCTTCTAAATGAAGGGTTTGCAATGCAGGGCGTGAGGCAGCGTGTACGTTTGAATGAGTGTGTATAGGTAACGAAGGTACTAATGCCTTTGCAAAAGGCATCTCACCCATGAGTGTCCAGACACCACTCATCCCGAATGCAATCAGGAGAGAGAGCATCCTACGCTGCGCCATACGGGGACGTATGTTCATGTTGGTTACTTCCATGATTTCACACCTTCAACCTTTACCTTCAAAGGACACCTCATACCCCTAGATACTGACTGCTTTTCTATCTTCACAAACGAGAGAATCCAGAGAGAGAGCCAACACGTATACCTCAAACCTTTTTAATGCCAGTGCTTCAGGATTTTGTCATACAAAACAACGAGAACACGCCGAGCATAAGCTTATCGGACACACGTCAGCTATCAGGGTTAGCGCTAAGGGTATGAAAAAGTCCTTTTCACCAAAGACCCTCTAAGACACCGTAAGGTTGCACTTATATGTCTGATACAACTCGACAAATTGGTATGCAACCCTCTGAGCCAACACAGGCTCATCGGTGTTCCAAAAGGTACTCCATATAGGGTAGTATTTCAGGATTTAAGAGGATCGTTTCCTCAAGCTGTTAAATCTCAACCAAATGAAGGAGTTAGGATTCTGAGATCACATTCCTGTAGTGCAGATACCTTGCAGGCAGGTACGAGTATGTAGTTTTGTAAATAAATACCTGTTTTAGTACTTTAGGGTGTTTCATCAGCATTTTTTGCCTCACAATAAAACTTCATCCTCTTGTATACTCTGTGACTAAGCATTTAAGTGCGATAGTGTCGTATTATTTGTACTTAAATAGGCTTATGGTACTTCCTTATTCACTTTTTTCATCATACACACTGGTAACATCGTGTAAAAATAACTGTTAAAACACGCTCTTATCGTAACCATGACGTATGATATGATACCCTTCGCATGGCATTGCACCATTTTCACCAAACAGCTGGTACGTAAGTAGGATTTCAGGGGTTTATGAATACACACGTAGGAAATACTCTTAATTACGGTGCAGGCAGTACCTTGTGGGTTCCAACCACTCGTCAAACCGCCGTAGGAGCTGCGACCCTAGGGACGCACACCGAAGTGCTAGCACCCAAAGTCACTGATGCACCCTCAATGGCTCTTTCAGCCCCAAGTGCATCACCCTCTGCGGAAAACCGCATGAATACCACCTCTGGTGCACCCACACCAAACACACTGGGTAAAGAGGGCAAAGAAGGCATTGAACAGCTAGGAGCCTTTGCAGGAGGTATCTCGTTAGCATTTGGGCTTGACCGCATGATTAATCGCTGGATGCAACACGGTGATGCCCATAGCCCGATGCTAAAAACAGCACATTTCCTTGATAACCTCCCTGGGATAAAACAGTTAAATCAAGGCTTTGATACCTTGTTACACCCTCTCTTGAAACGAACCCCGTTCCTTCAAGCCTTAGGTGGATATCTCCCTCCGCACTCACAAATGCAAATGCCTCATGCCGCAGGGGAACTCACTTACCATCAGCTCGTACTAGGACGGGAAGTAGAGGCCTACCAAAAAGCTCTGGATACGCAACTTGATGCCCTATGGAAAAAACAAGCCGTAGGCACCTTGGGAGATGTGCAATTTGCCCAAAAGGCAAAACAGGCTTGGACTGAAACCCTTCAACAACACCTTCAACAGCATCAAGCTCAGGTGGCGAAAGGAGAAGTCTTACCCTCTCTTACCCAGTTGAGCGATAGTTTAAGCCAACTCAAGCACACCCCTCTTCAAACGCTCTCTCATGACAAAGCTTTGAGCAAACACATGTCAGAGCTGCTGCATCGCCAATCTTTAGACACAGCAGAAAACTTAAGCGAAACCAGTAAAGCCCTAACACAAAAGGTTAAAACCTTAGTAGGGAACCTCAACGGAAAAATGCCTCTCCCCGACATAGACCTACCTCCTATCCGAGGAGGCAATACGCATGCGTTATGGCAGGCATTCGAGAAAAAACTCTCTCCTGAAAGTTTAACACTCTGGCAGTCTATCCGAAAAGCAAACCCCGACATGTCAGGGTTTGAAAGACTCAAACAATTTAACAAACATCTTCAAACACGAGAGCAGCTCCTTGCACCTCTTGCCAAACGAACCAGCAGTTTATTCATGCGCCTCAAAGGAATGGATGGTTTTGTACTCCAGCCCTATGAAATGGCGTACCAACTCAAACACCACCTTATGGAGCAACATAACCAACTTGCACGTGTTTTAGAAGCTTCTTCCTTAAAAACGAGTAATCAAGAGAAAGTCTTACGGCTTTTAGGGCAACGTGTCGTCACAGGACTGCCCAAGGAAGCTCTGACCAAACTGGTTGATAGCGTCCCTGAATTAAACTCAAATACAGCGTTACGTCAGCAAGTATTAGCGGTGCTTGAAAAAGAAGCTCTTCGGAAACCCCTAGGAGCAGTGGGACGCACGATAGTAGCAAGCACCACCATGTTAAGCCGTATCGTTAAAGGGGAAACCGCCGTTGCCTCAAGCAATGCACCTCGTAATTTACTCAAAGATGGCACCTTTAGCTTGAAAAAAACCTTAGCACCTGGAATGCCTATGGGACTTGGGTTAACTGGGTTGGCATTACTCGGTTTACCGTTCTCAGAAGCCATCAAAGCCGAGGGCGATATGACAGAAAAAATGAAGGTGTTTATTCGCTACTTTGCAGGATTTAGCCTAGGCTCGTTTGTAGGATGGGAATTGGGTAAACGACTGATTCATGGGTCACAAATTTTACTACGCACCATGCCTGGGCTTATGACCCGAAAACTTCCAGGTATGACGATGGCTACCTTGGTGGGTGAAATGCTTGCCTCTATTGTGATTGGCGGAAAAGTCCAACAAATCATTGAAGGGGTATGTGATGCCGTGATTGGTAAACCTAAAACCATTCTCAAAAAAGAACTTGAGGAAAAAGCAAAAGAAGCCACAAGCAAAGCCAAGTACGAAGCTGAAAAAGCAAAAATACGCTCGATAGCCTCTCAGAGTTCTCCCTTAACGAGTACAGGAGCCAATCCCACACTCTCTTCAACGCCTGTTACCTCCCCTTTGAATGGAGGAGTCCCTTCAGGGGCTTCATTCACACCCGTTTCTATGCCCTCTACACAGCTCGCTAACCCTCAGCTGCCTGTAAAATTACCCTCGGCTTCACTCTACGGGCAAGGAGATGAAGGCTCACCCAAACCTCCCTCTCTTTTACCAGAGAAGCTCCCCGCAACAAACAGCCCAATGGCTCAGGCGGGTATTACACCCAACTCCCCTCTTCATGACATCCTCACCCCCCCTATGCCAGAAACCCAAAACCAACTTGAGACCATAAAGCCACTGCTTAACCCCATTGAAACAAGCACGCAGCCCACACCTTCAGGACTCCATTCCACCCCTGAGAAAAAACCTCTGTCAACCATCACTCCTGAGGATATTTTAAAGGGTCATGTCCCAGAGCCTGGTATTGAGGCAGTAAGCAAAGGGCCCTCAAACCTTGTAGATGAATTACGACCTGAATAAAGAAACAAGTTACAACAAAAACGTTCTTCTATGGTTTACAAAATGTAACAAAATATGTCAGCTTTTTCATTCAAGCGTATCGCAGTGCTTTTTCAACGAAACCCTTTTGTTTATCATGAGTCAATCCTACGGTCAATTTCCTTACCTCCCTATCATTTTAATGGTTATGCTTTGCTCTGTTTTTCCTGAATAACGCACCCCCCGTATTCCCTTCTTATCTGTCTTATGTTACGTCTCCTGTTTGTTTGTTGCTCTGCACTCTATCGTGGCTTCTTATGTCGTCTTCTGTTTCACTGCCTAAGGCAACACACCTGCGTTTTTCTATCGCTTCCAACCTGCCTGATACGGTATTCGCAAGCCGTCCCTTGAATCGTTTTGGACAAGCTACTGAAGGACTTGAGACACTAGAGAAACCCTTAATCAACCTAGTAGCACATGGGAAAACGGCACCTATGCCTACCCCATCCTTGAAAGCACTCAACCAACAAACGAAAGAGATTTTAAAGCGCTTACCTCAAAAAGATAAACTTCTTACGGGTCTGTTACATCTGAAAGAGCAACCCGAAAGCTTCTCAGCTGTTAAGTTTATTCAAGACACTGGGATTTTATGGGTGCCTAAATCTTTAGTATCAAGAAGTTTAACCGAATGGTTTGAAGTCTCATTTACCGAGTTTATAGAATCTGCTTACTTTTATTTTGCAGCACCTTTATCGGCTCAAAAGGGGTTTGCCAAGTGGTATCATGACATTGCAAAGCATAAGCCTGACCCTAAATTATTAAGAACTGCCATAGAGGACGTTCCCAAAGAGTCTTTAAAAGCCGTTTTACCCTTAAAAACTGCTGTAGTCCTTTCTTCAGTAGGAGCGGTATCTGTCGCAGGGGAATACGCCCTCAATTTTGTAAAAAATCTGATTACTGCCAAAGGGCTTCATCAAACCAACTTCTCAGATGTCGTCGCACTATCTAAGCGGGATAAAAAACACCGTTCAGAGGTGCATCCTCCCTCTGACCCTGCTGAAAACGACCCTCAAAACAAGGCAGTTATTCGGAAAGCACACCGACGCATTGCACAATGCCTCGGATTTTCTGCAATCCTGCTTGGAGCAAGTGTGTTTTTAGCAAGAAAAGGGGCAGAATTACCCGCCCTAGAAAAACCGCTCTATCAGTTCGTGAAACGATTTGATTTTAATTATGGTAACCCTCGTAAGTTTGGTTTGACCGCACAGCAATTACGCTGGCTCATTATGCCACTGGCCGTAACAGGGTATATTGACGCAGCCCGAGACAAATTGGAACGATGGGAAGTAACACCTCGTGCCATTTTAAGTGGGTTTTACCTTGCAAAAGGTGCAGATATGCTGGAAAATCGTATCCTTACAGAAGGACGTAAGCGTGTTCCCCACTTGTTTGACGCAAAGGGACACCCTAAAGCCATCAATACGATTGTGCATGACACCTTGCTGAAAAGCCGAGCAACCTTAGAAACGCTCGCCAAAGAAACAGGCAAGCCTGTCACAGAGGAAGCCGTGTATCAGCTGAGTATTGCCAACTTACGGAAAGACTTAACCGCTAAAAATATGTTATTCTACCCGCAGTACCTCTTTGGGATTGGTGTCATTGGTCTTGCCGTTGCATTGCTCAACCGACACCTCACACGAGAACGCTTCGAGCGAGGCTTTGGGGCAAAAACACTCACCACCACTTCACCTCAACAGGCACTGACACCCAATATCAGCCAAAATAGCAGTACGCCACAGAAGGCATCCGCTTATGCAGGTGACAAAAACCAAGGAACCCAAAAACTTTTATACACCACCCCCGACAAGCAAGCACTGAATCAAGTACATTTAGGCACCCTTCAACCCATCTCATAAAGACCTTGAGGCTCTCAAGTATTTAAGGGAACTTATCGCTTAAGGGTGTAGTATCAAGATGTGTTTGCCTTATACTATCAATAGGGTGTATGGTGGGTAGTTTATTCCTACTTTCTTCAGACTATTTAAGTCTCTTACGCTCAGTGTACCGCAATAGAACCCTATGATAAGGCTCGTATTGCCCTAACCTTGTGTATCTTTTTTATAAAACAAAAGCCCTCAAACGTATGGAGTCTCCTCAGCTATGATGATGAGTCAAGCCACCGTTCAACCTGAAACGGTTAAGTTTGCCCCCACAGTTCCTCCTGTTCCCGTGACGGTTGCTCATGGTGATGGGATTGGTCCTGAAATTATGGATGCCACCCTGAAAATCATTCAAGCCGCAGGTGCGAGTTTGGCGATTGAAACCATTGAAATTGGTGAAAAAGTGTATGAACGAGGCTCAACAGCGGGTATTGCACCTGAAAGCTGGGAATCGCTTCGTCGTACAAAAGTGTTTTTGAAGGCTCCTATTACAACCCCTCAAGGTGGTGGATTCAAAAGCTTAAACGTCACAGTACGTAAAACATTAGGGTTGTATGCCAACATTCGCCCTTGTGTGTCTTATCACCCCTTTGTAAAAACCAAGCATCCCGTGATGGATGTGGTGATTGTTCGTGAAAACGAAGAAGACCTTTACGCAGGGATTGAACACCAACAAACCATTGATGCCGTGCAGTGTTTAAAAATCATTACCCGCCCAGGCACAGAGCGTTTAGTACGCTATGGGTTTGAGTATGCACGTCGTAACGGTCGCAAAAAAGTGACGTGTTTCACCAAAGACAATATCATGAAGCACACGGATGGCTTATTCCATAAAGTGTTTGATGAAATTGGTGCCGAGTACCCTGAACTTGAAAAAGAACATTGGATTGTTGATATCGGTGCGGCAAAGTTAGCAGATACCCCTGAAAACTTTGATGTCATTATTATGCCTAACCTATATGGCGATATTCTCTCCGACGTAGCGGCACAGATTACAGGCTCCGTAGGGCTTGCTGGTTCCGCAAACATTGGTGACCAATGTGCCATGTTTGAAGCCATTCACGGTTCTGCCCCTCGTCGTGCAGGGCAAAACCTTGCCAACCCCTCTGGGTTACTTTTAGGAGCCGTACAAATGCTCAACCACATCGGACAAAGCGATGTTGCAGAGCGTGTGCATAATGGCTGGTTAAAAACCATGGAAGATGGCATCCATACCTACGATATTTTCAAAGAGGGTACCAGCAAGCAGAAAGTAAGTACCACCGAGTTTGCACAAGCGGTCATTGAGCGCTTAGGTCAACGTCCTGCCACATTACAGGCTGTTGATTACAGCAATGCACCCTCTGATGCGTACATTCCTCCTGCGTACGTACGTCCTCAACACGTGAAAAGCCTCGTAGGGGTTGACGTGTTTGTGGATGATGCCCAACGTACCCCTGATGAACTGGCCGAAGCATTACACCAAGCGGCTGCTTCTGCTGATACCGCTTTAAAACTGAAAATGATTACTAGCCGTGGTACCAAAGTATGGCCTGGTGGCATGCCAGAAACCTTCTTGGTAGACCACTGGCGTTGTCGTTATATCAGCAAAGCGGGGCAAGACCAGCCTGTCAACCACAAGGATGTTGCCAACCTTCTTGTTGCACTAGCACAAGCAGGCATTGACTTTATCAAAACAGAGCATCTTTGCTTATTTGATGGGGAACGTGGTTACACCATGGGACAAGGTGAATAACGACTTCACGACGTTCTTAAAATAGTAAGAAGCGGCTCTCTGACATCAGAGAGCCGCTTCTTTATGGTCGTCAAGTGAACATACCTCCCAACCACGACCGCTTAAAAGTACATTACGTTTATTGACACTCCCGATAGCTACTGCTTACAAAGACAGCAGGGCAAACGCTAGTGAGGGAGTCATTTTTGAGATATACTGAGGACATGATGCTGATAATAGGCTTAAAGCTTTCTATAAAATCAAAGTCTCTGCTTTTTGAACCCTTTATCCGCCAGTGATGTTGCATGTGAGCCTAACTGCCCCATACTGCTGTTAATTTCACGCTCTTAACACTCGTTTTTTAGCTTAGATAACCCGTTGCAATAATGATGATGATGCTTTCTTCCGTGGATATACGCCATAATGACCCTACCCAAGAGGAAACCCTCTCAAGCCAAGTCACACAGGACTACGGTGCGGATCAAATTCGTGTACTTGAAGGTCTTGAAGCCGTAAGAGTACGTCCAGGGATGTATATTGGCTCAACCAGTCAACGAGGATTACATCATTTAGTCTATGAAATTGTGGATAACTCAGTAGATGAAGCCCTTGCAGGATACTGTACTGATATTTCCATTACCGTCCATGAAGACAACAGCGTCACAGTGCAAGACAATGGGCGTGGCATTCCTGTTTCGGTTAAAGGAGATGTTGGGAAATCAGCCCTTGAAATTGTCCATACCGTCCTTCACGCAGGAGGAAAGTTTGGAGACGGAGGGTATAAAGTTTCAGGTGGTCTTCACGGCGTAGGGGCAAGTGTTGTGAATGCACTGTCTGAAAAAATGATTGTAGAGGTACGCCGTGAGGGTGCCGTATGGACACAAAAATATCACCGTGGTGTCCCAGAAGCCGATGTACACACCATTGGTACCACCTCTCAAACAGGGACAAAAACGACTTTTTGGCCTGATGCAGATATTTTTGACACCACGGAAATTGACTGCGATGTGATTGCCACCCGTTTACGTGAAATGGCGTTCCTTAATAAAGGACTGAAGCTCATTTTTCACGATAAAAAAGCAGGCAAACAGGAAATATTCCACTACGAGGGCGGCATTGGAAGTTATGTTGAATGGCTTGCAGAATCGAAAACCTCTTTGTTTAAACCACCCTTCTACTGTGACCAAACCCGAGACGGTATCCGTGTGGAAGTGGCGTTTTGCTATGTCGATGCCTACAGTGAAACCTTACTAAGCTTTGCGAATAACATTAACACCCATCATGGAGGCACTCACCTCACAGGATTCCGCAATGCGTTTACCCGTGTGATGAATGACTATGCACGTAAAAGCAACATTTTGAAAGAAAAAGATACCAACCTTCAAGGGGAAGACATCCGAGAAGGACTTGTGGCCATTGTCAGTGTCAAAGTACCCAACCCAGAGTTTGAAGGGCAAACCAAGGAAAAGCTTGGTAACAGTGAGGTACAAGGAATGGTACAAACCATTGTCACTGAGCAGCTCAATGACTGGTTAGAACTCAACCCTAAGGAAGCTAAAAATATTTTGTCAAAAGCTGTCATGGCGTATCAAGCCAGAGAAGCTGCACGTAAAGCCAGAGAACTGACCCGAAGAAAAACCGTCCTTGAAACGGGGTCTTTACCAGGAAAGCTCGCCGATTGTGCTAATCGTGACCCTGAACGCTGTGAACTCTACATTGTAGAGGGTGACTCGGCAGGTGGCAGTGCCAAACAGGGACGTAACCGAGAGTTTCAAGCCATTCTTCCCTTACGTGGAAAAATCTTGAATGTGGAGCGTGCCAGACTCGATAAAATCTATAATAACCAAGAAATTCAGAACCTGATTCAGGCACTTGGTATCAGTATTTCAAGAAATGCTGAGGATGTGGAACATGAAAAACTCCGCTATCATAAAATTATTATCATGACAGATGCTGATGTGGATGGTGCCCACATTCGTACCTTGCTCTTGACCTTCTTTTTCCGTTACGCACGTCCTTTAGTTGAGAAGGGCTATATTTATGTGGCACAACCGCCCTTATATAAAGTCACTATGGGACGAGAGGAGCGGTATTTATACAATGACCGTGCATTAGATAAACTCTTACTGGAACGTGGGCTTCATAAATTACGCCTAGAGCAAGGCGAAACCCTCTTGGAGGGCGATGACCTGCTTGAGCTTCTTGGGAAATGGGGACGTTACACCCGTGCAGAAACCGCACCTGTATTTTCCTCAATGCCACAAGCCATTGTACGCTGGCTTATCGCAGAAGGGTATGAGGCAAATCAGCTTGAAAAACGGGAGGCATGGGAAGCATTACATGAAGCCCTAAGTCATGCCTTTGCCGATACGTTTAGCGTCCAACTGGTGTTGCCCGATGAAGCACCCATCGCGCAAATGAGCTTAGACGGACTACCCACACCTGATGTGCTGAATGTTCAAGAAGACGCTCGCTTGATGATTGAACCCAAGCGTACTGAGGACTCCTCTACAGGCATGAAGCCTGCCCCTGTGATGCTGACCAATGCCCTGCTAGACAATCTGGACTATGAGCGTATGCTCACCCTATACCGTGAATTGAAGCCTTATTTCAATCCCGAGACTGTGTTACAAGTCCACATCGGGGAAGGCGATAAAACAGCGTGTGTACCCTGTACTGACCTTGCAGAGGTTCAGCAACTGGTAAACGAACGAGGTAAAAAAGGCATGACCACCCAACGCTTTAAAGGGTTAGGGGAAATGATGCCTCAGCAACTTTGGGACACCACCATGAACCCAGAAACACGTACCCTACTTTCAGTAGAAGTCGGAGAAGCTCAGATGGCAGACCAACTATTTGACCTGCTCATGGGGGAACGTGTGGAGCCTCGTCGTCGATTTATTGAAACCAATGCCCACCTTGTGAAAAACCTTGATATTTAAGTGATCGCATGATGGTTGTTTCTGTCTCCTCTCACACAACACCCCTTCTCTCCGAAAGTAAAGAAGGGGCAAAAGCTTCTATTGCGCTGCTATCAGGGACCTCTCATGCCACAGGGGCAGGGATGCTATTTTATCAGTTAGCACACTACCTTCATGTACAAGGCTTTCATGTTGCTTACTACGGAAAGCACCTCACAGAAGCAATGAGGCATGAAGCCCCTTTCAAGGTTTGTTTTCTACACGAATGGGAAACGGCTCACGCATTGACTCATGTCCTATACCATGACATGGCACAGTATATTACTGCTCGTGATAGCCTATACCATTTGGCAAAAACACTTCACGCAGAGAGGGAAACCCAACATCGTAAACAACGACGCTGGCAAAAAAGGCTCTTGCACTATCAAAAAGCCTTGATACAAGGCTTGCGAACACTTAAACACTGGGTGGTTCCCTACGCCTTACCCAAACAAACGCTTTATAGTTTGCACGCACAAGACACCTTACCCAAGGGGTATTTGCATGCAGTGGATACCGTCTGCTCACTGCCTGAATATCTTGCAAAGCAGACTGGATTCCCTCTTGTGTACGCTGAAACATTACGTCCAAGCCAAGAAAAACCCGAACAAGTTGCAGCCATTGTACATAGCCTATGCCCCGAAAATAACATTGTAGAGACGATTCACTACGCCTTGGCACAGGGTATGAAAAAAGTCGTACTTCACGGTGCATTAAAAGACCCACGCTATTACTATACGCAGATACAACCACTCATAGCGTCACACCAAGCCTCACAAAAAGCCCTTCCTCCAGAAGAGCAAACCAGTATTCATTACGGAGGATTCCTTGCCTACCCTCAAGCACGTCAAGCACTTTATGCAAAGATTTCTCATATTGTCAGCTTAAAACCACTTGAAACACTCAAGCTTTTACAGCTAGAGTGTCGTGCCACACATACGGCTCTGTTACATCCACACACAACCCATACAACGCTCCCCTCAATGCCATGCTTGGGGATAGAAGATACTTTAACCCTGTCCTCATTACGTGAAGCCCTTCGAGTGACTTGGCTCAGCCAATTAGGATTGCCCCTCTAATCCCATGTACCAAACAAGTTAGTTCTAGGTCGTAAAAGGACAAGGAATCACGGTACCTTGTCTCACTTGATACCCTTGAACGGGAAGAGGATGTGCATCAGCCTGATGTGCCTGAGTCAGTGTGAGAAGGGTACTAGGGTGAAGATGCGTGGTGGTTAAAAAGACTTGTTGCGTATGGGGAGAGGCATGGGTGTTCAAGGCTAAGAGTAATTTGGCTTGTCGTTCAGGGTCAAGCTCTGCCATAACGTCATCTAAGAGTAGAATAGGTGTAGGGTCTTGATGTGCCATACAACGCTGAGCCAGTACTGCAAGCTCTGCCAGTTTGAGTGCCAATACCACCGAGCGTTGTTGTCCTTGGCTTCCTAACTGACTCACCAGCCATGGGTGTTCTTGCGTCCCCAGCCAAAAAAGAATATCATCTTTGTGTGTTCCTACCACGGTATGACCTCGACGAAGTTCTTCGTGTCGACGTTGTTTAAGTTCTTCCCGAAACGTACCCTCGTGAAGTGTCCCAAGATAATGAGAAGTAAGAGGGTGTGGCACACCCTCACGCAGGCCAAGAGTATGGAGCCTAGGAAGATAACAGCATTGTAAGACCCCATCATGAGGGTGTGCCAAACGCTGATGGTAGTAAGATAACCACGGAAGAAGCGTTTCAAGGTACGCAAGTCTTAACGTCCACGACTCCCACCATACACGAATAAACTGCTCGGTAAGCACGTCAAGCAATGCTTCATCATAGTGTCCTGTCGTCACGGCTTGATGTAATAGCTCATTACGTTGCTTGAGTACCTTCTGATAGGTTTGAAACACGTCTTGATAAAGGGGCTGCCACTGTAACATGGCACGCTCTAGCCATTCTCGGCGATCAGAAGGTTGCCCTCTTAACAACGCAAGGTCTTCCGTAAAAAAGGCAACACATGGCACCTTTCCTACCAAATCCCCACGACGTTTAAAGGGTTTTCCGTTCCATGAGGCTTTTAAACGAGACTGCTTTCCTTGAGCTTCAAACCTCAAACGTAATACATCCGATGAGGACGCTACAAGGGGGACATGTTCAGAGGGGCAAGTATCCTGCTTTGATTGAAAAAAGGCTTCAATGAGTGCATACTCAGGGTACTGAGATGTACTGGTACTTCCAAGCAGTGCTTCCACACTAGGAAGCTCATCCGCATGTGTTTCATTCCTATCGTCCTCTCGTAACGATTCAGGTAGCCAGCTTGCATGATAGATAAGGGGATGCGTTTGTAAACTTTTATTGAGGGTTGTTGTGCCACTCAGTCCTTGTCGATGAGATTTTCCCCAAGCCAGCAATACAAAAGCCTCTAATAAATTGGTTTTCCCTTGCCCGTTTTCTCCAAGAAACACATGCCACCCTCTTTGGAGTGGTAGTGCTAGAGATTTAAAATTGCGAAAGTTTTTTAAAACAAGGCGGTCTAACATCAGTGGGTATCAGACCTCTATGTCAATGGATTCGATAAATATCCTTGAATGACCTGTAAAAAGACCTGCTGGGCAGCAGGAGTTTCTCCTAAAGCGGGTGCTTGTTCTATCGTAAGTCTTCCAGGATACTGTGCCATCAATGCCTCACACATCGGGGGAACATCATGGGTTAAATGGGCTCCCATTGCCATAAACAAGGGTAAAACTTTCACATGTAACACAGCAGACACGGGAAGAGTCGCCATGGCACTGCTTATCACCTCTTGGAAACTAGGAGAACTCATCTCCATATAGGCTAAGGCAACCTGAGTACGAGGGGCTTTATCACACAAGTCAGCCTGTTGTACAAGTGTCTCAAACGGTTTACGCCAACGAGGGTCACGACTCCCATGAGCCAACAACACTAATAACCGATGTTCTAAAGACAGGTTCATGCTCAAAGCCTTTACAAGCGTCCCAAACGCAGAGAAACCACTGACACACACACAGCATTGCTACACACACCTACTTTTCACAAGAGAGGGAGGCGGTAAAGCTCTGGTAACCCAAAGCTTTACCTAGAACTCCTTCATTCAAGGAATGATACCATTACCCTACCGCTGAGACCGCTTCTTGAGCCAGTGCCTGCTGAATCAAGGTTTCCGTAAGACGCACCAAGGTTTCTTCCAAGGCTTGAGCCAATGTTGCAGAAGGTGCTTCAATACGGGTGGTCATTTTAGGCTCAGTGCCACTGGGACGAATCAAGACAAAGCCTCCTGAAATATTTAAGCGTAACCCATCAAGGGTAATCGTTTCCGTTACTTCAAGCTGATGCGTGGTCGCCAAGGCTTCTGGAAGGGCGGTTTGAAGGTGTTGCATGACTTGAGGGGCAAGATGTTTGGGACAACTTAAACGCTTTTCTTCCATAAGATACGTCGCAGGGAGGTGTACCAGTACCTCTGCTAACTCAAAGGCAGGATCTATCAGTTTACGTTGCTGAACCAGAAGTGCCAAGCGTCCTGACGCATAAAAGGGGTCATCGTACCCCCAGTGTTGAACCTCCCACTGGAAGGGGTCACGGAAGAAAATATGCCCGCTCATTTCACCCCCAAACACGGCATTATGACGATAGATATTCGCTTTCATCACAGCATGCCCTGTAGGAGACATAATGGGCGTACCCCCCAGAGCCGCAAGATGCTCAGTCAATAATTGGGTTGATTTTACTTCAAAGACCACACGAGGGGCTTCTCCTGTAAGCATCGCACGCTGAGGGTCGTAGGTTAAACAATGATGCCATCCTTGGAGAATATCCTCCGCAAAAAATAGCGTCACTTGGTCACCAGGAATGACTCGTCCACGGTTATCAACAACCCCTAAGCGGTCACTATCCCCATCATAAGCCACCCCGAAATCGGCTTGTGTTTCAAGCACTTTAGCTTGTAAATCAAGCAAGTTTACTTGCGCGCAAGGGTCAGGATGATGATTAGGAAAACGACCATCAGGCTCACAGAAAAGCTCGATGACCTCATGCCCCATGGCTCTAAGCAACTGAGGTGCAAGTAACCCTCCTGTCGCATTGCCAGCATCCACGACAATTTTAAGTTTAGGGCATGCCGTTGAGTCTTCAGGTAACCCAAACCGAGGTTTTAACGCATTTAAAAGCCATTCGCAGGCATACTCTAACGTTTTAAAAGGTACCGCCTTCGTGGACGGCACTAGCAACGCCTCTATCGCAAGGTCATGAGAATCAGCGATTTGACTCATCACTTGATGACAGTGTGCATAAAGCACTTTGAGCGTATTTAAATGATTTTCTCCTAATGGTTTACAGCCAAAAGTCACTTTCAAACCGTTATACTCCGACGGATTATGGCTTGCCGTCACCATGAGTCCTCCAATAGGCAAGGTCATAACAGGTGTCCCTGTCTGTTCCTGCAAAGTTTGACGCATCTCAGGATGTTCATTCAGCCAATTCTCTGCGAAATACATGGCAGGTGTAGGAATAATACCAAGGTCAATCGGTTGCACCCCTGCCAAACGTAACCCTTGACATAAGGTAGAAAACATCGCTTCGCTGGTTAAACGTACGTCACGCCCTACCACCACAGAAAGGGTCTCAAGAGCCTCAAGAGGTTGACCCGCTTGTAATGTGTTGAGCCACATAGGCAAAGCTTCAGTGATATGAACCTGTGCATGCAATGCTCTAAACAAGACCCCACACGTAAAGCCCAAGGTACGGTAAGCACTTTCATTGAATGACTCGCCAATGGGGTAACGAATATCCTGTTTGGCAAAGAATGGGAGGTTAGGAATCATCCCTTTAGCAGTCTCTAAAAAGGCTTGTGCTTCAGGAGTCCAACGTGCAGCACTCGGGTTAAGTATTTCTTCTTGGACGGGGACAGGAGACATCATCATGAGAAAAATATTCCAAAAACAAGGGAGCGGTAACAAAGCCCGTGAAAGGGCGGGAGGTGTGAAGTAGTAGAAAGCAACATCATAGCGAAACAATACCCAGAACCATCGCCTGTAAACACGTCAGTGCTACATCATTTAAACGGACATTAAGGGCATCTATAAGGCTCAATTCCTCTCTCTATAGTAGCATTAACATGAGGAAGTGAATGAATGAAGCATCCTCGCACTTTACATCGTTCATAGATCCGCAACCCTTGTGTATCTCATAAGACTGTCGCCACTATTTTTTAGAGGAAGCCACGTGGTTCGTGCATTCATTGAAAGGGTATTCAGACATAGTGTTCTCATAGGCATCCTCCTAGGGTACTGGGGCAGTATTGAAGACACTATCCAAGTGCATGCGGCACAACGTGTAGGCTCCCCCTACCTCGATAAAGCATGTGGATTAGACGAAAAGGTGTTTTACCATAGTGTGTGGGATGGGTTTTTAATTCGAGTCATAGACCCCGAGACACAACACGTTGATTTACCTTACGCTAAAGTGCAACTGGCACAGCTGACGGGTTATTTAGACCAAGTCGCAAAACTATCGCCATACAACGCACCTGCATGTTTTCCTACAAAACAACACCAATGGGCGTACTGGCTCAATGTGTATAATGCACAGGCACTCCGCATGGCACTCATGCGATTTCCTGCCATTAACGGACAACTGGCACTTTCCGACACACACCTTGAAGGCATGCAACATCAGGGATTTTGGGTGGGTGGCAAAGTGGATAGTTTACATAATATATGGGAGAGAGAATTGCAACCAGCCATGGCGTATTTAGGACCTGAAGTGTTTTGGTGTCTTAATACCCATGGAGCCGCCCAAGGAAGACTTTCCACTTTACGTGCCTTTGATGCCTCAAGCACAGAACCCCCCTTACGAAAGCAAGTAAAAGCCCACGCTAAACAAGTGTGGCTCAGCGTCATTACCCCTCAGCAAGACGCACTGATGGTGCCTAATGCCCCTCTGAAGTTACCCAGTTTTTGGATCGCACAAGCCCCTTGGGTCAATGAGTATCTTACAGCCCACCCTGAACTAGGACTCCCTGATTTCACAGCCTATGCGTGGCACTATGTCCCCAGCAACGTGTATAAACAACGTCCCAAAAACTCAAAAACGCCTTGGCGTATTGAAGGGTATTCACAAGGCATACGCTCGGAGGTTTGAGTCTTGCGTATCTTTCACCTATACTAGGTTTAGTATAGTCCATAAGGGTAAAAGGTTTAAATCCTGGTAGGATTTAAACCCCTAAGCGTTTAATACCTCATGCTAAGGAGTTTGAAGTCTGGCTTATGATGATGTCTTCTACAAAATATATATTTATTACGGGCGGTGTTGTAAGCTCTTTAGGTAAAGGTATCGCAGCAGCAAGCTTAGGACGTTTATTGCGTGCCAGAGGCTATAAAGTAAGCATTCAAAAACTTGACCCTTACATTAACGTAGACCCCGGCACCATGAGTCCGTTTCAACACGGAGAAGTATTTGTCACAAACGATGGTGCAGAAACCGATCTTGATATTGGTCACTATGAACGATTTATTGATGTCTCATTAGCCCGTGTCAATAGCGTGACCTCGGGAAGCATTTATCAGCGTGTCATTCAAAAAGAACGTGCAGGGGAATATCTTGGCGGGACGGTTCAAGTCATCCCTCATATCACAGATGAAATCAAACATCGCATTGTCGAGGCATCCAATACCCTCAATCCTGATTTTCTCATTTGTGAAGTCGGAGGAACCGTCGGGGATATTGAAGGGTTACCCTTTCTGGAAGCGATTCGTCAGTTCCGCTATGATGTGGGATTTAATAATTGTTGCTTTCTTCACGTCACCTTAGTTCCCTACCTACAAACAAGTGGGGAAGCCAAAACGAAACCCTCCCAGCACAGTGTCAATATGTTACGCAGTATTGGGATTCAGCCCGACATTTTGGTGTGTCGTACAGAAGTACCTCTTGGCAAAGGGGAGCGTATTAAACTGGCACAATTCACCAATATTGCGCCAGAGTGTGTCATTGAAGCAAGAACCCTCAAAGTACTCTATGAAGTCCCTATTGCTTTAGAGGAAGAAGGACTCACACGCCAAGTCCTAAGCAAACTGGATGTTCCTTTTACAGCCCCTCATCTTGAAGAGTGGGAAGCCATGATTGAAAATATCAAGTCACCCAATCACACGTTAAAAGTGGCGGTTGCAGGGAAGTATACCCAACTTTCTGATGCCTACCTTTCCGTGATTGAGTCTATTCGTCATGCGGCAGGGCATTTGCGTATTAAGCCTGAAATTACGTGGATTAATACCGAAGAATGTACAGACCAAGACGCAGTGCACTCCTTACTAGAGGGGATAGATGCCCTGATTGTACCTGGAGGATTTGGTGCAAGAGGGATTGAAGGGAAAATTGAGGCGATTCGTTACGCTAGGGAAAATCATTTACCCTATTTAGGATTGTGTGTTGGAATGCAATGTGCAGTCATTGAATATGCACGTCATGTCATAGGGCTAGAAGAAGCCGACAGTGAAGAGTTTAACGAGCAAACCCCTCATCCTGTGGTCTCTCTGATGAGCCATCAACGCAACCTCAAAGACAAAGGAGGTACCATGCGTTTAGGGCAGTATCCTTGCCATTTAGCGAAGGGAACCAAAACACACCAAGCATACCGTAAAAGTGCCGTCATGGAACGTCATCGGCATCGGTTTGAGTTTAACAGTGACTACCTCAAACAGTTTGAACAGTCGGGAATGGTGTTTTCAGGCATGTCCCCAAACCGTGAGTTAGTGGAAGTCATTGAGCTTCCAAACCATCCTTGGTTTGTGGCATGTCAGTATCATCCCGAGTTTTTATCACGTCCTGACAGTCCTCACCCTTTATTCGTAGGACTCCTTGATGTTGCACGCCATCTGAAACACCCTGAAGTCGCAACGGTATACATTGAGGCAAACTCTACCACGATACCTGTTTCTGCTTCTTGACCCCCCTTGGAAAGTGGATACCACACTCATGTTCAGTTCTCCCTCGACGTACGATGCTCAAGCTATGGGGCTTGAGGTCGTAGATGCTTCTCTTGAAGTGCTTCCCGCACCTACCCCTAAGTACCCGATTCAACTGGTTGCTTTTGACCTTGATGGTACCCTTCTACGGCATGACCTTACCTTTCCTGAGGGCGTACAAGAAGCAGTCAAACGTCTTATTCAGCAAGAACATCTTACCGTTGCCATTGCCACTGGACGCATGCTGTATTCTGCCATGCCCTTTGCACAAGCCCTTGGATTAAAAGGACCCCTAATTACCTACCAAGGCGGGATGGTGCTTTACCCCGAAGATGCCCCTGCTGCATGGCAACGCCCGAATGTTGACACCGACCCTATCTTACTGCCCAGCTATCACCAGCCCGTCCCTAGAGAAACCGCATTAACCCTCGTGAAAGACCTGACCGAGATGGGCTACTCCATTAATTGTTATTTACACCCTCAATTACTCATTCAAGCAGTGGATGAAGAGGATGCCCGATGGTATGAACGTACCTCAGGGGTTACGCCTTTACGCACACAAACCCTTCTTGAACACATGGAAGCGTCTCCGTTATCGCCCACAAAGCTTGCCATCATGGCACGAGAACCTGAAAAAGCGAAAGCACTGAAAGCCTACTTAGCCGACGCTGAAAGTAAACATCCTATTGTTGCGTGTCAGTCTCGTAGTTTCTTTTTTGAGGTGAACCATGTCCATGCTACCAAATGGCATGCCATTGAAGCCGTGTGCCATCGTTTACAGATTCCCACCTCACATACCTTGTGTATCGGAGACCACGGGAATGATATTCCAATGCTTCGTCAAGCAGGCTATGGTATTGCCATGGGGAATGCTACAGCAGAAGCAAAAGCAGCAGCCACTTGGGTGACCAAGGCACAAGACGAAGGAGGCATTATTCATGCCTTAACGTCTTTAGGTCTTTTACCCTCTTAACGCACTGAAGGGCCTCCTCACGATGTCTTCTCTTCTCACCCCTACACCTATCCCAGAACATGTTCCTACCTTACTTTGGGCATTACGAGTAGGACAAGGACAAGATATTCACCGTCTTTCCCCTTATACGCAAAAAACCAAGCCACTGATATTAGGGGGGGTACTTATCCCTGATGCCCCCTACGGACTTGAAGGACACTCTGACGGTGACGCACTATTACACGCCCTTGTGGACGCTATTTTAGGTGCCATGGGGCTAGGAGACATAGGCACTTGGTTTTCTGATAAGGACCCTCAATGGTGTGGGGTTAATAGTATGACGCTCTTAGAACATGTGCTATCGTATTGTAGGACGCACTATTCTGGATTTACTGTCCTTGGTATGGATAGCACGATTGTGCTTCAATCGCCTTCCCTAAAACACCATAAAGCAGACATACAACAACGTCTTGCAACCTGTTTACAACTCCCTCTTCATAGAGTAGGGGTGAAAGCAAAAACAGCCGAGCATTTAGGGGAGCTGGGTTCAGGAAGAGCGGTTCTTACCTTTGTCACCATCACATTATATGTTCCCGAACCACACGCATAAAGGCTTTCCTCACGGTATTTCACTGAATAAACAATGTTATTTTGGTATCTCACTATTTTATCTTATACTGATGGCACCCTGCGATGCAGCTTTCAGGTCATTACTCACCTCTTCCTATTCAGACGCAATCTGTACCTTTGCACCTCTCTACGAATGCCCCTAAGCGAGGCGTTAGCGTGGCAGACACAGCATGCCATGATACCTTTACCACAAGCATCTCTCGCTTTGGGGTAAGTGCAGCACCTCCACAATTTGCTTTTACACCCTCACAGCTACTCCCAACATGGCTAGGCAATACCTTACTGCGCAAGGGAACATTGCCTATTGCCCTTATGGCAACCCTATTATTTGAAAAAGGCTCTATTGACCAAAAAAAGGAGCCTCTAAAGTGGCATCCCGATTGGCTGAAAGGGCTTATTGCTTGGCATTTATTACGCCAGCCTGAAGGAGGGGTGACCATGTTTGGTCTTTATGTGCTAGGCAGCAGCCTCTACCAAGCAGGAAAACAACATAAAGAAGGGGGAGACCAAACCCAACTTGCTCATAATATGCTCTCTACGAGTATTCCCATGCTATGTGGTGGCTTACTGGGTACCATGCCCATCCACATGATGCAGGAACGTGATGACCATGCCGATGTGTTAGCACTACGACGTTTAGTGGCACCTGCAAAACGACAAGACATGTGGCTACGGCTTGAGGAAGCTTTTGACACATTAGCCCTAGTGCATCGTAAAAGGAATGTGCTATCTCCTGTGTTGCTAGGACCTGTCAGAACATACTTTACAGAGCTACGCCAAAGCCTACTACAATATGAACAGTTCAGGCAGGAGGCATGGATTAAAAGTATCAGTGCAACAAAACAGGCTCTGGCAAAACACCGTGTGAACCAACCAGTACTCTCTCTGGAAGAAAAAAGACACTATCAGCAAAGTGTTCAAGAGCTACAAGCACTCCTAAGTCGTGTTCAAACCAGTTTACGTTTTCCAACATGGGCATTCCCTCTAAAAAATATTTATGAAAATCAACGTACGCAAGAAGCCCTCAAGCAATCGCTTCAAAGTGGGATACTCGAAGGAAAATATGCTTTACCTCCCGAGGTAAAAACCCAATTAAAGCAACTCATCTCTCAATTAACGCACCCCTCCGAAGGACTCTCCCATTTCCCAGAATGGTATAGCCCTGAAGGACCCTTAAAACTGACACATGAAATCTTTAAGAAACGTGACAGACTCTATGAAAGTTTACTGAATGTTAGCCCACAAGTCTATCAAGAGCTTTCCACGCAACTTTACCCCGAGGTTTACGAGCATTTTGCACGTCTTCGACAAGAGCTAAGTTTACAAAATGCCTCATGGCTCAAACTTAATCAGTACAATCCCTTTTTTGCCTACCTCATTATGAGTCAACTAATAGGTCCTCCTGCCACCACACTCATCAGCCATACACTTAAGCCCCTGATGGCTCAATGGAAAGCAACTCACCCTAAAGTTCATATACCAGCCTTGATTCATAGCCCCTCAGCCCCTAAAGCATCATCTCCTGCAAAGCCTTGGTATGAAATGAATTTTACAGATATGACGAATACCTTAGGTTCTGGTCCCTACATGTTTGGAAGTGCAGGAAAGTAACACCCTTTAAACCAATAACTGTACAAAAAAACGAGAAGGGCTTACGTTTTTAAAAAGGCTGAAGCCCTTACTGTATATACATTTTGTTACAGAGTAAAGCAAAAGCCAACCCTACCTCTTGAGTATTATGTGTGCCTTGAGTATTGTGCATGTAAGGTTGTGATACCGTATCATTCAACAGCATGCAGGGATAGTATACAATAGCTCCTGATTTTATTTATGAAATTATTGACCCTCTCACACTTTCAACCTCGTAGCTTGATATCACCCATCGATACCTCAAGCACCAAAAGGTTTGGGCTTAGCTCTCTCACTCAAATGAGGGTTGAAGTACCCACAAACCCTAAGCTTGTTGCAGCCGCCCTAAGAGGACAAGACGCATTTGCTGAAAATTATTGGGAAGGCTCAGGTGCGATTGTCAAACCCACAGGACAAATTGTACAAGAGTTCGGAGGACCTGCAGAGGATACCTTTGTAAAAGCCCGTGCAACCCTTCAACCGCTTGAGGTAGGCATGCTCATTAAAACCGTCAAAGCACAACAAAAACTAGGTATTAAGGTACCACGTTTATCGGAAAAAGATCTCACGGTTCTTATGACACACAATCAGGGCGAGCCTCAACAAACCAAACATCTACAACGCTTAATTCATAAGTTTGATATTCATCAAGACACTGACTTAGTGTGTGAGCCATCACATCCACAAGACCCCTCCGTACAATACCATTTCATTCGTGAAGGATTAAGTCCTTCCCTGCTTTATCATCCGTGCTTACCACATCATTTAACGCTCATCCTTTTGTCTCAGCTTATTCATGCAGCACCCAAAGAATACTGGGACCCTAAAGGTAAGTTACAACAACTCCTTAGCCATAGTTTACGCCGCAGTACAGACCCTGTTCAGCCAGAACCCTACCATGCTTTACAAATGGTGGAATATGACCAATGCTTTATTCCAACCTTTACCATGTCACTTAAAACCCTTGGCGCACTATACGCACAACTTGTTGCAGACAAAGACTTTGCACCATTACTCAAGGGTGTGAAAGAGCATTCTGACTTACTGGGCAATCGTAGCCATTTCGACACTCAACTGGTACAAGTGAGTGAAGGGAACCTTATCCCCAAATCCTCTAAAGGGGGACTCATTTGTATTGCCAATCAAACCACAAAAGAAGCCATGGTCATTAAGCTATGGTCAGGGCAAGGCGACACAACAGACCACATTCGTGACCGAGTCACGCTGAAAGCCCTCCTACAAGCAGGATGGCTTACCCAAAAACAGTATGAGAGTATTCATCTACCCACCATTCCTATGCTAGAAAAAGTGCATCCAAAAACGAAAAAGCCCATCGGTCAAGTTGCCATTGAACAATATTTATGGACGCTCCCTAAAGCGGAAGATGTTTCGGCTCTGATGCTAGAACCTCAAGACAGCGAGGTGGCTTTAACCGTAGAACCGATGACCTTACTTGCGTCCTCCAATGCGTCAAAGCTCTTAAACACCCCTCAGACAGTGCCTAACAATCCTTTTTTAGCCAAAGCTCTGCCCTCTTCAAAACCACAAGCAAGTACCCTTACCTAAAGAGACTTTTAAGTCTGACTGCAACCCCTTTCGTGAGTCATACCCTTGAGTGATTCGCTTCATTCATGCCATCATACGACTACCATCATGCGGTGCTTGTGTTAAAGCGAGTTGTTATAGAACGTATTTACCAGTCTCTATGGGGTATGCTATAGTAAAATTCTAGTGAGCGTAAAGCTCTAAAAATTAAATCACCTCACAAACTTGAGCTGTTTAAAGCAAAACTATTTTTAGAAAACGCATACCCTTGCGTTAAGAAACCTCATGACTGTTCAAGAGAAGCCTTTTCTCATTCCTGATTTTCCCCACGCCCCTCCGCAAGGTCTTGACCTTACACAGGTGCCTGTCGCTTGGATTACGTCCTATCCTGGTGGTAAGGTTCCTACGGTGCAGGCACGGTATCGGTTTGAGCGACTTGGTGATGATGATGGCTATTATAGTGAAAGCCCCACCGATGGTATCTCTGCCAATGCGACCTTTCAACTAGGGGTTATTAATCAGTCTGCACGATTTTACGTCGTAGGTGTCATTGATGCGATACTTGAAACCGTCTGTGCCAGTTGCTATGACTTATTCGATGCCGTCGTTCATCAAGACATTCGTGAGCTTTTTGTCTTAAATGACCCCTCCTTGTACCACTGGGCAGGAAAAGAAGACAAACGCCAGCAAGACTCTCTTCTTACACAAGCGGCAGAAGAAGCCTTTACCCAAGCAGGACCTGGTGGTTTTGACTATCAACCCACTGCGAGGGGTAGTATTCAAGAGCTTGGAGAAGATGATTTTTATGAGGAAGTCTCTCCTCAAGATACCCTAAACTTACTAGACCTAGTACGCCAGTTACTGATACTCTCACTTTACGACCATCCACACTGTAAACGATGTAGTGTGTCCCTGAAGGGACTTTTACCTGAAGAAGATACAGACGACTACTAGAGACCAAGCTAGGTTGCCTCAAGGTATTCTGTGTGTTCCATTAGAGAGACCATCGCTCCTCTTGCGATAGCATCGTGAAACACAGCCACTCATCTTGCTCCTCTCTGTAGGGTATTTCCTTTCAAGGGACTCTTTATGGTGTACCTGTTTTGACATGAAGTGCCTCCTGTTTCATCGTTCGTAGAACAGCACGTATCGTCTCTTTCTCTTGAATATTCCCCCAACCATAGAAAACCCTTTTTTCCTATGACCTTCTCATCTCCCCCTGTCAAACATACGGATACTTCTATTTTAGCCCATGTAGGTGGCACACCTTTAATTCAAGCGCAACGGCTTGGCACAGGGCTGCCAGGCATACTGTGGCTTAAACTAGAAGCCATGAACCCTTGTAGCAGTGTAAAAGACCGTATAGGGGTAAACATGGTAACACAAGCCGAAGAAGCGGGACTGATTCACCCTGAACATACTGTTTTAATTGAACCCACCAGTGGTAATACAGGCATTGCACTTGCCTTTGTGGCTGCTGCAAAAGGGTATAAACTTATCCTTACCATGCCTGAAACCATGAGTATGGAGCGCCGAGTCATGTTACAAGCGTTTGGAGCTAAAGTGGTTTTAACGCCTGGTTCCAAAGGCATGAAGGGTGCCATAGAACGTGCCAAAGCATTGCAAGCCAGCATCCCGCATAGCATCATACTACAGCAGTTTGAGAATCTTCATAATCCTGAGATTCACTACAAAACCACAGGACCAGAACTATGGGAAGCACGTCAAGGTAACATTGATGCACTGGTTGCAGGGGTTGGGACAGGAGGAACCATGACAGGGACAGGAAGGTATTTACGAGAACAAAACCCAGACATCCAGCTGATTGCCGTTGAGCCTGCCGAAAGCCCTGTGTTATCAGGAGGACAAGCAGGACCACATAAAATACAGGGCATTGGTGCAGGATTTGTTCCTCCAGTATTAGACACTTCCTTACTCACAGAAGTCATAACGATTCCAAGTCAAACTGCCATTGAGACTGCACGTCAACTAGGACAAAAAGAGGGTATTTTATGCGGTATTTCTTCTGGTGCAGCCTTTGCGGCGGGGTTACAGCTTGCCCAACGAGAAGCCATGGCAGGAAAGCATATTGTGGTGATACTTCCAAGTTTTGGAGAACGCTACCTCAGCTCAGCATTGTTCCAAGAAGATTGGGACACCGCAAAAGCCTTAGTGCCTCAAGAGCCTGATGCACCGATTGAACCATCTCTTATTGCTTGGGCAACACAGCCATAACCTCCTCTTGTGCATCGCATGAAGACGCATCATGAAAATTGTCCATCAGTCATGTCTTTGTTAGAAACTCTATTTCCTCGTATGCCTTTCCGTTTCATCAAAGCTGTGTTTCACCTGAAACGTCTTATCACTGAGGATATTCAGTGTGTGTTATCCCGAGACCCCGCAGCACGCTCCCGCATAGAAGTCATGCTATGCTATGCAGGGCTGCATG
Organism: Vampirovibrionales bacterium; assembly: GCA_046080605.1. Taxonomy (GTDB): domain Bacteria; phylum Cyanobacteriota; class Vampirovibrionia; order Vampirovibrionales; family JAJTHC01; genus JBJTUH01. Next base: position 56,577 of record JBJTUH010000094.1, read on the forward strand.
CCGTATGGGGTTACCGTGTGGCACATTGGTATTGGCTGAAAGGGCATCCGCTGATTGCCCGAGTCGTTTCACAGTGTGTACGCTTTTGGACAGGGGTTGAAATCCATCCTGCCGCTAAAATTGGACGACGATTACTGATTGACCACGGCATGGGAGTCGTCATTGGAGAAACCGCTAGGGTAGGCTCTGATGTCACCTTATATCACGGTGCGACACTCGGCGGGAAAACCTTAGAGCGTGGACAAAAACGCCACCCCACCTTAGAGGATGGGGTGGTGATTGGTGCAGGTGCTAAGGTACTAGGCAATATTTGCGTAGGTGCCTGTAGCCAAGTGGGTGCCAATGCCGTTGTGACAAAGTCAGTACCACCCAACAGTGTCGCCCTCGGTATCCCAGCACAACACCGTCCCATCCCAATGCCAGAAGTACATGACGAAGGTATCAATACAACGCTTCACGTTGTTTAAACCACGTTTTACCACAAGACACGACACGCTGTGGTAAAGGGTGCATAAACTTGGAAGCGTTAGGGGTAAACTGCCGAGAGTACTGCAACATACTATAGCCTTGAATAGTACCGAACGTCGGAACAAGAAAGCACATAGGGATATTTTCAGGGGGTAAAGGGACAGGAGTATGCTGTACGGCAAGGTGCATTAAGTATTGCCAAGACGCATTCCAATGCAGGGGCGGACGACCTCTCACCGAACGTAAATAGGCACGATGCCACGGATTGTAAGGAAACCATAACACCGTATAAAACACCTCTTGGGTATCGTGCGTAACAAAGCTCTGGTGTATCATGGAGGGTTCTATCACCTCAATCCAACCCTGTTGGCTCTGGAGTAGCACCAAAAGGGTTTGAAGGTCTTGGCATAAGGCATCATGCTCATGCTGAGGGAGCCAAGCCTGCCAGTGTTTTGGGGTTCTTAACGCTTCTGTACATAACGTCTCAAGCACCCTTAAAAATTGTGCTCGACTGAGTAAAGGCTTTAAGTGTAAAGGGTCAAGCCATGCTTTAGGCTGTGTGTCTCCTAGGGTACTAGGTGGCTTTGAAAGTTGCCGTAAAAGTGTATGCCCCTGACCACAGCCCTGTAAGGCTTGAATCGTCCAAGCAGACAAACGAAGCGTTTTACGTCTCAAGGCAGCACGCTTTTGTTTATAGCCGTACCACGAAATTAACCCTGCATCATAAAAAGAGTGTCCTGGGTACTGTGCCACAAACCCTGATAGAGCCTCTTTAGAAAAAGCTTCTGGCCATAAAAGCATCAGCTCTTCCTGACGTGCTTCAACCACTTTTAAAGGCAAGCCATAAGAACTCATGGGCGTACCGTCTTGGGTTTTCGTTGTACGTTGACGAGAAGATACCCTACTGGCTTCAACCATCGTAACGTCACGCACACTCCCTTTGGAAGCTGACCCATGGCGGGTATGCCCTTTCTCAAGCGTGCATGCTTGCATGACCTTCAGACGCTCCCTAGAACTCATCTCATGGGTAGAGGATGGTGCGTGCATCATCGTAGGAACTGCTGTGTGGGTACTCATATAGGTGTCATGGTATCGTACAGCTTGAGCAAACGCTGGAAGTCCCTGATAAGACAATCTTGCAAGAATGGTTTGCCAGGTTTCAGGCTGAGAAGAACCTTCCCCCTCAGACACATGAGCTTGACGGATTAACGCATAAAACCGTGGAAGTAATGCTTGCAAAATAGCATGCCGTCGTACCGAAATATCCGCAGCAATCCCCGAACGTTTTGACGCACGTTGAAACAGCCGTGTACGCCCTTGGGTCATGAGTTTATTGATGGAATAAAATACCTCACCAGCCATGGCTCAGAATGGCTCCCTTCTTCTTCTTCTTTTTCTCAGGATAGAAACGCTTTAACCCCACACATCAGCACTCGTACACACGATAAACCTTATAACCCACAGAAGCAAACGCCTCATCAAACGATGTTCGATAGGCTTTCAAAATGCACGTTTCAACAAATACCCCAGACGTAAAAAACTCAAAACTTTTATAATTTATTTATATCTTAAGATGCAACAATAGGATTCATGTTAAGTATAATGATTTTATTAAAAAACACAAAGGGAAGTTTTAAAGATGTAACAACAACGTTACAAAACTACAAATCCTAGAGATTTTGCTTTAGTGCGAGGCAATTTTCTCCGAGATATCATGTTAATAGTGTTAGGTGAAGTTACCTCAGTCATCACTATGATGTTGAGCGTCTTAAAACGTAAGGCGAAATGTAATAATACCCTTGAAGAGATGATACAGAAAAGTAGAGAGTTTTTACCCGTATGATGATTAGCATTGGTGGCAATGGCGGCACTGAGTTTAGCAATTTATTTGTTAAGCGTCAACAGCCTTTGGGGCAAAATACCCCCTTGTCTTATCAACCTAGCCTAACAGGTCAAGAGTTGCTCAATCCAGATGCTATCGAAATTTTCAATGCGCCCAATGCGCCAAAATCATCACAACAAGTTCCTTCAACACGTACATTTGGACAGTTGTACGATCAAACAGCAACCCCTGACGCAACCATCAGTGGCAAAAGTTCTATTTTAGGAAACAACGTACAGACTCAAGAAACACCCCCCAAAGTAGCCTCTAAAATTACAACCTTTGGGCAACAACTCACCGTTACATATCCTAATACTGGAGACCCGAAAACCTCAACTACTGTAACGTTTGGACAACCCGAAACGCCAGAGACAAACGCTTCTACCTCCTTTAAACAAACACTTGTTTCCTTAGGACAAGAAGCCAATAATACCATTCAAACAAAACAACGGGAACCACAAACACCCGTCACTGAGCCACAACCTGAGGTACCACCTACACCTGTCTCGGAAACACCCAAACAACCTGAAACTCGCCCTAACACACCAACGACTCCTAACACACCAACGACTACTGAAGCACCTAAAACAGAGGTGAAACCCGAAACACCTCAAGGCGATGCCACTCCAGGTGCAAAACCTGGCGAGGTTAAAACCGAGCCCAGCCCTGTCCCAACACCTGAGGTCAAGCCACCTGAGCCTCATATTAGTCTTGAGCTTAAAGCATTACAAGATAAGCTTACCGCTCAAGAGAAGCAATCACAATTGCAAGCTCAGTTACCAGAAAGCTTATCAGCTTCTAAGACACCAGAAGCACTCAAGAAGGAACCTAGCATTGCCCCTAAAGACACTATCGTGTCACAACCTCAAACTGGGCAACTGACAGGTAGTAACACAAACTTAGGCGTAGGTTCATCTCAAGGGAATGACGGGTTAAATACTGAAGCCTTCAATGCAAGTACCAGCACGCCATTCCGTCTTGGAGAAAACGGGTTCAGTGGTATTTTTGGCTCAGAAACCCCTGGTTCAGCACCAGACCCTTTCAACCTGACAGAAACAGCAAACTTTTCACTGTCAACGGAAAATGGGCTACCCCCAAGTACTTCCTCAAATATCATTCAAACAAGTCAAGGGTTACTTAAGCCTGGAAGCAACCCCTTCGTACGGCTCGGAGATACCACGTCCCTAGGACAATCAACACTGAATAATGCCTCGTTGCAAATTGGACGAAATAACAATTTTGGTACCCCTATACCGAATGGGCTTGTTGCGTCCACCAGTGGCTTGATTTCTCCTACATCAACACTGCGTTCTAACACACCCCAGCCTCAAGCATCCCTCGAAGAAGTTGCAGGTACCTTTGCGACCGCTCAAGAAGAACTAAACGCCACCAAAAAAGAGGTTCCCCCTAAAGTGGCAACCACAGAAAAGCCTGTGGTTGTTCCTACAACACCAAGTATCACGACTGATGCAAAAATCAATCAAGTACAGTCTCAATTCGTAGAGCCTTTACTAGGGGCTGAAGGGTCTCCTAGTAAGCAAGTACTACAACAAACTGAGAAACAAGCAAACGTTCTACAACAAGCCTCTAACGTAGCTTCTTCCCTTCAATTAAAGCCTGACCCAACGAAGCTGCTTGCCATGACCCGTTTCGTAGGACAGCAAAGCTTTAGCAAAGCTGAACACCGAAGAGGCACCACTGCCAATGGTCAAGGACAACAAGGTAAGAGCCAAGAAGAACGCATTGCTAAAATCAAAGAGCAACGTCAAAATCATACTGACGGTGTTGCCGCCTACACAGCGACGATTAAACAGCAACAAGCTGAAAGTGTTGCAGGTACCTTAACTGGGGATACCTCTGGTGATGCGACCAAAGTTGCCGTAGGCGAAGTAGGGAAAGGATTTATCGGAAGCCAGAGTGTTTCAGAGGAAATGGCTCAGATTCTAGGCGACTTTGCGACGGTTTAACGTGAGTCTATACCCCTTAACATGACGCACTGAAGTATCTGTCGGGTGTCATACGTTCTGAGGCAATGGTCGTAGGTAGCCCATGCCCAGAGAAAACCTGCGTTTCCAAGGGAAGCGTCAGTAATGCCGTACGAATACTATGCTCTAAAGCATGAGGGTCTCCGTAAGGAAAGTCCCACCTTCCTACGCCTCCTTTAAACAAGGTATCTCCCGTAAAGACAAGCTTCAATTCAGGACAATAAAAGCTCACACCCCCTGGCGTATGACCAGGACAAGGAAGCACTTGGAATGACAAAGTGGCACTCTGCGGTGCGAGTTCAAACGTTAATGTCAGGTCAGGGTGTAAAGCGTCATGGTGTAACCAAGTGACGTGGGCTGTTTCAGGTAACTCAGGTACCACAGGATAGTGAAAATAGGATGCTTGAAATGCCATGGTATCCCACCAACAGCGTTCCTGAGTGTGTAGCCAGATAGGAACCTTCGGATACGCTTGATGCAGTGTCAGGAGTCCTTCTACATGGTCAATATGGGCATGGGTGAGCAAAATGCCTTGAAGCGATAAACCCTCTTGTGCCAACACATGCAACAGGGGTTCAGGGGTTCCGCCAGCATCAATCACCCACGCATAAGACTGTACCTTTAACAGATAGGTATTCATGGCAAAACGCCCTAAAGGCCAGTAACGTAGTGTCACCTGCTCAGGCGTTGGCGTTGGTGCCTCAACATAGTTATGTTATAATAGAGCCATGAATTGCCCGAAATGCCACTGTACCGAGGCGACTAAAAACGGTACCATGAACCAAA